>CAZXOJ010000623.1:0-1513 GCA_964642325.1 uncultured Bacteroides sp. | reverse complement strand
TGGATGTAAATCCCGGTGGACTCGACTGCATCCATTCCCACCCGGCAGTGGGCCCCCTGAAAGCTGGTGATTCAAAATCCCTGATAGGTTTTATCATGATCAGGGAAGGAACACCCGTGGATCATTATGCTATAATGAATGACTTCATTGATAAGTATGGTGAGAAATAATTGTTACTACAACTGGTCAAAAGAGAATCTACTTTCTCAACCAGGCGGTAATAGCCCCACAGGTATTTTATGAACTACCTAATAATTCCAATTTTCCGGATAGATCAGGGTGTCATTTATCAAGGGGGCTTCATGAACCGTCAAGGTCATCTCAACATGTGATTTATTAATAGGCCAGTCACATATATTTACATAGAATTTCCCATCCTTATAGTCGTTAACCAGGCCGATGACCTTAATTTCATCTGCCGTGACTTTCAGCAAATATTCACCCTCACAGGTGCAACAATTACCCAGGTTATACTCATGAACCAGAAAATAGTCAGGCCATTCCGGTTCGAGAGGAAAGAGCCCCCGTGTTAAATCCGGATACCATGTAGCATCGAAAGGCATAATTGTTCGGCCCGTGCTGTTGTAGATTGTCATCCACATATCCTCCGGAAATAAAACTGCATCATTCCCATAGATATTTTTCACAATATGTATGGAATACTCATCGGAAAAATAACTCTGAATGATGCTGTCTCCTGGAGGACTATCCCTTTCTGAATAAGCCAAAGTTGATGCTTCAGATGGATGTCCATCAGTTGCTTGAGAAGGTCCCTTTTCGGTCCTGTGACAACCAGATAAGGTTATTGCCAGGATGAAAAGCAAGTATATACCGTATGTAAATCTCATGACTTAAAACCAATTTATAAAACTTAATTGAATCCAACAATGAGAACTCTATGCTGAAATCGAATCAAAGAATTGTTGGGATATGTCCTCTATTTGATGGGTGTTCTCTGTAACCATCTTATCATCTGAGTTTTCCAGAGGAAAAACCTTATCCAGTCGGTAAAAATTTGAGTAGATAATTTTATAGAGGGGCATGTTTTTCATCCTGCCCCAGCTAACCTCAGTTTTCAGCAATTCAGAAAAAGCTTTGTTGAGCGACCTGTACCACTCACGCGCGTTCTGCTCAATCTCCTGCATGTCTTCAGCTGTTAGAATGCGAATTTTATTGATCATTTGAAGGAAAGCTTTCCTGGGATAGACAAGGGTAAAAAACTGTTCAACATCATCATCAAAGTAATTCCTTGCCTCTGTGAAATCTGCACCCAAAATGAAATATATTATTTCAATGGCTTCCCTGAACTTTTCAAGACCAAATACACCGGAGACAACCCAGGCAGCAAGTTGGTCCTCATGCCAGGCCCCCTGAAGAAAATAGGACCCGACCTTTTTAAGGATGATGGTAGTTTTTTCCTGGTCCTCCTTGGAGATAAGCTTGTCAACCTGCGACCTGAAACAAGACATCCTGATAAAATTTGTTTCATGACCATAATTAACCATCCTTGCAA
>CAZXOJ010000622.1:0-1561 GCA_964642325.1 uncultured Bacteroides sp. | reverse complement strand
GATCTCATCTGCTTCTTTCCCATAGTGGAGATTTTGAACAACGTAAGGGGCAATGTAGGAAGCTGGATGCTCATCAAGGTATGCCAGCTGGTACTCCTCAACCTCATCATAAACAGCATTAATCTTCACTTCGAGTGTTTTTGCTGTCTCTTCATCACCGGACTTATCCGCCTCACGGTAGCTGGTATAAAGTTCCCTTGCCTTAGCATAGATCCCATTGAGTGATTCCTGGAAGGAATTATACTCATCATGCACTGCTGAACCATTAATAGCAGGCTCCCATAGCGTATCAGCATGTGCCGTGAAACCGATCTGGCTATTTTCCAGGAAGATCATTGCCCTGCCGCGTTTGCCTGGCACACTGACGTAATAAACATCAGGTATCTCTAAGCTTCCTGTAAATTCAAATGTACCATCAGGGCTTATTACAGAATCGATCTTTACATATTCCTTATCAATTCTTTGTTCCAGCAGTATAATATCCCCGCTGGTAAAGCCATCGATAGAACCACTTAATTGAAAGCCAGGTTTTGAAGTACAGGCTGACAGGATAAAAAACACAGCTATGATATATACTATTTTTTTCATGGTATTTCCGTTTATTGATTGGTGGAGCAAACATAAGTAAAAATCTTTTTTTTTAGAAAGGGGCAATTTAAATTGCGACTAAATAGAAAGAATTTAAAGAAGCATTCTTCTTAGTCTGGGAGGTATTCCTTGAGGATCTCCATTGCTGCATGAAAGGAGCTTACACTGCCTTCCATCACCTTTTTTTCGAGCAGCTCCAGTTGCTTTCCTATCCGGGGATCTGCATAGAAATGTGACTGCAGTGATTCATGGATGAATTCATACATCCAGTATTTGGACTGCCGGTTTCGTTGCTGACCGAAATAGCCATTCTCCATGGTAAAGCTGACATACTCCTCAACCGATTTCCAGATATCTCCTATTCCTGTCTGATCCAGGGAAGAGCAGGTTAATACCCTGGGGGTCCAGCCGGATTCAGATGGAGGGAACAGATGCAGTGCATTCTTATATTCCCTGCCTGCCCGTTCCGCTTTCTGCTTATTTGTTCCGTCAGCCTTTGTAATGGCTATAAGGTTTGCCATCTCCATGATGCCCCTTTTGATCCCCTGAAGTTCATCTCCAGCACCGGCAAGCATGAGTAGGAGGAAGAAATCAACCATGGAATGTACGGTGGTTTCGGATTGGCCAACCCCGACGGTTTCAATAAAAATAACATCATACCCTCCAGCTTCACACAGGATGATGGTTTCACGGGTTTTCCTGGCAACACCTCCAAGGGATCCCCCGGCTGGTGAAGGGCGGATGAAGGCATTCTTATCGGCGGAAAGATCTTCCATCCTGGTTTTATCTCCCATGATACTCCCTCCCGAGCGTTCACTGGAAGGATCGATGGCCAGCACTGCCAACTTTTTACCTGAATTGGTTATTTGCGTGCCAAGAGATTCAATGAAAGTACTCTTTCCAACCCCGGGGACACCAGTAATGCCAATCCTTACAGACTTTCCGGCATGGGGCAGGCTACTTTTTATGATAC
>CAZXOJ010000621.1:0-1581 GCA_964642325.1 uncultured Bacteroides sp. | reverse complement strand
AGGACCTGAAAGGCAGTAGACATATCGTATGGTACCAGTATCCCTCATGGGAAAGAAATGTAATCGTCAACCTGGATGCCTTCCCGGATTATCAACATTACAGGGCATGTGATATGGAAGTCGCAGATATCAACCTGGATGGCTATCCCGATGTGATCGGACGGATTGGGTTGAATAATGACCAGGATGGGAGCATCTGTTGGTTTGAACACCCTGGAAAAGGCAAGCTCTCCCCCACGACTTTGTGGAAAAGGCATGATATTGGAGAAACGGAATATATTAAGGACTTCGAGGTACGGGACTTCAACCAGGATGGAACGCCAGATATTGTGGCCCGGTCAAATATCAATATTTACCTCTACTTTAACAATAGAAGGTCATGGCAAAAGAAAACCATCCCCGTGCACCACCACGAAGGGATGGAGGCCGCTGACCTGGATGGGGATGGGGATGAGGATATTGTGCTGAATGGTTTCTGGCTTGAGAATCCTGATGATCCCCTGGGAGAGGTTTGGCCTGAGCACAACATTGATGAGAAATGGTATACTCAGCATACCCGAAACTGGCAGGATAACAATGGAAAAGTTTCTGTAGCCGATATGAACCTGGATGGACGCCCGGATGTATTGCTGGCCCACTCAGAAAAACCTGGTTACCCGGTATCCTGGTATGCAGCTCCGGTTGATCCGAAAACAGATCCCTGGGCCGAGCATGTTATAGGATGGATGGATAAATGCCATAACCTGAAAGTGGCGGATTTTGATCTTGACGGGGACCCGGATGTGATGGCCGGTACACTTCCCAACTTCCCGCATGAAGCTCCACATCATTTCGGGATATATATAAACCAGCACAATGCCATACACTGGAAATGGCAGGAGCTCACTGAATCAGGAAATTACAGTGCACAGGTTGGTGACATTGACAAGGATGGGGATATGGATATCGTGGGACTCCGAAACTATAACAGTCCCCCTATAGAATTGTGGAGGAATCTTTCGGCCGACCTCGAAAGGGATAAGGAAAAATCAGATACAATGCCCGAACCGGAAATGAACCTGCCGGATGAGATACTGAGCCTTGATAAATGGACCTATATCCAGGTGGATAATGCAAGAACAAGATTTGCCGGCAGGACCAGCGGGGATGGATACTGGTTCGGACTTGCCATGGGCGACCTGACCGGGAACGGGGACCAGGATATAGCCTCAGGAAAGTGGATTTATAAGAATCCCGGGGGAAATATGGATTCAAAATGGGAAAGACATGAAATAGGTGACAGCCTTGATGCACTGCTCATTATGAATGTTGACAGTGATGAAAAAGGTGATCTCATAGCAGCCAAATGCAACCGCCAATATTGGATAGAGGTTATGGGACTGGACCGGGACCAGCTTATTGTTCATCAGATCGGAAGCCTTCCGGTCTGTAACCATGGCACAAGTACCCAGGGTTACAACCAGGCACAGATCATTCCTGGAGGCAGGCAGGAAATTCTCCTGAATGGAGAGGGGGTTTATTGCCTTATCATCCCTGATGACCCGGGGGACGGGGAATGGCCATCCGTAACATTGCTGGAGA
>CAZXOJ010000620.1:0-1591 GCA_964642325.1 uncultured Bacteroides sp. | reverse complement strand
TTTCTGTGAAACGATATATTGGGGAAAAAATATTGGAAGTATATCAAATATACAATAAATTATGTTGTTAGGGTATCAGACAGATAATAATGGATGGAAGGGTTTGGTTTCAGATAGCCGTACCAATTATTTTATACGTATTACATCCTCTAAGTCATTGACGTCAATGATCTTATCCTTTAAACGTATAACAGGCACCTTTCCATCCCTGACGTTATAGATATCTGCGTGCAGAAGTTCGTGATCTTTCCATTCCATATCAATGCGGTATCCTCCCCTGGCCCTGAGCCCTGTTATTTTTCCTGTACTGAATTCATCAGGCAGTGCAGGCAGGAGGTGAATCTCATCCATATGTGATTGCAGCAACATTTCAGCCATACATCCAGGGACAGAAGCTGACGCATCCAGCTGGAAATGGCAGTAAAGGTCCCCATCCATGTAAAAATCTTCCCTGCCGCTGGCATATCCTGCATGCTGATGGGTCAGTACATTTTCGAATCCCTGTTCTGTCAGGATCCCTGTCAGGATCTTATTGCCGCGGTTACCGTCCATCAACCTTACCCAACTCCACATCCGGTGTGCCCTGGACCAATTGCCTCCAGAAGCCTGCTCCTGTTCAAGAAAGCGGCCATCTCCCCTCATGTCCAGGGATTTTTTTGCTGCCTCTGCAAGTTCCGGTGTTGTGGTAGGGTGGATCTGCCTGCCCGGACTGACAGCATACAGATGTGCAATATGCCTGTGCTTGCAATCCGGGTCGTCAATATCTTCATACCATTCCTGCAACTGGCCATGTTTGCCGATTTTCAAGGGCAGCAGGTTGGCCCGTACCGCCAGGAGTGAATCTGCGAATTCTGCTTCTCCAATAAGTCTGGCAGCTTTGGAGGTATTGGTAAAAAGGTCCCATATCATTTCTGCATCCTGGTAAACGCCTGGTAAACTGTAATGGTAATCCTTGCTCCTGAAATCATGGAATGCCGGGTTCAGTCCATCTTCTGTCATAAGGGCACCGTGTTCAGCAGAAACCGTTGGTGCTGTGATCAAATATCCCTTGTAGGGGATCAGGTTTTCGAGCCAGAAAACAGATGCATCTCTTAAGAGCGGCCAGGCCTGCTTCCTGAGGTATTCCATATCGCCTGTAAATGCATACTGCTCCCATACATGCTGGCAATGCCATGTCGCCCCCATGGGGAACATGCCCCAGGGATGGTTCCCGATAGGTGCTGCATGTCCCCAGATATTTCCTGTTGTATGGCTTACCCAGCCATTCGTCCCATAAACCCGACTGGCGATTTCCCTCCCGGAGATGGCAAGGTTCTCGATCCAGTCAATATAGGATTGCTGGCACTCAGCCAGGTCGGTGGGTCCGCAGGACCAGAAGATCTCCTGGAGGTTGATATTACTCTGGTAATTGCCGGTCCACGGTGCCCTCAGAAATGCATTCCAGACACCCTGCAAATTGGCAGGCAGTGAGTTTGGGCGGTTGGAACTGATGATCATGTACCGCCCAAGGTTAAACGCAAGTACCTTATAACCGGGGTCCATCTCACCCGAGCACAACTTTTGAAACCGCTCATTGGTCGGAAGTTTCTCG
>CAZXOJ010000619.1:0-1628 GCA_964642325.1 uncultured Bacteroides sp. | reverse complement strand
ATATCGAAGCATATGTTAAAGAAAAATGGTTATATTATGTCCTTATATCCAGCCCTGAAAAGAGCTGGTTTTACGGACATTAAGTATAAAAATTATTGTACAGTTAATAAACATATCCTATGAAAAAAAATGACAGCAACAATTCCAGAAGGTCCTTCATCAAAAAAACGGTTCTGGGTACAGGTCTAATTTCCTCAACGCCCTTGTTATTTTCCAGGACATATAATCAACGCTTGTTGATGGAATCAAGATCTTATGTATCAACAGCATTCGCAGCCAATGACCATATCAATCTGGCATTGATTGGTTCTGGTATACAGGGTATACATGACACGAATACAGCACTTCGGGTACCAGGTGTAAAACTTGTAGCTGCCTGTGATTTATATACCGGACGCCTGGACAGGGCTAAAGAATTATGGGGAAATGACATTTTTGTAACGAGAGACTATCGGGAGATTCTTAACCGGAAGGATATTGATGCAGTAATAGTGGCCACCCCGGATCACTGGCACAAGAAAATCTCCACTGAAGCCCTGAAATCAGGGAAAGGAGTGTATTGTGAAAAACCCATGATGCAAAATTTCGAGGAAGGGTTTGAATTTATCAAAGCCCAGAAAGAAGCAGGCAAGGTACTTCAGGTTGGCAGCCAGGGATTGTCATCACTTGGTAACGAAAAGGCCAAACAATTATATGAGGATGGTGCCATAGGGCAAATTGTGATGTTAGATATGTATAATGATCGCTATTCGGCAGAGGGTGCATGGCAATATCCTATCCCACCAGACGCCAATCCGGATACGGTTGATTTTGACACATTTTTAGGAAGGGCGCCAAAGGTTCCTTACGAACTGGTACGTTTTTTTAGGTGGAGAAATTACAAAGACTATGGAACAGGTGTCGCCGGCGACCTTTTTGTGCATGCCTTTTCCACCTTGCATTTCATTCTCAGTTCACATGGTCCGAACAGGGCGATTTCTACCGGGGGACTAAGATACTGGAAGGATGGAAGAGATGTACCTGATGTATCCATTACATTATATGATTTTCCTGAAACAAAATCTCATGCAGCCTTCAATGCTGCATTCAGGGTGAATTTCATCGCCGGGAACGGAGGCGGATATGATTTTAGGTTGATAGGTACGGAAGGAGAGATGCAGGTGGGTTCAAACAGCGTGAAACTGATCAGGTCAAAACTGGGTATGTTGCCAACCGAATATGCATTGATCGCATACACTGAAGAGAATCAGAAGAAAATTATCGCAGCATATGATCAGAAATTTCCGGGGGATAGATCCTCAGATCTCACCATCGGTGAATCAAACTATGAAGCTCCTGAAGATTATAAAGGCGGTCATTACGACCATTTTGATAATTTCTTCAAGGGGGTGCGGGGAGAAAAGAAGATCATAGAAGATCCCACGTTTGGTATGCGCGCTGCAGGAGCCGCCCTTTTAGCCAATGAAAGCTATTACCAGGGGCAACCAGTACAATGGGATCCTGAAACGATGAAATTAATACCATAAATATTTTCGAAAAAATGAAGAAGCTACTTATCTCCTTTTGCCTGATCATTATATCTGTTCTATTATTCGCACAGCAGAATCCCATCAATATTATTGTTTTTG
>CAZXOJ010000618.1:0-1636 GCA_964642325.1 uncultured Bacteroides sp. | reverse complement strand
AGAATTAGTCTGGAAAAATGATTTGGGACCGATCTTGAATTGAAGGTCTTCCATCTGTTCAATGATATAGTCCTGGCCGGTATAAAGCAGGATCTCCTGGTCAAATATTGAATCATTGGCTTTCTGGTTGATGCAATACATCAGGGAGGTAATTTCCGGGAATTTTGCATGAAGATGGTCCATCAGCAGGTTTCTTTGCTGCTTATCATCTTCAAAAAAAACTACAATGACCATCCATTCACCCTTAAGGGTATTACGGATGATCAATGTTCTCAGTAAGCCACCACCATTTCTCAGATCATAGAAACTCAGTCCATGGTCCCTCGAATAATCCCTGATCTCCTGTCGGATTATATTGGAAGGTTCAGGCTGCAAGTGGCATTCCTCAAGGTCAATTACTTTGTCAAACATACCCGGAACATGGAATCCCAGCCCGTTCCTGTCGGTAAATTCATCACCGGAGTTGATCTCATCTGTCGAGAGCCAGCGCCTGTTGGAAAAGGTAAATTCCAGTTTATTGCGGTAATATCTTTCATTGGCCGATGCCCTTATAGGATTTACCGGGGGGAGTTCAAGCTGGCCAATACGATTCAGATTATCGGAGACCTCTTGTTGTTTATAATGTAGCTGGTCTGTATACTTCAGGTCCTGCCAACGGCAGCCGCCGCATTGTCCGAAATGCTGGCAGAATGGTTCCGTTCTCAGCCTGGAGTAGGTATGAAATCTGACTACTTTCCCTTCCTGGAATGATTTTTTTCTGCGGGTGATCTGCAGGTCCACAACATCCCCGGGCAGTCCGTTAGACACGAAGGTTACAAAGTTATCGACCTTTGCGATAGCCTTTCCACGGGCACCGATATCCGTGATCTCGATTTTCTCAATTAGTGGCAGCTTTTTTCGTCCCAATTCCCAGTGTTTTATTCAGTTATAACCAGATTGGATAAGATATCTTCCATATCCAGGAAGGCTTTTTTCATGGTAGTCTTAACATTCCTGCCCATTCCTTTGGTCATCATTTTTGAATTCATCCGCGAAATATACGTTTTGCCATCTGATTTTTCATACACGGCAACCCGGCAGGGCATCATATTGGCAACAACACGGTCATCATCCCCCATGAGTATTTTTACGGCATGTTCAGGGTTGCAGAGTGCCAATACTTTAACCCGGTTAACCTCATAGCCTGATTTTTCCATGCTTTTCTGAAGGTTATGGATGGCAGGAATTGACCAGCCATGATCTTTGGCTGTTTTTTCAAGGGTAGCAACTGTTTTTTCAAAACCCATGCTGCTCTGATTTTCGAGTAACATCATGGAGGGTGCTCTGGTAACAATAAGGACCGTAGCAAGCAGGAAACCGGTTACCAGGAAAATGATGGCAGTTAAAATGTACTTTTTCATATCAGGAATTGTATAAGGATATCACTTAAATTGTACCCACTGAAGTTCTGTTTTGTGAATACGCTGGTCAAAGGTACAAATTAACATGCTTCCCTATATTATCTTTACGCCCTGGCTGGTAAAACTACCAGCAGCAGCATCCAGGCAGAATACTAAATGCAACTAAAGAGTATGAGAGAATAAATAGTAGTTTTGCAAAGTCAACCTGGCCTTATTCAAAAAAATCAATCATGAAA
>CAZXOJ010000617.1:0-1637 GCA_964642325.1 uncultured Bacteroides sp. | reverse complement strand
GTTCCGGGTTGCAGGTCCGGGTCTCCGGAACAGCCAAATATAATCTTCATCCTGGCTGATGATATGGGCTACAGTGACTTGGGAGGCTGGCTGGCCATTGATGGGAGAAGACATAGATGGAAACTGTATCGGGGAGCCGATCATTGGGCATGCCAACCCCATCCCTTCCAAACCGGGAATTATTTCCAGCTTTAATGATGAATTCACAGATCATGATATCAGGGAGGAATGGTACTGGAATCACAATCCCAATCCTTTGAATTTTGAGACAGGGAAGGGACAGTTTACTATATTTGCCAATACCCTTTATGCCAGGGAAGGAACAGACGATAGTTTCAAACCCGTTTCATTCGATGAGGATGATATCCGCAGGGCCAGGAATACCCTTACCTTTATGCCCATTGGAGTGAAAGGGGAAGCTGAGACAATGATGGATTTTACCGAACTGGCGGAAGGGTAGAGGGGGGGGGCTGGCATTCTTTGGAAATGATTATCTCTGGGTGGGTGTATTGAATGACGAAAGCCAGGTCTACATTGTACACTATACAAATGACCGAAAGAAGATGATTGAGCCTCTACATGGAACACAGATTTGGTTGAAAGCAATGGTCGATAGCGGTACCGGAAGACTTTCATGGAGCCTGGATGATAAAAAATACCAACAACTGCCAGACACCATTTCTTTCAAGCGTCAGTGGTTCGAAAACCATAAAATCTCTCTGTTCTCATACAACATTAAGGAACCTGCTGGTGCTGTCAGTTTTGAGTGTTTTAAATATAAATTCACACCCGGGATACCGGGCAACCTGTAAACTAAATTTTTATCACATGCTGATTCGATTGATTTATTGCTTGTGTGTTTGTTCCCTTTCAGGAGCTGTTTTCTCGGCCTCCACCTTTGCTCAGGAGTCGAAGCCGAATATCTTACTGTTCCTTGTGGATGATCTCGGCTGGGGGGACCTTGGCTGCTATGGCCATCCATTTATGATTACTCCAAACCTGGACCGGTTTGCACAGGAAGGGATACAATTTACGGACTGCCATTCCGGAGCATCCATCTGCTCCCCTTCAAGGGCGTCCATCCTCACAGGCAGGTCCTCTTTTAGGCTGGGTTTCTGGGGATTGGCAGGAAGTAAAATCCACCTGCAAAATGAAGAGATTACCATTGCTGAGATACTGAAAGATAAGGGGTACCAGACCTATTTTGTTGGGAAATGGCATTTGGGGAATGTGGATGGCAGCCTGCCGACTCCGGGAGACCAGGGATTTGAATCCTGGAAGGTACGGCACGATGAACAGTTCATGACCGGTGAGGGACCTGTACCATACAAGGACGGGGGATCCTGTGATGAAGTTGTGGATTATGGCATTGAAATGCTGAAAAACAGAAAGGACAAGGCCCCTTTTTTCTTAGAAGTCTGTACCCGCGAACCCCATACTCCCCGGACCCCGCCGGAGAAGTATATGGATATATATGATAATGAGAGAGTAAGGAAGCTGGAGAAGTTCGTTCAGTACGGTAGGGTGCTGAGACCTTCCTATATAGATGAAAATGCATCGGAGCTGGCACGATACTACTATGGAACAGTCACACAGCTGGACCGGGCATTTGGAAGATTGATGAAAACATTGGAAGA
>CAZXOJ010000616.1:0-1666 GCA_964642325.1 uncultured Bacteroides sp. | reverse complement strand
GACTTCCTGGGGAAACTGGTGGGGAGAGGGAGATGAAAAGATATTTATTGATAAGGATACCTTTCCCTCTTTTTTCGGGACTGGCTCAGAAGACTATTTTAATTATTCCTGGTCATCTGCACGGATTTTTTCATTTGCATATTGTGGCCAGCCGAGAAATGATGGACCCGGTAACAGGGGTAATGTGGCAAATTACCGCTGGCACATCATCGATGATATTCCCTTTCATGAAAAAGCCATATTCTCCATGGAGCTGCGCCATCACGGAACCGTACCCGGTTTTAGCTATGGCAGGATCATTTATTTATATGCCATGCCCGGGCTCATTGACGATAATCGTGAGATATCGATGGAGGATTTAGGCGACATCGCTTACAAGACTTGGAAACCTGAAGCGTACCTTGGATCGGCGGATTTTACATTCATTCAGGCTGAAAATCTCATGAATCAAGCACCGAATATTAAAGTCGAACCGGGGAATATGTGGGCGGACGCAAGCATTCTTATCTGGAAGCCTCAGAATAAAGGGGGGAAAATATCTTTCCATATCTCACTTGACCAAACCATGGAGAGTACAAAAATTGGATTTACGCTTGCGCATAGTCCACAAGGTGGTAAGATATCTGTTCTGCTCAATGGAAAACCTGTTAAGATTGACGGTCATCATTCAGTTGATCTGATTGAACCGAACCAGCGGATATTAGCCAACCACTTTTCTGAACCTGTCCAGCTGAACAAGGGGAATAATGAAATTACCTTCATTTCCGTCGGTGCAGAAAAGGGTAAAAACATCGGCATTGATTTTTTCTGGATAAATGACAAAGCCATTATCCTCAATAATGCTACTTCAAAATAGTACCAGAGACATCTTTCATTCCGATTAGGTATCCTCCAAAACCCGTTATCCAGAATACAAGGGGATAAAACACCCACCTCTCTACCCCTCCAACTCCCAGCATGGGTACAAAATTATTGTATGTAAACAGCAAAACCAGTGCAATTGTTCCCAATAAAATAAATATGTATCGAAGAGGAGAAAGCACCATGCGACATGAGGTAATTGCACCCATCCCTCCTGCCAGGAATAACAGGTAGGCGAATATGCCGTGCCAGGGGATCACATCTCCCGGAAATACACCAACTCCCAGGATACCCAGTCCGAATATACCAAGAGGAATGCTGGTTAACAGCCTCTTACCTGCACTATATATTAAATAGGAAGAAATAATGACCATCAAACCACTGATCATCATGGTAATATTAAAGATACCTGCAGAAGGTTGGGGAGTGATGGTGCCTTCTGGTAAGGCAGCTGCCAGTTCACTGATATAATTATCACGGGTGTTAAAGTCCAGTGTATACAAGATCTCAGCTGTAATAATTCCCATGAAAATTACGAATCCGGAAATGAATAGCAGAAGTCCAGCATTTCTCAGGCGGGCATCTACGATAAGATCACCAGTCTTGATTCCCTTCATGCTCATTAGCTTAATGTGAATTAAAATTAATGAAAGCGAGCTGAGATGAAGGCAAGTCCCTCCGGGAGGGAAACCCGCCAGTAAGTCCAGGCATGGACACCGTCCCTTATCCTGAATTCATGTGGGATCTCCTTTTTCCTCATGGCGATATGAACAAGTGAATTTCCCTCGTAGAGGAAATCATCATC
>CAZXOJ010000615.1:0-1668 GCA_964642325.1 uncultured Bacteroides sp. | reverse complement strand
ACCGTTTGTGCCCCATCGCGAAGTGTGTTAATGACCGGCCAGCATACCGGCCATACAAGGGTCCGGGGTAATTTCTGCCACGTGGGTGGTACATTGGGTTACAAGAATAATAATCCAAGGAGAAGGCTGAACCTGTTTGATGAAGACACAACAGTTGCCCATGTTTTGGGAGCGGCCGGATACCGGACCTGCCTTAGTGGAAAATGGCATATCGGCGGATACAACCCGGATGCGGGTCCCCTGCAACGTGGATTTGACGAGTTCTACGGTCCATTGACGCTTACATCAGCACTCCACAGTCCTTCCTACTGGCCACCAAAATGGTACGACAATGAAGAGCTCATTGATATCGCCGAAAACCAGGACAGGCAAAGGGGATACTACAAAACAGACCTCATTACTGACTATGCCATCAGGTTCATAGAGCGGAACCAGGAAGATCCATTTTTTCTATATATCGCCTATAGTAATCCCCACAGTCCATTCGATGCACCTGATTTGGGCCCCTATGATAAGGAGGAATGGCCATTGGAAGAAAAGATATATGCAGCCATGATATACCGCCTGGATTCGTGCGTAGGGAGGGTCAGGCAGGCATTGGACCATCTCAGTCTGACCGATAATACCATCGTTTTCTTCGTCTCGGATAACGGTCCCAGGTCAGAAGCCCGGGACGACCAGACCCGTGTGGTCAAATTCTTCGATTCCAATGGGCCACTGACAGGTTATAAAAGGGATATGTACGAAGGAGGTATCCGGGTGCCGGGGATGGTTTACTGGCCTGGGAAAGTCCCGGCAGGCCAGACGAGTGATGTTAACTGGTATTTTGCAGACTTCCTGCCCACTGCTGCTGCCCTGGCCGGAGCTCAGTCCCCTGTCAATATTGACGGAGTAAATCTCCTGCCATACCTGGCAGATCCTGACCTCGATGCACCTGACCGCTTTCTGTACTGGGAATTTTATGAACCGGTATTTCAACAGGCTGTCCGCTGGAAGAACTGGAAAGCAGTCCGCACTGGCCTGAATGGTGAACTTGAATTGTATGACCTGGGTGAGGATATTGCAGAACAAAATGACCTGAGCAGGGAGAATCCGGCCATTGTCATTGCGATTGAAAAATACCTGGAAGAAGCAAGGGTAGATTCAGAACACTGGATTGCTGAGTAAACTCACCACGTAGATTCAGATGTCTTATGAAATCTATTCTGCCAATAACTCTTCCACGCTCTGTTGGATAATTTGCCTGTTGGAAGGCATACCCAAATATAAATGACGAATTATTCCTTTCTTATCCAGGATAAAAAAAGTAGGTATACCACTCACCCCATAGTTGCCTATCACTTCATTGTTTGAATCCAGCAGTATCCTGTATGTTATCTTGTGTTCCTCAAGGAAGGGTTTAACCTTATCCTTATCACGTTCCCATGAGTTTATTCCCAGAATGATCACATCCTTCTCTTTGTATATTTCATATAATGCCTGGACATGAGGCATGGCTTGTATGCATGGACCACACCATGTTGCCCAGAAGTCCATGAGAACGACCTTACCCTTGAAATCAGCCAGCTTCGCTTCATTTCCTTCAGTATCCTTAAGGGTAAAATCCGGGCCAGGTTTACCAAGTAAGGATTCTTTTGATCCAGGTCCATCCGGGGGACCGAATTGTTC
>CAZXOJ010000614.1:0-1669 GCA_964642325.1 uncultured Bacteroides sp. | reverse complement strand
TTGTGCTTATGTTTGTCATTTTATAATATGATTTAGGATTAATTCTTAATATAGGGAATGGTCAGGGGGCCTTCAGGCAGGACACATATCCTGGCATCCCGGCCATGCTTTTCAAGGATATCCCTGATCAAAACCTCAGGGTCCTGCACCGGACTGAAGAGGGCCTTCCTTACGGTTTTTTCATCAAGTTTGTCAGTATACAGGGATACATTGGCCCAACGTTGGATAAGTACCTCGTAAAAAATCTGCCAGGTATCCTGGAAGTCTTTCTCATTCTTTACGACGTAATCATACAGGTCCTCAATGTTGTCCACAGCGGTCAGCATTCGTTCAAAATCAGTGTTCTCAGGAATGCCGTCCCAGCATTCGGCTGCGATAAGGATATCTCCGCCTTTTTTTACCACCTGCATGGCCGCACTCATCCCCTTTACACTCTGGTATATGTTCAGATCCAGCGGGTAACCAGAGTTGCTTGTAATCACAAGGTCATAGGGTTCTTCGACCGGCACCATGGCTGTTTCTTTGGCAAAGATGCATCCCTGCTTGTGGGCCTGCCTGAGATCACCTGCATACACCCCGCTGATTTCCCTCCGCTTGTTCAATGTTATATTCAGTAGAAAAAGTCCAGGTAACAAATCTGTAGCTTCGTGCACATCCTCCCAGAGTGGATTGCCAGAGGTAATGCCCCAGCGGGCATTTTCATTTTCAAGCATGGAGATGGAATGATTGAACCTGATGGTATCGAGGTATGCCATGCCTGGCATAACAGCCTTCCCTCCCCCGGAAAATCCCATAAAGAAATGCGGCTCGATAAAACCGGTTAAGATCTTCAGGTCGCAGGCAGCCAGTTCGGCATTCAGGTAGATCTGGTTGCCTGATGAGGTATTGCCCGCAAGTATGAATTGAGACTTGTCATTGGTATCATTCTGGATGATCCTGTATTTGCCCGCAAACTCCTTTCCGAGGATGGTTTCCAGTTCATCCGGCGGGGCTGGGCGATGTGTGCCGGTGGCACAAAACAAAATGATGTTTTCAGGATCCACCTGGTCCAGTTCCTTCAAAAGGGCCGGGAGAATAATATGGTAGGGTGTGGCACGGGTGACATCGCTGAAAATAATGCCGATTTTCGAATCCCTGCTCACAAGATCTTTCAAGGGTTTGCTTTCAATGGGAGATCTCAGGGCATCAGTTATGGCCCCGGCTTGATCTTTAAGCCCTTCTACCCATTGGGGTTCAATGACGTCAACATGGTATCCATCCGGAATATTCCATTCCAAGCCCTTTTTACCGTATGCAAGTCCAATATTCATCTGATTTCCAATTTTTAGAATAGTCCGGGTACAACAAAATAAACCAGGATCAGCGCAATGATACCAACCGTCAGTCCATAAATTGCCATGGGGATAAGGTTCCTTTTGATCAGTATCCCTTCAACACCGACGAGGCCTACTGTAGCACATGCTGCAATCACATTATGTACACAAATCATATTCCCGAATGCGCCGCCAATATTTTGAAGTGAGACGATAATGATTTTCGATATCCCCAGCTGGTCGGCAATGGAATACTGGAAGACCGAAAACAGCATATTGGAAACGGTATTGGATCCTGCCATAAATGAGCCGAGTGCCCCTACGAATGCATCCACCAGTGGCCAGGCCCCTTTGAA
>CAZXOJ010000613.1:0-1674 GCA_964642325.1 uncultured Bacteroides sp. | reverse complement strand
GGACCCCGTTCAGGTAAACACTTACCCGTTCACCTATCATGGTGACCCGGAATGTATTCCAGTCAGGAACCACATTATCTGCTATTTGCAAGGGTTTACTCTGATTTTTCTGATTGTTGAAGAGTCCACCGCTACCAACCAACATCCCGGTATCAGCATGTGCTTTATCCCAGATCTGGACCTGGGGAGAACCGCGAAGATAGATCCCGCTATCCCCTTTCTTCTGTATTTTCCAATCCATTATCATTTCAAAATCCCGGTACTCTCTGACCGAGCAGATATTATCATAACCGCTTCCTCTGAAAACCAACATCCCATTCTCGACCTGCCAGTTCTTCCGCATTAGAATATCTGCCTCGGCTTGTTTCGAGGCTAGCTCATCTTTGTCCATTGCTGCCCTGGTAATGGGATTCTCAACAAGACCTTGCCAACCACTGAGGTCTTTCCCATTGAAGATGGACACAAAACCAGGGTCATCAGGCATGTTCTTCAGGTAAGTTTCTATATCTATTTTAATATAGGGACTTTCAGGGCCGGATATTATTTCCTTTGCTTTTGACAGTATCTTCCGCACATTATCCCCGTAAAGCCCGTCCTCTTTACCCGGTGTAGGCAGGGCAATACGTACTGCGGCCTCAACTGCACTCTGCTGGAGTTGTACTTCCCCAATGAATCCGGATACGAACATGAAACTCAGGAAAGTCTTAATATTGCCACAGGCAGCAATAAGCATGTTTCTCTGGTCATCGTCTCCGGCCAAAGGCATAATTTTCCTGAGCAAGAGGATCTTCTGGTCCGGTGTATGCAATGATCTGCTGACCTGGCTGACATAACCCCTGAAGGCAGGCTCAGAACAGGTAGCTTTGTTTACATCAAACAGATAGGGAATGGCTGTTCCATCTGTCCACTCCACAAGTGCTTGTATTGCAAGTTCCTTTGTTTCTCCCTGGCTATTATCGTAGGTATATTTTACCGTTTTTAAGCTTTTTTCTCCACCGATTCCGGAGAGAATCGGGATGTAGTCAATTTTATCCGAGGCATTTTCCATTGAGGAAAGTACCTTGTTGATATGTTTACTTTTATCCTCAGCCATATTCACAGATGAAATGACTGCCTGCTGAATTTCAGCAGTCCACTTGGGATCCGTCTCCTCACCCAGGAAATTGAGAAGAACATCCAGGTTCTTTTCAGTAACCACATTTTTTAAGCCTTTAACGGCGGAATAGCTAACTGCTTTGTTTTCACTTTTGGAATAATTCATAAGTATTTCGAAGAAATCAGGACTCCCTTTTGCTGCGAGTATTTCCAACATAACTATCTTGACTGGATCCGGTGCCCCTGGGATGCTCTCAATATAGGGTTTAATATCCATGGCGTTCGTCGAAGACAAAAGCGCCGCTTTGGCAGCGCTCAGATCTGGCTCTGCTCCATATTTTATCATGTGATTAACAATTTTAGCTGCCCCTGCTGAACCTTCTATGGCGGCAAGTGCATTGAGCGCTTCACAGCGTACTCCAGCCTCAGGGCTATCCATGTATTTGACAATGGATGGCAGTGCCGATTTTTCCTTCAAGGAAGCAAGCAGGAATAAAATCTCAGTCTGTATTTCAGGAGCTTTCATTTTGTCAAGTTCAAGGATCCATGGACCTGCGGGACTGGATATCTCCACCGCAT
>CAZXOJ010000612.1:0-1676 GCA_964642325.1 uncultured Bacteroides sp. | reverse complement strand
TGTGGATATTTTCCGGATGCATATTCTCTCCAGTAGCTGGTGTATGTATGGCCATAAGCTTACCGGTTATTGGCTGGTTGTGAAAGGGACTTACAGGATCATCAGACAGGTAGAATCCCTCAAAGTTATAGTGATCAAACCCTGTCTTCTCTTCAGGGTCCCCGCCCTTGTTGCCGGGAGGTATGAGTTGTTTTTGTTGAAGGTCCGGTATCTTTTTAACAAGGAAATACCCTTTTTCCTGTACCCGCCTGGTTTGATCAGGTTTCTGCGTAGCTGGGAGTCCAAGTACAGGTTCTTCCTCGATATTTCCATACGGGGGTTCCTCAATCCAATAATCATGCCCCAGCATCTCCGGCTGGCCAGCTGTTTCCTCCGGGAACTGGTAATTGAATTCCTCTGCATTCGGATAATCATAACCTGGAGGATTTTCTGGCTGGAGCCAGTTACGGTTTTCAGGCCAGTGCCAGTGCCATACCCCTTCGGCCCGGATACCCCTGTGTTTTCCTGTACCTGCGATCACCCACTGCTTGCAATCATCGGGTGGCTTGAATTCACCATGTACCCATATTTGGTCCATATCCCCATCATTACCCTGAGAAATGGAATACTGATAGATAATATTACCCCGGTTCATGTTCCCACCTGGTTGATCTGGTTTAAAAAGCACTACTGTTTGTCCCACATAATGCCTGGAATAAAACATGCTTTTCGGGTTGTCTGAGACATAGACACCCTGGTAGGAATGCCTATCCCATGCCAGTCCACCGTCAAGATAATGCCGTTCACGAAAAAACTCAGGCATTTCTTTCAACCAAACATAACACTGGTCTTCATAAACCTTTATCGGATTGGGCAGGATTTCAGTATTTTTCGAAAAATCTCCACAGCTTGCCATGGAGATCATTATCATAATAACAGATAATGTCCTGATATTCATAGATTTGTAATTTGGGCGTAATTGAAAATTAATAAATAATTAGATTAGTTCATAACTTTAGCATATGAAAACAAGAAAATCATACCCACTCATCCTGGTTACAATTGTCATATGTTTCATGGCCATAACATTATCTGGCTGCTCATTGACATCGGAGAACAAAGATCCTGGCAAACCCAACATTATCCTGATCTTAGCAGATGACCTGGGCTATGGAGACCTGTCCTGTTACGGTCAGCAAATACTGAGTACTCCAAACCTTGATCAGATGGCAGGGGAAGGGGTAAAATTCACAAACCATTATACAGGATGTACTGTATGTGCCCCTTCAAGGGCATCAATCTTAACCGGACTACATACAGGACATGTCTCCGTCAGGGGAAACAGGCCTGAAATGACGCTTTACGATAGAGAAAACACCTTAGGTGAAAAACTGAAGGAAGCAGGTTATATCACAGGGGCAATAGGTAAATGGGGGGTAGGCAGTCCACCTCCGGCCAACGATCCCGAAAGAAACGGATTTGATTTCTTTTACGGCTATGTGAATATGTGGCATGCACATAATTTTTATCCCGAGTTCCTTTACCGGAATGGGAAAAAAGAACTCCTTTCAGGGAACGAGACTTTGCTGATTGATGGAAAGAATCCTTGGGCAGACAGGCCTGAAGGGACTGGTGTAGCAGAGAAAAAGGTCAGCTATGTACATGGATTATTCGATACGGAAGCTCATGATTTTATA
>CAZXOJ010000611.1:0-1680 GCA_964642325.1 uncultured Bacteroides sp. | reverse complement strand
AAGAGGTCTTTCGTATCATTGAAATTATAAAGGTATTCAAGGGCAAGCCTGTCTATTATTTTGCCAGGAGTAGGATTGATCTTTCCCATCAGGGAAAGGGAGAAATCTTTAGCCAGGATACATGCTTGATCTGTCTGGCCGGCAAACAAGTAAGCATAATAGAGATACTCCGTTGCAACCGGATCACCCTGGTTGAATTCAAGTGCCTTGCGGAAATGTGTCTGGGACGCCTTGTAATTCTGTGTTTCATAATAGGCAATGGCTATCCTCATCCGCAGGTAGTAATAATCAATATCCTGTTTCAGCCCATTCTTCCCTGACCTGATCACCTCATCCCATTTCTTTTCCATGTACAGATTGTAGGTTTCCTGATCTACAGATTTGAAATCCTGGGAATTCCCAGCCTGGAACAAGAGTATGAGGCTCGATATAATGATTAATCGATACATCGTGCCACGATATTTAACTTGAAACCATTTACATGGATCTCGCTGATCCCAGCCTCATTAATGGATATAATAAATTCAAACCGTTTTAATTCTTTGCCCATCAGTACATTACAGGCTGTAGACTCGAGTTTTACTTCTGTAGGAGACATTTCATTGTCTATCCAGCTGTACTTTAGCATGTATTCGGAGGAAAGGAATTTCCAGAAAGGGGCAAAAATATCCTGAAGTGTAAGTAATGGGGTCCGGAAAAGCAGGTTCAGGGGATAACGGTCTTTCAGGACCATATCCTGGTAATATCCCTGCTGCACCTTGTATGCTGCAAGGAAAAAATAATATAGGAGGGCTTTCTTATCTCCTTCATAATGTGTAAAATATAACAGGTTACCATCATTTTTGAACCATGCAATGGAACGGGTCTTCAGGCATTTTATAAAGGTATTGTTATAAGGATCCGTTTGAACTTCCCAGCTTACCGGACCGGAATGGCCATTCTGATCTACCTGGAATTTCATCTTTTTCCCAGGGATAAAATGAAATCCCTTTTGAAGAAGCCCGTTGATCTCAATATTGGAAACCATTTCATCTTTCCCCGGGTTATCAAAAGATTGCAAAATAAACTGCCTGTCCCTGTTCAAAATAAAATAACTGAAAGGATAATCCAGGGTAGTAGATCCGATGTAGGGTGTATGCTGGAACTGGAAATGCAGGTGAGGATAAGGTGATCTCCCCGAGTTCCCGCAACGGCCGATGATGTCACCTTCTTTTACACGATCTCCTTCCGATACTTTGACGGAATCCTTCTTCAGGTGACTCATGGAGGAGAAAAGATCGTCGTCATGCCGGATGATCACCGTATTTCCCCAGTTGTCCTTCACATTGACATCGGATATCATATTATCCTCCACATTGTCTATAACTTGTTCCACTGTTCCGTCAGCAGTTGCTGTAACCGGTTTGTCGAAGCAATAATAATCACCGGGGTAATCTCCCTGTCCGGAGAATTGCTTTCCCTCGGTATCTGTAATCACAAAATCCCATGCGTGCTGGAACTCATCCTTATGGGTATATTCCCCATCATGTGCTTGGGAAACAGTCCACATACCAAGGAAAGGTAGTTTTACGGGTACCTTGTCAAAATGCCGGAAACGCGTGATATCGTTATGGTAGGAATAAAGATTTTTCTCCGGAGAGTTTTGCTGGATATATACTTCAGCCAATTTTTTTGAAGGAT
>CAZXOJ010000610.1:0-1681 GCA_964642325.1 uncultured Bacteroides sp. | reverse complement strand
CCTTGTTTTCAATTAAGAAGTATGCCTCGTGTATTTGAAATGAAAATCGTGTTCCATTCCCTAACCAAGTATTAATTCGTTTTTCATCAAAAAACTTTATCAACCAAGAATATTTAAACATTAATAATTGAAAATATAAATAGTCGTTCCATTGGAATATATTTAGTTCACAGCGATATCCTGTAATCCGGGGGAAAGCGGAATCTCCTTGTTATCCCAGATAAAGGTTCCCCAGACTCCTGCAGGCAGGTTTACTGTACCTTCAATGCCCCGTTTTCCTTTTCGATGCAAACTTACTTCGATCTCTCCTGCGGGATGCGGCATGGATCCCTTCACATTCACAAGGTCACCCAGTTCCGGCCTGATCCGTACGCGTTCAAAACCAAAACCGACAGGTTCAATACCGCATACCATTGTCATAAAGAAATAGAGCGGACTGGCACTCCAGGCATGGCAATCGGACCTTGTGGGATCAGGTTTTTCAGAGAATGTGGTCAATCCCAGATCAATCATCTGCTTCCAAGGACCCAACTGATCAAGGAACCTGTGGCCCAGTCCCGATTTTTTCAAGGCGGCAAACAGGTAGTAACTATAATAATATGTGCATTGAATCAGGCGATCATCTTCAAGAATCTTCCCCATAAGTTCCTCCATCTGCCCACCCGGGCATAGCCCCGATAAGATGGCCAGGATGTTGGCATGCTGGCTATAGACATCCTGCATGGGTGTATCGGCAAACAGGCCCCGTGGTTCATTATAAAACATGGCGGTAATGGCTGGTTCCAGTTCGCCAGCAATTTGTTTCCATCGTTCCGCTTCGCTGTTCTCACCAAAATATTCAAATATCTCAATGGCCTGTTTCAGTGTATAGAGATACTGAATATTGATAATGGATGAGTATCCGTTATCCGCGTGGTCCGGAATTCCTCCGGTCCATTCCTGGGTCCAGTCTGCATAGTTCCACCACTTCAGGGCTTTTAATAACCCTGTATCCTCATCCAGGTTTTCCTCAAACCACTCCAGGTTATATCGAATCCCCTTCAGAAATTGCCTCGCCCACTGATCATCGTCTCTGAAATGCATGAAATCATAGATCATAGAGATATAGTACAAAGAATAACCGGGGATGACTTGTGTTCGCCAGCCGGGTGCCCGAGATTGGGTTAATCCGATGGGGAGCCTGGACTCGTCCAGGAGTTTAATGGCATCTTTTACCAGCCGGTCATCTGCAGTCATGGCATAAGTGGTCAATGCCTGAATTCTTGTATCGCCTGCATAGTTTAATTGTTCATAGTATGGACAATCAAAATAGGTTTCACCGGCACAGAGCCGTTGTGTCCTCCAGCCTGCTTCCATGATTTCATCCAGGAGTTGAACCCCGGTCTCAAACCTGGCTTTCCGGTCATAAGGATAGGCTGTATACATGTTGTTGTAATCATGGATAACAAGGGGCTCGGGCCCGGTAGTGATCTTCATGCTGATATACCGGAATACCCTGATCCACAAAGGCCTGAACATTCGTTGATCACCTCCATCCGGAAAAAAGAGATCCCCGGTGCCTTCCAGCACCTTTCCCTCTGTCTGGTTCCTGTTTCCTTTTTCATAAAGCACCTGTCCGCTTACCAGGGTATCGGTACGGTATAGTGCTTCTCCATACCTGACATCTATGCTGGCTCCTTTC
>CAZXOJ010000609.1:0-1682 GCA_964642325.1 uncultured Bacteroides sp. | reverse complement strand
TCACGGGTTGTTATGCTACTACATATGGTATGGATATACACAGGGAAGATTATGACACGCCTGATGATATTTTTTATACCCAGTATCTGAGAGAGGCGGGTTATTATTGTACAAATAATGCTAAAACAGACT
Organism: uncultured Bacteroides sp.; assembly: GCA_964642325.1. GTDB lineage: Bacteria > Bacteroidota > Bacteroidia > Bacteroidales > SM23-62 > SM23-62. The sequence continues at coordinate 1,550 of CAZXOJ010000609.1, read as the reverse complement.
ACAATACAAATGTTGATAACAAAAGCCTATGGGATGAATGTGGGAAAGAAGCCACTTATAATAGTCCCGCTCGAAAACCAGGGCAACCTTTCTTTTCTGTATTCAATACAGAAGCTACACATATGGGCAGGATCCGCTCGATTACACTTGAAGGGCGTCGTGACTTTAAGGCATTGGGAATAGATCCGGAAACTTTACAATTGCCAGAACATATTCCTGATTTACCTGCCATGCGTTCTGATGAAGCATACCAGTTGGAAGCTTCCCGGGATGCTGATAAGTGGGTAAAAGCATTCCTGGATGACCTCAATATTCATGGACTGGATGAAAATACCATCGTCTTCTTTTTCAGCGATCATGGGGGATGCCTGCCAAGGGGGAAGGGATTCCCTTATGAATCAGGATTGCATATCCCGCTTATTATATACGTTCCACCCAGGTGGCAGGAGGAATTTGGGATTGAAGCAGGAATAGTTTCAACGCAGCTTGTAGGTTTTGTTGATTTTGCTCCAACAGTTTTATCGTTGGCCGGGATAGAACCCCCGGGGTTCATGCAAGGAAATGCATTCCTGGGCCAACATGCCCGTGCTCCAAGAAAGTACCAGTTCGGATTTCGTACCAACCAGGAAAACTATCATTATGACCCCTGCCGCACAGTATCTGATGGCAGATTTAAATACATAAGGAATTACATCCCTCATAAACCTTTTTGCCTGAGAAACCTCTACCAGTGGGGAATGCCGGCTAATCTGGCATGGGATCAGTACGTTATGTCTGGGGAATGCACAGAGGAAGATTGGCTGCAGCCCTACAGGCCAAAACAGGCAGAAATGCTTTTTGACCTGTCCTCTGATCCATGGGAGCTTCAAAACCTGGCCAATGATCCCCAATATGGTGAAATCCTTCAAACCATGCGAGCAGAAGTCTCACGAAATATTCGTGAGACAGGGGATTTAGGATTCTTTGTCCGGGGCAGAAGAAAAAAGCCCGGTGGGCTTTATCAATGGGTCCGGAAGACTGGATTTTCTGTCAATGAACTGATTGAAGCTGCAGAAATGGCAAGTATGCCTGGTAAAGGAGATATTGACAAGCTCACATCATTACTCTGCCATCCTTTACCGGAGATGAGGTTCTGGGGAGCTATTGGCTTTAACACGCTTGGTTCACAAGGGATCTTTACCCATTGCCCTGAGGAGGTTTTAATGGCCATAAATGATCCTGTGCCTGAGGTAGCAGCAGCAGCAGCAGAGGCTGCCTGTTATTTGGGAGAAAATGAAAAGGGAATATCCAGGTTACTTGAACTGCTGGGATCAAACTTCAACCCGGCTTATTCATCCCTGGAGACACTGACCTGGTATGGAGAGCAAAAAGAGATTCTCAAGGCATATATACCTGAACTTCAAAAACTATTGGATGGAGGGTTTTCAGGCAATCAGGATCGGATGGGACTCGATATCAAGATAAGGTCACTCCTGGTGAACCTGGGGGATCTTCAAATTTCACAGCTATATACCAGGGAAGAAATTGAAAAAGGGATTCGCGTTAATAAG
>CAZXOJ010000608.1:0-1683 GCA_964642325.1 uncultured Bacteroides sp. | reverse complement strand
GCCGTATTTTCAGATGCGGCCAACAAAGCCATCGAAAGAGGTAAACCCTTGCTTGTGAAGGAAGATTGGAAAAAGGTTTTTGAACCTGAAAACATCATGGAACAGATTAGGGATATCACCACTAAATGATTTAAAAAAAGCTAAATACTCAAGGTATTATGGAAAACCTGAAATTTGCCATCTTTGGCTGTGGTTTCTGGTCCCAGTTCCAGCTGGGAGCCTGGACCGAGGTAGAAGGGGCAGAATGCGTAGCCCTATACAACCGCACCCGCTCAAAGGCCGATGAACTGGCTGCTCGCTTCAATGTCCCACGGGTCTATGAAACAGCAGAAGAGCTTCTGCAAAACGAAAAACTGGATTTCGTGGATATCATTACGGATGTGGATACCCATGCCCATTTTGTGGAGCTTGCAGTAAAACATGGCGTACCCAATGTCATTTGCCAGAAACCGATGGCTCCTGACTACGATACCGCCAAACATATGGTAAAGACCTGTAAGGATGCAGGTGTAAACTTTTATATCCATGAGAATTACCGTTGGGAAGCCCCCATTCGGCGGTACAAGGAGATCCTGGATTCAGGTGTGATCGGCAAACCATTTAAGGCCAGGATTTCTTTTCTTTCAGGCTTCCCGGTTTTTGACAACCAGCCCTTCCTGGCAGAACTTGATCAATTCATCCTGACAGACATGGGATCTCATGTCCTGGATGTGGCGCGTTATCTTTTCGGTGAATGCAAAGAACTCTGGTGCCAGGCATTGTCACAGACTCCCGGGATCAAGGGGGAAGATGTGGCAACGGTCATGATGAAGATGAAGAACGGCATGCCCCTGTATGCTGAATTATCCTATGCCTCCGTTGTTGAACACGATTCGTTTACGACGGTCTTTGTGCTGGCTGAAGGGGAGAAGGGTTCGGTTTACCTGGGACCGGGTTTTGAGATCCGGACCACTACCAGGGAAGGGACCACATCGGAGAAGGTAAGCTTTCCTTCGTATGAATGGGCTGATCCTGATTACATTGTCAACCATGAAAGCGGGATCCCCATTAACCGCAATATTCTGGAGGATATGCTGGGCAAGAGCAAGGCCGAAAATACAGGGGATGATAATTTCAAGACAGTCCAGCTGGTCTGGGCATCCTATGAGTCAGCTGCCAGCGGGAAGATCATAGACATGGATTCTTTTTAAATTACAAACCTTCGGGCCAGCAGATGGAAAACCAGCCTGTTATTTATTACGGAAGTAGAGAGCCGCAACCCCCGGCCAGGATATTGTTTGCCGGATCACTGGTCTGCCTTTACCAGGCAGGTGCTATCAGGAGGGTCATGGTGGGAGAAACCGAGATTCTCAGAATGATTTACCCGGCCATTCGTGACGGTAACTGGGGAACGGTCCCCGGTACGATTTCAGATGAACAGATTGAAGAACATGAAGACTCCTTCGCCATCCGCTATGACTGCAGGTATTCAGAGGGTGATATAGCATACCTTTCCACGGTAAATATCATTGGTACAAAGGACAATTTGCTGACATTCAGCATGAAAGGGGAAGCACTGAGTAGCTTTCAGAAAAATCGCGTGGGACTGAACATTCTGCATCCTATCAGGGAATGTGCTGGGAGGAGGTGCAAAGTGGGCACCCATAAAGGAGGGGAATACATTGCCGAATTCCCAGTTCATAT
>CAZXOJ010000607.1:0-1701 GCA_964642325.1 uncultured Bacteroides sp. | reverse complement strand
TCATTATTTTGACCCTCGAAGGTGTACACAGTGGTTGTGAAATACACCTGGAAAAGAGAATACCCTCTGAAGCCAGAGCATCAAGATTGGGTGTTTTATAGGACAATGATCCATAAGCACTCAAACACTCATAGCCCATGTCATCCGCCATGATTAGTATGACATTGGGTTTATGTCGCCTGTTGTTCATATTACAGGATGTTAATACCAGGATAGCTATGGCAGATAATATCATTCTATAGTTTTTCATCTCAACTAATGATTTTCAATGAAAGTACGGGGGAGGCATTGTTTATGTAAATATAAGAATTCAGTTTGTGAACACAGAACGCAGATATTCGGAGATTTATATTTTAACTTTTTGCCGGAGCATCAATGAAATATGGTCAACTTTGATTTGATTTTTTTCTTTAACTTGGTATGAAATAAAAATACAAGATGGATCAGGTCACCAGAAGGGAATTCAATTCCAGGCTTGCCAAAATTGGACTCGGTCTGGCTTCAGCAAGCAGTTTCCCTTCATGCCAAATAAGTAATAGAAATGAATATCCTGAAGGAAAATATGTGGATGCGCATCATCATATAGGAAAGGAGCTGTGGACCAGCGCAACGCCTTTTACATTCGATCCCATTATCAACTGGATGAATACGCACAATGTATCTCAGACCATTCTGCCTTCAGCTCTTGAATATCCGCGATCCTACTATACCGGCAGAGGTGAATCTAATGTTAAACATGATCAATTACTTGAATTGTTTGAAGAAACCAATGGGCGGCTTTTTCCTTTCTGCACGGTCCATCAGGATGCCTTCGATTCATATAAGGAAATTGCAAAATTGCTCAAACAATACAGGAGAAATGGAGTCGTAGGTTTCGGGGAACTGAAGCCTAGGGACAAGGAATGGAATCCAGGGTACCTGCCACTGGATGATCCTGCCATGAAGAGGATCTATGCCGCCTGTGCAGAGGTAGGTTTTCCGGTTTTACTGCACATTGATAACAGGCATGCTCTGGATACTCCCGGACTGCCGGCACTGGAGAAAGTACTCAGAGAATTCCCTGAAGTGATATTTATCGGACACGCAAACGGATGGTGGAATTCCCTTTCGGCTGATGTGAAGGAGTTTAGAGGATATCCTGAAGGCAAGATTACATCCGGTGGTGCTGCGGTCAGATTACTCGAAGAATATCCCAATATGTATGCAGATTTATCTGCCAACAGCGGGCTGAATGCCATTACGCGGGATCCTGCTTTTGGCATCCCTTTCATAATCAATCATGCCGATAAATTATTATTTGGCACGGATGCCATGGGAGGTACGGGCAGGGAATCCCATTTTGAATTTTACAATCGGATTGATTTGCCTCAGGAGGTTAAGAATAAAATTTTCAGGGACAATACACGTAAATTACTAAATATATGAAAACCCAATCTGTACTTTCCATTTTGACTATCTTGATCCTACTGGGCAGTGGATGCAGCCGGGAGAAGGCGGATGGATTACCCAACGTACTGTTCATCGCCATTGACGACCTGAATGATTGGTCAGGAGCCTTGGGCGGGCATCCCCAGGCCATCACCCCCAACCTGGACGCCCTTTGTAAGGAAGGTCTCCTATTTACCAATGCCCATTGCTCTCAGGCTGTTTGTATCGCATCACGAAACTCTTTGTTAAGCGGTCTTCATCCTTCCACAACGG
>CAZXOJ010000606.1:0-1708 GCA_964642325.1 uncultured Bacteroides sp. | reverse complement strand
TTGCAGAGATCAAAACGGCTTATTTCAATTACCTGAAAACCTTAAAACTGCTCCAGCTGGTAGATGATACAAGGGAACTCCTGGTGGAAAATATCCGGGTTAATGAAAGCCTCTTTGATAACAATGTAGTAACCATAGACAATGTTTACCGGTCCAGGGCAGAACTTTCGAAACTTGAACGCCAGGAGGCAGAGGCACGGAAGAATCACGAAGTTGCCAGGGCTTATTTTAATTTCCTGTTGAACAGGCCATTCGAATCAACGATCCTGGCTGATATAAAGTATGATTCCATTACACAGACATTGATGCTGGATGAGCTGTCTGAACATGCCGTTGTCAACCGTGAGGAATTGGAGATGTTGAGAAGTTATAGCAGGGTCGCTGAAAGTAATTTGAGCATGAACCAGATGAATAAGTTGCCGAACCTGTATGCCGTCGTTGATTATGGATTCCAGGGCAGGAATTACGAGTTTAATATGCGCCAGGATTACCTGTTTGCTTCACTGATCTTCAGATGGGACCTTTTCCATGGTTTCGAGAATAAGGCAAGGATAGGTGAAGCCCGCATTGAACAGAGCCTGAGGGATTACCAACTGGAGGAAGCAGAAAAACAGATAAGGCTTGAGACCATAGGAGCACATTATGATCTGATCGCCTCGGTAGAATCAGTTAAGGCATCTCGGGAGGAATTGTTAAGTGCCAGGAATGCCTTCAGGGTGATAAATAGAAAATATGCTGAGGGACAGGCAACCCTGATCGAGTATATCGATGCAAGAAGCACCATGACACAGGCTGAAATGCTCCTGATCATCAGTAAATATGATTTTCATATTAAATATGCAAACCTGGAAAGGGTAGCCTGCCTGTACCCTATTGAAGATGAATAAGATAACCATAACAACACCATAGATGAAGACAAAAAACCCAACGATCAATCTGTATTTCCTGGCAGGTCTTCTGGTATTGGCCGGATGTATGGATAGCGGACCGAAAGATACTGCTGAGCCCGCCGTAGTTGTTAAAACGACAAAGGTCATAGACAGGGCTGTTGTTTTCAGGATAAGAACTGCCGGTAAGCTGGCATCCAAATCGGAATCCAAGCTGAGCTTTAAAACAGGTGGCATCATCCAAAAGATCATGTTCGATGAGGGACAATCGGTCAGAAAAGACCAATTGCTAGCCCAACTGAACCTTGAAGAAATAAATTCGCGGGTTAGCCAGGCCGAACTGGCACTGAATAAGTCCGAAAGGGATTACGCAAGGGCGGGGAACCTGTACCGGGACAGCGTGGTGACCCTGGAACAATTTGAGAATGCCGGAACAGCCCTTGAAGTAGCCCGCTCCAATGCAAGTATTGCCAATTTCAACCTCCAGTATTCGACCATACGTGCTCCTGCTAATGGGAAAATACTGAAGAGGATTGCCGAGTCGAATGAGATCATAGCCCCGGGGCATCCAGTATTTTTATTCGCCTCTACCGGAAGTGATTGGGTAGTCAGGGTAAATTTGACCGATCGTGATATTGTGAGGGTAGGCATGCGTGATTCTGCCCATGTCAGGTTCGATGCCTATCCTGGCGAAATTTTTTCAGGACTGATATCGGAAATCGGGACCTCTGCAGATCCTTACACCGGCACTTATGAAGTTGAGATTCAGATAAGCAGGAGGCCTGAAAAACTGGTATCGGGTTTTATCGCAAAGGTTGACA
>CAZXOJ010000605.1:0-1727 GCA_964642325.1 uncultured Bacteroides sp. | reverse complement strand
GAATTTCGCAAACTGGCTGAACAGGCTGCAAGGCTGAAACCATTCGGCAGGGTAGAGGTCAACGTGAGCAGTATAGCTGAAAAAGGATTTCATGATGTACCAGAGGGGAGAAACTCCTGGTATGAGTATACAAGCTATAATCCCACACCCTACAAATTTTTCCCGGATCCGAAAATTGCACCTTTTATCCCGGCGGATTTTGTAAAGAAAAACCGTGAATTACTATTGGGGAAAGCTGAAATATTGCGTGAATATGGACTGGATGCAGCGTTCTGGTCCTATGAGCCCAATTACCTGCCTGAAGCATTCTTCGAGGCTTATCCACATATGCGTGGTGCCAGGGTTGACCATCCACGAAGGGGAAACCATGCGGCATTTGCTCCCTGTGTCAGTGTAAAAGAGACCCAGGAGATGTTTGCCAATATGGTTGCAGAACTGCTGGAAAATGTACCTGAGATTCATACATTCTTTTTCAAAACCAACGATGCAGGTTCCGGCATCTGCTGGTCAGACTGGCAGTATACAGGTCCCAATGGTCCCACCCATTGTAAAAACCACAGCATGGGAGAAAGGGTTGCAACCCTGATGAATACATTTAAGGACGGGGCTGAAGTAGCGGGACAGGAGGTATCCATTTACCTGACAGGATCCATGTTCTCGGATGAAGAAAAGGATGATATTTTTGCCCATTTACCTGAGGGCTGTTATTTTCAGGGCCATAATTCTGATAAGGTTCGGGGAATAAGCGGCATGATATCAGGAAATTACCCGGTAAGGGGCTTGTTGTTCCCTCTTAATGTTTTAAGAAGCACCAATGCACTTGCAAGGGGATCTGCAAATACCGTGTTTATCAGTTTCAGGGCATCCTACGACAGGGGCTACGAACGGATGGAGACCATAGAGAAGTTTACTGATCTACTGGTAGAGAACCTGGGTACAGAGCCTCCTCAGGGTTATCTCGCGTCGATGCAGCAATTGTATAATATTTGTGAAAAATGGGCAGGAGAGGGTTCGGCAGAGAAACTCTTTAATGCTTTTATTGAATTGGAAGAAGCGAATAAATTTAAAAGGGCTGCCATGCGTGGACCTACAGGTATTTATTGGGGTGTATCGGCCAGGCATATCACCCGACCTTTGGTAGTAGCTCCTGACAGGCTGTCTGCTGAAGAAGAGGCATATTTCCTTCCCCATGTTTTTAATCCTTCGGAATTGGAGGCCCGCATGGACTATACAGATATTCATGGTGCCCACCGCGAGGTTCCCTCCGGTGTTGTCAGTCAGTATGTTTCCAGGGTCAACAGGGTGATCAGGTTGATGGAAGGGATAGACGATTCGGCTCCAGAAAAGGATTTCATTCTTGACATGGCAAAAGCACTTAGAATATACAGTAGCATTTCCAGGAGCCTTGGGAATTTTGGCGAAGCGCAGGCCATCAGGGACCGCAATGCAGAAAAGCTCAGCGTAGCTCCTCATCGTCCCAATAAAACACCCACTTGGGAGGGGGATCCCGATCTGCAGAATTTCAATAATGTTATGAGGGATGAACTGGATAACACCCAGGAACTCATTCACCTGCTGGAAGACGGCGGAATGCATTTTATCAGCCATGCCGATGACCCGAAATTTGAGGATACTTTCTTACTGGGACCGGACCTGATCGATCAGCTGAAACTGAAAAGGAAGATCATGATTGATCATTGGACCGACATTGAGGGATATATGGCTAC
>CAZXOJ010000604.1:0-1730 GCA_964642325.1 uncultured Bacteroides sp. | reverse complement strand
GATTGAAAGACTTGAAGGACTGGCAGAGACCATGGCCGATATGGCTATCGAAAGGGAATTCAAAACCGAATGCCTTGTACAAAAACTTTCTATCGAATGTGCAGGCTTCATTGAAGTTCTTCGAGTATCTACGGAGGAGCAACTTAATAAGATGCTGATAGTTTTGGATGCCGCCATAAAGGAAGGACAGCAACAGGGGGAAATCAGGCAGGATGTGAATTCGATGGAAATGGCCGGCATGGTACAGTCACAGATCTATGGTGCATTTATACTTGGAAGGCTAAGTAATGATGGGGAAGGAATGAAAAGGAATATCAAGCGGGTACTGGATTACATCAGGATTTAATTTTTTTCTATTATTATTGAATAGATCAGTACATACAGTAATTTTAAAATCAAAATAAAATGGAAAACAAAGCAAAAACTGCCCTGGTAACAGGGGCAAACTCAGGGATCGGTTTTGAAACCGTACAACAACTGGCGAAACTTGGATACGGAAGCATTATTCTTGCCACAAGGACTCTAGAAAAAGCTGATAATACAGCAAAACTTCTCAGGGACGAGGGATATGGAGACGTATTCAGTTCTCTGGCCATGGATACATCAGATGTTGGATCGGCCCGGTTGGCCGCCGACAAATTGATTGAGGACGGGCGGCCTATAGATTTACTTATCCTGAATGCTGGTTCAGTTACAGCAGGCCTGTCAAAAAACCAGGATGGTGTTGATTTGACATTTGCATCAACCCTTGTAGGGCATCATGTCCTGATAATGTTGTTGCTGGAACATGGTATTGTAAATGATCATGCAAATATTGTTATTGCCGGGTCAGAGGCAGCGAGAGGAGATGTCCCGGGAATGGGACTTCCAGACTTTGATCAAATCAGCAGGGAGAAGCACCAGGGCGATATACAGGAAACATTTGAGGCATTCGCCAGGGGTTATACCACAGGTAAATACAATGTAATGAAGGCCTATTCCATAGCCAAATTATATGTTGCCTGGTGGTCTGCCGAACTGGCGGAGAAGTTGCCTGAAGGCATCAGGGTCTTCACCGTATCTCCTGGCAGTGTTCCTGGAACTGATTTTGGCCGTCACCAGTCTTTCGTATTAAGGAGGATCATGTTACCGTTAATGGATTCATTGGGTAGGGTTCTGGGTATTGGAGCTCCTGCTTCGGCTGGCTCGAACCGGTATATATCGGCGGTTGATATGCCAGATGAAGATAGTGGAAAGTTTTTTGCATCCCCTTCCGGAAAGATGACCGGCCAGCTGACCGAGCAAAAAACGGAATATCTGTTAGATGAAACAAAACGTAATTCAGCCTGGAATACCATCGTAAAACTTTCAGGTGGCATTAAATATTCAGGAAAGGCGGAAAGAGAAGTAACATCTACCAGGTCAGTGGCCTGATATTCAAGGAATTATTTCCTCGGATACCCTTTTACAAAACTCGCCATCCAATTCATCAATCTGCATCATGCGTATGGTTTCACCATTGAGATCCAGTGTCTGATATGACTGAGGAATATCCTGGGGGAGTTCTCCGGTAAATGCTTTCACAAATACACATGCGATCAGCAATGTGGCAAGGGGATTAGGATGACTGCCATCAGAAGTAAAAAGCTCTATGGAAGGACGAATATCCTGTGCCAGTTCCCAGGCGGACCCCACTGGAACCCGTTCGATCTTATCATCAAGGGCAGCCCTGGTATATAATTCGTCAATTA
>CAZXOJ010000603.1:0-1730 GCA_964642325.1 uncultured Bacteroides sp. | reverse complement strand
ATTGTGATGATAACCAAGATGCAAATAAGCCATGTTCTTGTTCCTGGAGGTAAAACTACCTGTGATGGTGACAAGGCCATCAAAGGTGGTGACTTCCCCGGGGGCCAGATCATAAGCTTTCGAACTGGTTTCTATACAGAGGGCTTCAGTGTTTTCTGTATTACAAGTGAATATGACAGACTCCAGCCTGGATGACGAAAGGTTGATCACTTTGAAAGACAGAGAGATGGTCTTGCCGGATTCAATATAAATATTCTCGCGAATCGTATCAGTCAGAAAGAGAATGGGCGAAGGAAGGCCATTCCCGCTGATACCGATTTCATCTCCTCTCCCACCCCTGGTCCCTATCTGCAGCCTACCTTTACTGTCTGCCTGTAAGGATGAAGAGGTAACACTCCCGGTCTCGTAGTTGTAGGCAGAAATGTTATAGGTACCATAGGGGGAATAGATTGCAGGGGTCGTCACCTTAATGTCATAATTACCACAGGATTTACCGTAAGGGAACCTGAAACGTGTATACAAGCCGAACCCGTTTCCCGTGACATCTCTCAGGTAGGTCCATCCCTCTTCTGCTTTGCAAGTTTCGACCTTATATCCCCAGACATCGAAATCCGGATAGAAGTTGATATATGAAAAACAATCCGGAGCAGTCTTTTCTGCCTTGAAATGCTTCATGTGAAAATCAAATTGTTCGGGAATATCCGCTGCCCAGTGCCGGCAGAAATCAGCCAGGTGGAACTCACTGTCAAATCCCGCTCCATTAAAAATAGCGGCTGTTTGCTCACTAAAATCCCTCAGATAATCCAGCGTATTGGTAGTGCCCCTGAATGGAAGGTTCCTGAAGTTACGCCATAGCTCCTGCACATTCAGAGAGGTAGTTATAGGGGGAGGTCCTGCCCTGTAGTAATGGGGTGAGTGGCCAAACTGAGAACAGCTTCGGATCAGGTGTGGATTGGCCGCCGATACCCACATGGAACTATGTCCTCCGTACGACAGCCCAGTTATGGCCTTACCCTGGGGACCCGGAATGGTATTATACAGGGAATCGACCACCTCGAACAATTCCCGGATATACAGGGAGAAATTATAATCATTTTTTTTCCAGTCCGGTTCATGGTGATAGGGATAATAGACCCCGCAGCCATCCTCATCATATCCTGGTATCTTCCCGTCCACGGCCACGATGATCACCTTGTTCATATCTGAATATCGTTCAAAATCAGCATTGTAGGGAACATTATACTCCGGACGGTGGGACCGTCCTGGAAGGGCTGGCGGCTCAGTATACCCATCGGCATAACTGTCATAACCATCCTTGTAATAAGTGCCACGGCAACCATGGAAATAATAGATGACAGGATACCTTTCAGTGCTGTCTTCCGGATGATAATCCAGGGGGGTAAAAACCCGGAAGGTCCTGTTGGATCCAAACTGATTGCTGTAATGGACCACATCAGTAAAGGAAAGGAAAATGATGCCCGAAAGCGCCAGGATGAGGAACAGGAAGAACCGGTTCCCAACGATCACTTTATTCATGCGTAAAATATGAATCGAATTAATACTTCTCCCATGGAGCCCATTCACAGCCATTTGCATGTCTGCCAAATTTCAGCGGTGGCCTGTCTGTCTCAAAAGCACCCAGATCTGGTCCTTTGCCTGCATAATCATCATTAAAGTTGGGGAGGATGGCACCTGCATCAATGACAGGGTTAGGCATATCTAGCACCGGA
>CAZXOJ010000602.1:0-1732 GCA_964642325.1 uncultured Bacteroides sp. | reverse complement strand
TAGAGATCTATCATCAAAAATGTAGCCAGGCAGGATGCTACAATCGTCCACAACAGCGACATCCCATACGTGGCGCCTGCTTTTGCCATGGAAGTGACGCTTCCCGTTCCAATATTAAAGCCCAGCAGAAAAATTCCAGGCAGAAACAGTGCTATCCATTTTGAAAACTGTTTGAACAAGTTTTTGCTTTTTAAAGTATTATTAAAAATAAAATGTTTCAGCGAGTTTTACCCATGGCACTCTTCATAACCGCATCAATGCTTACGGTACGGCCACCATTGGCTTTACTCTGATCCGCAGCCTCCATGAATGCAAAAATTTCCAGGGTTTCTTCCTTGGTAACGGGCGAAATGCCGGTTTCAAAAAACCTGACAATATCTATCAATAGTGGATCATATCCGGCATATCCCCCCAAGGGCCGGATCTCTTTTTCGCCAAAAACAGTACCTCCGTATCCGCCTTTGCCTTCACGAATGCCACGAAAGGTTCCAATGCGTCCATCTTTCCAGGTTCCGGTAACAATATCAGTACCCTCTGTGTAAACCCTAATAACCTCTTTACAACCAGGTCCCATGACAGTGAATAATGTCTCGACCCCATGAATCCCGTACCAGAACAGATCAGGATGCGTTTTTTCAATGGTTGCCGAACTGAAAGTATCAGCTCCCGTAACTTTGCCTATCTCGCCACCCAGAACTTCTTCGATCCCATGCATATACCGCAAAGAGGATGATGAGAACATAGGTACATTGTATTTTTCTGACGCCTCAAAGATGGCTATGGCATCTGACAAAGAGGCTGCAATGGGTTTGTCTATGAACACTCTTTTTCCCGCTTTAAAAACCAGCATGGCCTGTTCCAGGTGTAAACGCCCGTCATTGGTTTCAAGCAATACCACATCAACTTGATCAAGCAGCTGATCAATTGAGTCCGTGACAGTGACACCTAACTTCTTTATCTCTTCAGTATATCCGGGGATCCTGCTGTAACTACTTTCAATCTCCCGGCTTCCATGAGGGTAAGCCGCTACCACCTTATAATCATGGAAATCCATTCCGGCAGGCGGGTTATTCAGGCTTTTGGTGAAGGCGATACTATGTGAGGTATCCAATCCAATGATTCCTATACGTTTCCCTTTGGCCATTGTTGGTCTTTCCCGTGAAAATACGATTTGGGGACCTATTGCAGCCCCTGCTCCAATTAATGAAGATTTACGAATGAATGTACGACGGTCTGTTTTCATATTATTAGTGTTTGCATAATTTATATGATCGTTTTATGAAGTCATTATATTTGCTGCCCTGAGAATAACGGCTGGTATCCAACCCCTTTCCGTTTTTGACTGATCCATGATAATTTCTCCCGCCTCGGCGGGTATTGCCCAACCCGTGTAGACTGATGTTATTTCCCCATCATCAGCAACATGGTTATTAATGAAATCCCATCCTTTTTTCAGAAAAACATCATATTCATCAGGTATCCAGCCTTTCACCACTCCTTCCCTGATGGCTGTCACACACATGGCTGTACCTGAAATCTCTTCCGGGGTTTCAGGCTGATCTATTAACACACGTAATCCCCCGGAAGGCCCCTGGTACGCTGCAACACCATCAGCAAGTATTTTTAAATCCAGGGTCAAATTTTCAAAATCAGGATGTTCCCTTGGTAAAAATCTCAAAACACCAGTTAAAGCATAGGCTAACCATCCAGATGCCCTGCACCAGAATGTATT
>CAZXOJ010000601.1:0-1733 GCA_964642325.1 uncultured Bacteroides sp. | reverse complement strand
AAAAAAGCTGATTATATCCCATATCATTCCAATCCGGTTATTTTTTTGATCTCATTCAATTTGTTCAATGCCTCTATTGGAGTCAGGTTATTCACATCCAGGTTCTGTATCTCATCCCTGATCTGTTTGAGGATTGGATCATCCAGCTGAAAGAAACTCATCTGGAAACCTTCCCGCTGTGAAGCCAGGTCACCTACCGGCTTGGTAAGTGAATGTTTTTGATGAGACTTCTCCAGTTCTTCCAATATCTCATTCGCCCTGTTCACTACCGAACGGGGCATGCCTGCCATCCTGGCTACATGAATACCAAAACTGTGTTCGCTCCCGCCCCTTTCAAGTTTTCGGATGAATATGATCCTGTCTTTCAGTTCACGAATCGATACATTATAGTTCTTTACCCTCTTAAAATCACTCTCCATCTCATTCAGTTCATGATAGTGGGTTGCAAACAGTGTCTTGGCCTTGTAACTTGGATGCTCATGGATATATTCCACCATGGCCCATGCAATGGAGATCCCGTCATAAGTAGCTGTACCCCTTCCTATCTCATCAAGGAGGATCAGGCTGCGTTCTGAGAGATTATTCAGGATACTGGCAGCCTCGTTCATCTCCATCATAAAGGTAGATTCTCCAAGGCTGATATTATCCGAGGCCCCTACCCTGGTAAATATCTTATCCACCCATCCTATCCTGGCCTCATCCGTGGGCACAAAACTTCCCATCTGTGCCATCAATACAATCAGGGCAGTTTGCCTTAGCAAGGCAGATTTTCCGGACATGTTCGGCCCTGTCAGAATGATCACTTGTTGCTCGCGCGTGTCCAGGCTTACATCATTCGGCACATAAGATTCTCCCACTGGCAATTCTCTTTCTATCACAGGATGCCTTCCCTGTTTAATCTCTATCATCTCTGAATGGTTGACCTCGGGCCTTACATACTGATATTCGTCCGCCACCAGGGCAAAAGACAACAGGCAGTCCAGCCTGGCTGTCAGGGATGCATTTAATTGTATGGCAGGTATGTATTCTATCACACTAATTACAAGGTCATGGAATAGGTTTGCCTCGAGTCCCAGAATCTTTTCTTCCGCTCCCAGGATCTTTTCTTCATACTGTTTTAGCTCCTCAGTAATATATCTTTCCGCACTGACCAGGGTCTGTTTCCTGACCCATTCTTCCGGTACTTTGTCCTTGTGGGTATTCCTCACCTCTATATAATACCCGAAAACATTATTGAACCCAATCTTCAGGGAAGGGATCCCCGCCCGCTCACTCTCTCTCTCCTGTATCTGTCTGAGGTAATCCTTTCCTGAATAAACGATTTCCCTAAGTTCATCCAGTTCTGAGGATACACCACTGGCTATCACATTGCCCTTGTTTACCAGTGCAGGAGGGTCATCATGCAGTTCCCTTTCAATTTTTTGCCTTACCTCAACACAGGGATCAATCTGTTCTCCCAGTTTATTAATGCCACTATCAGTAGTAGAAAGGCATTTTTCCTTAATCTCCTCAAATGAAGCCAGGGCAACCTTCAATTGTTGCATCTCACGGGGACTGACTTTCCCGGCAGCTACACGGGAAATTATCCTTTCCACATCTCCCAATTTTTTAATCTGCAGAATAAGGTCTTCCCTTAAATCATCATGTTCAAGTATGTATTCAACAATATTTAACCTGTCATTTATGGGCACGATATCTTTTAAGGGCAAGGCCATCCAACGTTTCAATAACCT
>CAZXOJ010000600.1:0-1745 GCA_964642325.1 uncultured Bacteroides sp. | reverse complement strand
TGTTCACCGTGACTTTCGGAAGATTGTGGTGTGGCTGGGCATGCCCTCAAACCATTTTTCTTGAAATGGTCTTCCGCAAGATCGAGTATATCATCGAAGGCGATTACAGGAAAAGGCTGAGACTTGACAAGGGTCCGTGGACCGGGGAAAAAATCCTGAAAAAAACGGCCAAGCATTCCATCTTTATGTTGATATCCATTGCCATGACCAATACTTTTTTACTCTGGTTTATTGGCACAGAAAAATGGTTTGTATTGATTTCGGAACCCATAAGCGCAAATTTATCAGGTTTTTCAATCATGCTGATCGTTTCTGCTTTCTTCTACTGGGTTTACGCCTATTTCCGCGAGCAGATCTGCACCATGGTCTGTCCGTACGGCAGGATGCAAGGAGTATTGCTTGATTCAAAATCCATCGTAGTCAGTTACGATTACAAGCGTGGGGAACCCCGGGGAGCAAAGACAGATGGTGACTGCATCGATTGCCACCAGTGTATATCGGTCTGTCCGACTGGCATAGACATCCGGGACGGAACCCAGCTTGAATGCATTAATTGTACGGCTTGCATAGACCAGTGCAACAGTGTCATGAAGGCAACGGGAAAAGATCCTGGTCTGATCCGTTACGATTCTGACGATGGAATCCAAAAGGGCCATTCGAGCATCTGGAATGCACGGAATCGTGCCTATTCGATAGCCCTGATCGTCCTGTTTTCTTTCTTCATATACACCCTATTTTCACGACCGGTTATTGAAACCACTATTTTACGTACCCCGGGACTCCTGTACCAAGAATACGAGAACCTTACAATTTCCAATGTTTACAACATTAAAATTGTAAATAAAACGCATGAATATTTACCTTTGGAAATTCGGTTAATATCACACAAGGGAGAGATAAAAATGGCCGGGAGCAAAATGGACGTCGAGGACCAGGCCATGTTTGAATCTACCTTTGTTCTTTTTATTCCCAGGGATCAAATTACCAGTGATAAAACCAAAGTTGAATTTGGAATATTCAGCAAGGATGAACTAATCGAGACCTACAAAAGCACTTTTGTAGGCCCATAGAAGAATCAATCATGAAATTTAATTGGGGAACAGGGATCCTGGTCTTTTTAATACTGTTTTTATCTGCCTCAGCAGTTTTTATCTTTTTTGCGATGAGGCAGGATGTGAACCTTGTGCATGAAGACTATTACGAACAAGGGGTTGATTATTCTGCACAAATGGATGTGGATGCCAGGTCAGCAAAATATAAAGATGCTTTCAAGACCTATACAAAGGATGGATCGTTTGTAGTTGATTTCGAAAAATCTTTGGCTCTGAGTATTGATTCGGGATCTGTGCTACTGTTCCGTCCTTCAAGCAGCAGCCTTGATGTCAGCATACCATTCGGCCAGACAGATTCCACGCTTAATATCCCCATGTCAAACCTGGTCACCGGTAGGTATATTTTAAAGCTTAGCTGGTACTCCAGCGGATTGAAATTCGAAGTTGACGAAACAATTTATATCCAATAAAAGCCTTAAATAAGATGGCTCTTTTATTATCAGCATTTGTGCTCGGATTATTGGGTAGTTTTCATTGTGCCGGCATGTGTGGACCCATTGCCATCGCATTGCCCTTACATGGCAATCGATTGCCCCAGAAAATATATGGAGGAGTATTATATAACCTGGGTAGGACGCTGACTTATGGAGTAATGGGAGCGGTTTTCGGCCTCCTGGGACAGGGCGTCAGGAT
>CAZXOJ010000599.1:0-1753 GCA_964642325.1 uncultured Bacteroides sp. | reverse complement strand
GGTTTCCAGTGTCAGCTGGCTCAGGTCATAGGTTTTGTGCTCATCTGGCGCAAAAGCCACACTGGCCGTAAAGGTAATGTCAAATCCTCCGAATTTATGGACCTTGGCCGTATTATACCAGCCTCCATTAATATTGGCACCCAGCGCATTTGCAAGGGGCCTGAGGTATTCGGTCAGCATTAATTCAGCATCGTTCACCCCGCCGGTAAGCATGAGCCCGATATCTTCAACCTGGCCGTTTGAAGGCATAATCGTCAAACAAAATAACACTATGCCTGCCTGGATGGATCTTATACTTGATTTCATATTATATATTATGTAGGTATTAGCGTTAGATTCTGGTATACGCAGATAACCTTATCTTGTTTTAAGAATGACTGGGTTTTTCCTGAATCGGTTGCATTCCTCCTACACTTTGCAGTTCTTTGCTAATTCTTTAATTTTAAGGGATCATATTTAACTTCGGAAATGGACATTCCCAACCAGCCCCTGGCGGATAGGATGAGACCGGTGAAACTGGAAGATTTCATGGGACAAGAACACCTGGTTGGTGGTGATGCCGTAATCAGGAAGATGATTGAATCAGGATCTGTGGCCTCATTTATTCTCTGGGGTCCCCCGGGTGTCGGAAAAACAACCCTGGCAAGGATCATAGCCAATCAAATGGACAGGACCTTTTACCAGTTAAGTGCGGTTCAGTCCGGCGTCAAAGATGTCCGCGAGACCATTGAAAAAGCACGAAAACAGCAATTTTTTAACAAGCCAAATCCTATTCTTTTTATTGATGAGATCCATCGTTTCAGTAAATCACAACAGGATTCCCTGCTTGGTGCTGTTGAACAGGGGATTGTTATCCTAATAGGGGCAACCACCGAGAATCCCTCCTTCGAAGTGATATCCCCTTTGCTGTCACGATGCCAGGTGTACACCCTGAATTCCCTGTCAAAAGATGATCTTTTGCGCCTTATCGACAAGGCACTCAAAAAGGATATCTTGCTAAAGAAACTGAATATCAATATTACTGAGAACGAGGCCCTGATGAGGTTATCAGGAGGGGATGCAAGGAAACTGCTCAATATCCTGGAACTTATCATCAATGCTGAGATTTCCGGTGGAATGGATGTCCCAGAAGAGATCCTGGTGACAGATCAATCCGTTCTTGACAAAATCCAGGAAAATATCGCCCTATATGATAAAAACGGGGAACAACATTACGACATCATCTCTGCGTTCATCAAATGTATCCGCGGGAGTGATCCAAATGCCGCTGTATATTGGCTGGCCAGGATGATCGAGGGAGGTGAAAAGCCAGAATTCATCGCACGCAGGCTTGTGATACTTGCTGCTGAGGATATTGGACTGGCCAATCCAAACGCCCTTTTACTGGCTACCAATTGTTTCCAGGCTGTACATATGGTTGGCTGGCCGGAATCTCGCATTATCCTTTCAGAGGCAGCCATTTACCTGGCCACTTCACCCAAAAGCAATGCCTCATATATGGCCATAAATGATGCCCAGGATTTGGTCAGAAAAACCGGTGATCTCAGCGTTCCCCTGCACATCAGGAATGCACCGACCAAGCTTATGAAGGAACTGGGTTATGGTGATGAGTATAAATATGCACACAGCTACGATGGTAACTTTGTAGAAAGTGAATTCCTGCCAGAAGACCTAAGCGGGAAAAAACTCTACGATCCACAAAATAATGCCAGGGAATCTGATATCCGGGAGAGGTTAAGAAATTGGTGGAAGA
>CAZXOJ010000598.1:0-1758 GCA_964642325.1 uncultured Bacteroides sp. | reverse complement strand
GGGTTTGGAAAAACAGGATGCCCGGTGGTAATTTTGCGGTCTGGAATAAGCCATATAATAATACCATCACAGGACATGCTGGATTTTTCTACCCGGAATTCAAGGGCTACTATTCCCACCTTTACTGGGTGACTTTCAGTGATAATCAGTCTCATGAGTTTACGGTTTATTGCCGTACTGAAGATATCTTCCTGCGGCTGTTTTCACCTGAAGAATCACCGGATCCAGCGAAGACGACGGTCAGACATCCAGCAGGGGATATTTCATTCATGCATGGAATCCCGGCCATTGGGACTAAATTCAAAGAAGCCGGACAGCTCGGTCCGCAATCCCGCCCATATCAGTACAATTACAGAAGGCTGAAGGGGGGGGCACTGGACCTGGACCTTAGTTTTGATTTCCACAACCTAAAGTAAATACCTCATCATATGAAGGAATCATCAATATTCAAATGTGTGGCTGTAGATATGGGGGCCAGCAATATCCGCATTATGCTGGGATCCATAACCAGCACTGATATTGAGTACAGGGAAATATATCGTTTCGCGAATAACATCTCCGAAAAAGATGGGCATGAACGCTGGGATATTGAACTCATTCTCCGTGAAATCATAAAAGGTCTTAACCTGGCAACTAGTGAATCAGAAGGGATTGGCAGTATAGGTGTGGATGGCTGGGGTGTGGATTTTGCGGTACTGGATGCATCTGGTAAACTGGCAGAATGGCCAGTCTCCTACCGGGATAAAAGAACAGCAGGGATGGAAGAAAAATGGCAGGAAATTATGAGCCGGGAGGAAACCTTTCAACGTACAGGCATCAACTACTATATTTTCAATACCCTTTTCCAGCTGCTTTCCATGAAAGACAGTGTAAAAATGACTGAAACTTCTCGTATCCTGTTCCTGCCCAATTACGTGATGTCAGTCATGTGCGGAATGGCTGTAAATGAACTGACCGTTTCTTCCACCTCACAATTAATGAATGCCAACTCCAGGAATTGGGACCCGGTGATCCTGGAGCACCTGGGCATATCATCGGATGTGATGGGTGAGATATGTGAACCAGGGACAATTCTAGGGGATGTGGATCATCCTGATCTGAAAATGGCCGGTACCAAAGCCATTGCTGTATGCACCCATGACACTGCCTCCGCAGTGGTATCTGTTCCATTCGGGGAAGAAGCTTCGGTATTTATCTCGACTGGTACCTGGTGCCTGATCGGGGTTGAAACAGATCTGCCAATCCTCTCAAATGATGCCCTCGAGAAAGGGTTCACCAATGAGAGGACCTATGGTGGCCGCTATCGATGCCTTAAAAATATAGCCGGACTCTGGTTGGTACAGGGACTTATTAAAAGCCTGCCGGTAAACGAGAACTACGATGAGATAGAGTCCCTGGCCAGGCAGTACGATGAGCAACTGAACATTGTCAATTCGGATGACCCCCTTTTCTATAACCCGGATAACATGAAAGAAGCATTCGACGAATATTTCCGGAAAACAGGGCAGAAATTGCCAGGCGGTCCCGGAGGTTATTTTCGTTGTGCCTATGACAGCCTGATCTTTGCCTTTCGCTATCATATCGAACAACTCGAAAAGATGACAGGACAGGCCATTGAAACCATACACCTGATTGGTGGTGGCTGCCAGTCCAATTACCTGACTGGTCAGACAACGGCCATCTGCCAACGAAAGGTTGTCAGTGGTCCGGTTGAAGCAGCTACCATAGGGAACATCCTGGTCCAGGCCATGGCCATGG
>CAZXOJ010000597.1:0-1759 GCA_964642325.1 uncultured Bacteroides sp. | reverse complement strand
CCACTGGATTTTGTGGTGAAGTTAGGCTGGAAAAGTTTATCACCCAATTCAACGGGTATGCCTCTGCCATTGTCCATGATCTTTACAATCGCCTTGTTATCAGTGGTTTCCAGGCTGATTCCAAGGATCCCTTTCCTGTCCTCCGGTATCGCCTGTATGGCGTTTTTCACCAGGTTGATGAAAACCCTTGACAATTGTTCCCGGTCCGCCAGCACTATCGCAGGCACCCTGTTTGAAAAAGTGGTCTGTATATCTATATCCTCTGTACTGTGGAACAGTTTCGAGATCTTGACAATTTTTTCTTTCAGGTCCACCTCCTCATTATTTGTCCTGGGCATCTTGGCAAAATTTGAAAATTCTGTAGCTATGGCTGACAGGTGGTCAATCTGCTCAATGAGTGTCTGTGTGATCCGTTTCAGGTTCTGTTTCTGTTTGACGGCATCCTCCTCAGCCGACCGCTGCAGGTGCTGCACACTTAGTTTCATAGGGGTTAGCGGGTTCTTGATTTCATGTGCAATTTGCTTGGCCATCTCCCGCCAGGCCGATTCCCTCTCTGAGCGGGCAAGCTTATCAGCAGAATCGGCCAGCTCATCCACCATGTGGTTATATGCCCTGACCAGGGCCCCGATCTCATCCCGGGCCTCATACTGTATCTTTTCATTGCTTTTCCCGAAGCGTATCTTCCCGAATTTGCTCTCTATCATCCTGAGTGGATGGGTGATCTGGTTTGATATGAAGACGGCGATCAGGATGGAGATGGTGATCAGCAGGACATAAAAATTAACCACGGCAACCACCAGGTTGGAGATCTCCCTGGTCAGCGCCTGTTGCCTGGTGAAATAGGGCAGGTTAAGGTAGGCAAGTAAAACATTCCTGTCATTCCTGAAAGGAACATAAGCAGACAGAAAACGCAGTTCTCCTATTTCTTCTTCTTGGGTATATTCAGCGGCATTCAGGATGGCCAGTTCATAATAGGCAGCCGGATGTATTTTAGGACCAATCAGGCGTTTTTCAAATATTTCCTCACGGGATGTTGCCAGCAGGTCCCCGTTGGGTGCATACAGATTGATATCCGTAAAGAACACATTGGAGAATTTCTGGAGCAGTTCATCCAGGCTCGCATAACCGCCTGCTTGCCACCCTCCTGTCAAATCTGTCTCATACTCAAGTTTATGCATGACCTCGATGTAGACAGATTGTATCTTCTCCTCCAGGTTGTCAAAGTGCCTTTCCCTGTATTGCCGGATACTGAACAGGATGGTCCCCCCACCGATCAGCAGTAAGGACAGGAAAAGGATACCGATCATGGTAAACTGTATCTTGTTCTTGATGTTCACCTGGAAACTCCTTCTGAGGAAAGGAATATTTACCAGCAACAGGTTCACCGTTAGGATCAGGTAGAAGAAAACGAAGATATAAGTGAAGGTAATAGCCGTACTCAGGAGGCTCACCCTGGGATTGCTGACAACCACTGTATTCATGTCATCCAGGTGATAGGCCAGGTGTTCAAATCCGTCATAAACAGTATATTCAAATTCACCGGAAGACTGGGTATAGGGATCCTGTTTCATACTGTATGAATAGTTCCCCGACTGTGTGATCAATTGACCATTATTATACTTTGCATAGGTATAATCCCTGTGAAAGAATCCTTTACGCAGCTTCTCGGATAGCAATAGTTCAGGGTAGCCGAGCTCATCTGTAACAATTCCTACAGCAGTCGTAAAACAAGCCAAACTAACTAATATGCCCAAAAATA
>CAZXOJ010000596.1:0-1766 GCA_964642325.1 uncultured Bacteroides sp. | reverse complement strand
CAATTGCCACAGTCAGAATGGCTGGTTTGGAGTTACCTGTTGGGATACATGATCCAGCCGGGCAGATACTGGCTTGATGCAAACGGGAATGCTGGACTGGAAGGAAATCAAATGCCCCTGGAGAACCTTTACCTGGCAGCCCAGAGAAATAACTACCAGGGAGCAGGGAGCGGAGGAGACAATTTTTGGTCTACCCGTTTCAGCGCCGGTAATTCAAATGCTCAAAATACACAAGGGTATGTAAGTGTACCGGGACATGGCCCCGTCGGATATGGATTTTAGCTTACCTGACCGGGATCATATTAAAGGGGATTTCAATCACTGATTCAAAATTCTCCCCTGCTTCCAGAATGTCTTCATCATCAGCTTCGTAATGCCAGTTGATGATTACATCACGGCCATCTTTCTTTATTGCTTCGAATCTCTTTAAAATGCCAATTAAACTCTTCGAAGAGCTGGTGTTAAAATGCTCGAGTTGTATGTTAACGGTTGTTTTCTCACCTGGATTTTGAGCATATTCTTCCACCCAGTTAACAATTGGCTTGAATACTTCAATGGTATTTTCAGGATTTGACCTCCCTGTAATTTCCAATAAACCCTGATTCGAATCGGTTTTTACACTTGGTGTTTTGGGTGTTCCCGAAATGATTAGTTCTTCCATAAAGGCCTCTATTGTTTAAAGTAAAAATTACATGGTATACGTTACTTTTGCTAAATGTGTTCCAAAAATCAATGTTATTTACTATTGTTAATCGGAAAAAGCCCAAAAGGTAGCCGGTAATTTGGATAATAATTACAGTTTACCGGCTAAAATATTTTCAGCCTCTTCCTTGTCGCAGTCCATGATATACGGAATATTGCTTATCTCACTTGCATCACGCGTTAATGCGGAGATATCATTGCGGGTAATATGTGACAGGGAAAATTTTCGGGATCCGCACATGATTTGTCTCAATCCCTGGTTCAGCCTTTTCAAATAAGTATACAAACCGATTGCACCGGTTGGGATCTCATCGAATTTTGTCCCAAATCTTTTCTGGAGTTCCGGTGAGGTTTCGAAAATTTCATCCTTCCTTCGTCCAAAACGAGAAACATAAACTGGAAGGTCCTCATTTTCAATGCAAAGCCCAATATTTTTCCCTACCATGGCAGCTGCCAGTGGTGCCCTGGCCATACCGATCATTTTAAAATAGGGCGCACCCAGCGCCAGTCCCTTAAACATCTGATCTTCCATGGAAATACCACTGGCGATGGCTGCGTCAGGAATATATTTGCCTTGGCCTGATAGTTTTTCAAGGTATTGATAGAACAGTGACCAGAGTTCAATAGGTGGAACACCCCACTCATTCATCATTCTCCAGGGACTCATACCTGTGCCGCCACCGGCAGCATCCACAGTCAGCATATCGATCTTTGCCTCCGATGCACACTTAACAGCAAGGGCAAGATCACTCGGCCTGTAAGCACCTGTTTTCAGGAAAATATATTTTGCCCCTGCGGATCTGAGTTCCTCCGCTCTTTCAATAAAACGTTCGATCTCAACCATCCCCAACCGGGAATGCCGCTCAAACTCATGGAACACACGTTTGTTGAATGCATCGATCACATCCGGATCATCGGGATCCGGCAGAACGATATAACCCCGTTGTTTCAACATCTGGGCACGCTTCAAATCTTTGATTTTTACCTCACCACCAATATCCTTAGCCCCTTGGCCCCATTTCATCTCCACTATCTCAACACCCAGTTTTTCGATGGCATATTCA
>CAZXOJ010000595.1:0-1771 GCA_964642325.1 uncultured Bacteroides sp. | reverse complement strand
CGGTTTACCAGAATGTCGGGTGTCTCCGGATTGGACAGGTCCGGATCTCGCCGGTATCCGGGAATATTAAACTCGTTTGCCCCAAATACTTCTGTTTCAGGTATGGAAGCTGTTGCATACATATCCAGGATGTTGGCAGGTGCCCCATGTGCCTGCATCCTCAATCCACTACCCCTCTGATCACTCCATTCAGCAATGTATTTAACGCATTCCAGGAGCACATCAGACAGGGTTTCTCGATAATCGCACATCACCCGTCTGACCTCCTCCGGATCTCCCACTCCTCCAAAGGCATTTATATGGTCTGCAAGCTTGTAACCGCGAAGTTTACTGAAGGAATCGAGTAATTCAGGGCACCAATTTCCTTCATTTTCAAAGGAGTCATAATAGAAAGCCCTGGGGGATCGCCCATGTCCTTCTTTAAATCGATCCGAGAGCCAGTCAAAATGATACTTTACAGCAGAGAGTGAATATGGATTGAGGCAGAGACCTTTTCCCCCGGGGCCCGCACGTTTCACTGATGCATCCAAACCTTCCACCTCAATCTTACCCTTGATCACCGAAAAGGATTGTTCAGCGTAGGAAGTGCTAATATGCGGACCTCCCATGCGCCATCCTGAGGAGGGTGTCAGGTCGATATTCATTCCCAGCCTTTCGGCCTCTTCCACCGCATGATTGAACATGTCGAACCAGGCCGGAGAAAAAATATCCTTGAATCTGTTCTCAACTCCCTTCACTCCATAGATGCCAACCACACCCATATTTCCCCATCCTGCTTTACGGTAGGTTTCCAGGTTCCATGTCAGGCCTTCCTTGCTCACTGCACCAGCGGGCCACCACCAATAGGCTCCGGGCCTGGCTTCTGTTTGAACATCTGGCCAGTCCGAACCCCCGACTTCCGCAACCTTATCCAGGAATTCATCCGGCATGGTCCATACCGGAGTAGCTGACAGTGGTTCTTTTTGGTGGGATTTGGAATGATCCTGGCTTTGTCCGGACAGAAGCACCATTGGGAACAAAAAGAATAGAATGACTGCCCTGCGGATCATTTTGATGGATTAATTAACTATTGTAATGAATCTGTAAAGTTTTCTTAAGGATCTGATCCATGAGCTTTGACAAGGCAAACCAGGTTCAATCTTTTGCGAGATTGATCAGCTCCATCCCGAACCCGGGATCTTCAGAAACTGTGATCTTGCCATCGGCGATAGGGTAATTCCCAAGGTCAATGTCTTCTGAAGTTATTGTCGCCCCTTCAATGGTGCATACATTACCCATACCTGCAGATATGTGGGTGATGTAATGGGTTTTTATCAAGGTACCCCATCCATGTGGACTCGTCAGCATGCCCATTTCGATCAGTGAAGGCATCAGGTTCCGCCATGGCGTAAATCCCAGTCCCACGATATCTGCCAGGTACACATCCATAAGCCCTTCCCTGCCCAGACGCATGCATACATCGAAATCGGGATTCCTTTCCCCGTCAGCATAGTAGGTATCCTGCCTGCCATTGGCCATCATCCATTCCTTAAATAGTTTGCCCTCCTCATAGGTCTCCACGAAAGGCTCCTCAAACCAGTACAGGGGGATGCCATCTATACCCTTCAACAAATCAATGCTGTCCTGCAGGGAATATGCATCATTGGCATCCACCAGGATGTCAATGGCGTCCCCAAACTCTTCATGTATCAATTTGATCACCTCTATATCCAGGGCCAATCCCTCATCATGAGGATACCAACGTCCGCTCCTACCGATCTTAGCCTTCAGC
>CAZXOJ010000594.1:0-1772 GCA_964642325.1 uncultured Bacteroides sp. | reverse complement strand
AACATATATGGACAATCATCCAAAGACCATCGTCAAAGCTTCCTGGGTAGGAGTGATAGGAAATGCCCTGCTATCGTTGCTTAAAATAGTCATCGGGATCATTTCCGGAAGCCTGGCTGTTATTGCTGATGGAATTGATTCGGCCAGTGATATTGTCACATCCCTGATCACACTTTTTACTGCCCGTATCATGATGCGCCCTCCTAACATCCGTTATCCTTATGGTTACATGAAGGCAGATACCATTGCCACCAAGGCTCTTGCCTTTGTAATCCTCTTTGCCGGTGCTCAACTGGCCATTAGCACAGTAAGGAACTTTCTTGCGGGGACTGAACGGGAACTCCCAGGTATGCTGGCTATATATGTCACCATTATTTCCATCATAGGCAAATTCCTACTGGCAAGACACCAGCTCAGTAAGGGCAAACAGACCAATAGTGAAATGCTCAAGGCCAATGCCCGGAATATGCAGAATGATATATTGATCTCTGTATCCGTATTGATAGGATTGATGTTTACATTCCTGCTGAAAATGCCCATAGTGGATTCGGTGACTGCCCTATTCGTCAGTGTCTGGATACTGAAAGTGGGTTTTCAGATCTTCATGCAGACAAACCGGGATCTTATGGATGCCAATACCGAACCTGAATTGTACAATACTGTGTTCAGAGCAGTGGCATCGGTGGAAGGAGCTGCAAATCCCCACCGTGTCAGGATCCGGAAGATCGGCAATTATTACATGGTGGCCATGGATGTAGAAGTGGATGGGGAAGTTTCAAGCCGAGAGGCCCATGAGATCTGTATAAAGGTGGAAGACAGCATACGGCATGCCATCGATAATGTATTTGACATAATGATCCATATAGAGCCTGCAGGATTCGAACATAAGGAAAAAGTTTACGGAGTTAGTCCCGATGACCTTCAGAACAATTAAAATATTTTAAGATTTAGATTTATTCATGAGAAGATTGCTCATAATATTGACAGGATTACTTATTCTCTCTGTTGCTAGGGGACAAGAAGAACCGCCCCTTGTTACCGACCGGCCTGACCAGACAGAATCTTCTTCCGTCGTTCCACAGTGGAGGTTGCAAATAGAAACTGGAGTTTCGTATGAGTGGGTGGAAACCGGCAGTGATGAATATGAAAACAATACCAATTATGGGTCAACCCTGCTTCGTTTTGGTGTACTTAAATTCCTGGAACTGAGGCTGGGAACTGACATGTTAAACCATCAATCCAAATTACCCAATGGCGCACCCCGCGGTGAATTTGGTATGAGTCCCATAGGTTTCGGTTTTAAAGTGGCCCTTATGCAGGAGGATGGACTTTTCCCGGAGATGGCATTTTTGACGGGTTGGCAGGTCCCGAAAACGGGGAGAGAGTCCTTCGCTTCTGATAAATGGCAGCATTCCTATATTATAGCTATTTCATATACGCTGTCTGAACGGTGGGGATTCGGTTATAACCTTGGATATGAATTCGAAGGGGCTTTTGAGGTTAACAGGTTGGTTTATACACTGGCCTTTGGATATGCCCTTGCAGAAAAATGGGGGATGTACCTGGAAACCTATACCAGTAAGACCAGTAAAGTCCCATTTGATGTCAGGGCAGATGCCGGGATCACCTGGCTTATAGTACCGAACTTCCAGCTTGATTTTAGCGGTGGACTGGGGATCACAAAAATATCTCCAATAGGATTTATCAGCGCCGGGCTCAGCTGGCGTATCCCAAGATAAACCGGAGCTAGGGTTCTGTATCTCTCGTCAGTG
>CAZXOJ010000593.1:0-1779 GCA_964642325.1 uncultured Bacteroides sp. | reverse complement strand
GCCAGTCAAGGATTAAGCGTGCATTGGAAATTGCCGCTGCAGGATCGCATAATCTCCTAATGATCGGCCCCCCAGGCGCAGGAAAAACCATGCTTGCCAGGCGTCTGCCATCAATACTCCCTCCATTATCCCCTGAGGAAGCCCTGGATACTACCATGATCCATTCTGTGGCAGGGAAACTGGACCGGAAAGAACCTTTGATAACACGCAGGCCTTTCAGGGATCCTCATCATACTATTTCTGACACAGCGCTTGTCGGGGGAGGTTCCTATCCTCAGCCCGGAGAAATATCGCTGGCTCATAATGGGGTTCTATTTATGGACGAATTACCAGAATTCCGTCGCAACGTACTGGAGGTCCTCAGGCAACCCATGGAAGGCAGGACGATGACCATATCCAGGGCAAAATTCAGTATTGATTACCCTGCCAGTTTCATGTTAGTAGCCTCTATGAATCCTTGTCCCTGTGGATATTACAACCACCCATCACGGGATTGTGAATGCCCACCTGGAGCTGTTCAGAAATATCTTTCCCGGATATCGGGTCCCCTGCTTGACCGGATTGATATCCAGGTTGAAGTATTACCAGTACCTTTTACAAAGCTGACTGAGCTACACGCTGGTGAAACCAGCAAATCCATGCGGGAGAGGGTTATTTCGGCAAGAAATATACAGCAGTACAGGTTCGAAACAAACCCGGGTATTTATTGCAATGCACAGATCCCCCCCAAGCTCTTACACCAGGTCTGTAAACCAGAGAAGGCAGGGATGAGCCTGCTGAAGAATGCCATGGAAAAACTTGATCTTTCATCGCGGGCCTACGACCGCATCCTTAAATTATCCCGCACCATAGCTGACCTTGAAGGTTCCGAATCTATAAAAGCCTACCATATGGCCGAAGCAATTAATTACCGAAATCTTGATCGCAATTCATGGGGACAGTAATTTGAAAGTCCAGGCTTTTGTTTTAACTTTCCTATATGTTTAAAAGCTATCTCTCTCTAATCCTGCGTATAATAGTCAGGAACAAAATATTTTCAGGCATCAACATTTTGGGCCTGTCTATTGGCCTGACCATCTCCTACCTGATTTTTCTCTGGGTCCAGGATGAGTTGAGTTTTGACTCCTTTCACCAGTATGCTGACGACATTTGCCGGGTTACTGTTGAGACTCCGCGACCGGAAGGCGTTTTTCGTGCTACCGTTACTCCTGCTCCAACCGGTGAATATCTCGAGAACGAGATTCCTGAAATACTCGATCATGTTTTATTAAGGCCGCTTTCAGGAAAGTACCTGGTAGAGTATGCTCCCGAAGTTGACGCTTCCTCTGAACGTAAATATTATGAGGAAGGGATTGTCTGTGTTGATTCTTCCTTCTTTGATCTCTTTTCCTACAAGTTCCTGGCTGGAGATCCTGCAACAGCTCCCAGGGGAATGAATTTCATCATCCTGACAAAAAGTATTTCAGATAAATTCTTTGCAGATGAGAATCCTATCGGGAAAACATTGAACCTAAACAATAATATGTGGACAGGAATGGTGACCGGTGTCATTGAGGATCCTCCGACCAATACACACCTGAAATTTGATATCCTGATACCTATCGGTATAATCAGCCAGCTGGGAACAGATATGGGCTGGGGACACTTCTATTTCAATAACTATGTCAGGTTGCAAGCAGGTACCGATCCAGGATCTCTCACTATGAAAATTAATGAAACACTGAAAAAGGTCAGGACTAACAGCCAGATCGAAACTATCTTTTCCCTCCAGGCTTTGAG
>CAZXOJ010000592.1:0-1803 GCA_964642325.1 uncultured Bacteroides sp. | reverse complement strand
TCTACGGACAGCAGATCATTGTACCCCGTAATGATGGTACTGGTTTTGCCGATAATTTGCTGGGAACAGAAAAAGTGACCGCCATTGCTGTTGACGGTGCCAACAGAAAATGGGTTGGAACGGCAAAGGCAGGTGTATTTCTCTTTTCTGATGATGGACTTGAAACCATTCATCATTTCACCACGGATAACAGTCCCCTGCTATCCGACAACATCTTTGAAATTACCATTGATGGTAAAAATGGCACTGTTTATTTTGGCACAGAAAAAGGATTGATCTCGTATAAAAGTACCGCCATCGATGGCAAGGACAATTTTGGTGATGTCTATGTTTATCCCAATCCTGTCAGGGAGGATTACCAGGGAGAAATTGTGGTCACCGGCCTGGTCGGAAATGTGAACGTAAAGATCACCGATATCAATGGGAATATCGTATTTGAGACTACGGCACTGGGTGGACAGGCCATCTGGGATGGCCGGACTTTTTCGGGTAACCGTGTCCACACTGGTGTTTATCTGATTTTCTGCACAGATGAAGATGGTTCTTTGACCCATATTACCAAACTGCTGGTGATAAACTGATTCTTATGCTACATACCTTACGAGGCGTAGTTTTACATCACATCAGGTACAAAGAAAGCAGCGCCATTGTTTACATCTATACCGACCTGTTCGGAAGACAGGCCTACCTGGCGAATAGTACCAGAGGGAAGAAAGCGAAATTCCGAAGTAATCTACTGCAACCTCTTTCCATGCTTGAAATTGAAGCCTACCACAAGGAAAGACGTGAGCTCCAACGGATGACAGAGATAAGAAATTATATTCCCTACCAAAGCATTCCTGTTGATCCCTATAAGAGTGGCCAGGCCATGTTTCTGGCAGAAATCCTATACAAGGTATTACGTGAAGAAGACCCCAATCCTGATTTGTACAACTTCCTTGAAAATAGCCTGCAATTCCTGGATATATCCGAGAAGCATACCGTTAATTTCCATCTTTTGTTCCTCGTTCAGCTTACCAGGTATCTGGGATTTTATCCTGACAGGCAGTATGGGGAGAGCAGAAACCTGTTCGATATGAGAAACGGGCAGTTTAAGGAGGCAAAGAGCCTGCACCCGGATTTCTTTGATGAATCGTCTTCAGCAGTGTTAAACCTATTGATGAACACTAATTTTGAAAGCCTTAAGGGCATGAAGATCAACCATGAGGAGAGGATAAGGTTCCTGGATTACCTGATGGATTTCTATAGCCTGCATGTAAGCGGATTTGGTAAGGTTCGGTCCCTCTCCATACTGAATGAGATATTTCGGTCATAAGACCCTTTAACCGGGAAATTGATATTTCTTCTGAAAACACTAAACTTTTTGCGTTCACCTACGTAGAAATCCTTGATTTTTAGTTGGTAAGGATAGGGATAAACGTGTTGGGTAGCATTTTAAATTTCAGGGTAGAAAAACTTATGGCCAGGTGCAACCTCCAGGGAGGAAATCTGGTCATAATACATACGTATAGATTATCAAGGTCAGAGTGCCTTCAATAACGGCGTTTCAGGCCATTTTTATATTTTAAATTTCCGTCGATCTTAAAAAAAAAAGATACAAGATCGAATGGAAATTTTATTGTTTATAACCAAATCTAATCGGACTGCCAATATTTAGATGGCTCACTTGTTTAAACACATATCAAAATTTGTTGACTCCAGCAGGGGAATAGACCGGAGCACCACAAGGATGCTGCAGATCTTTTTCTCATTGGTTTTGATATCGTTGTTTTCACTGAGTATATCAGCGCAGATCTGGACCGA
>CAZXOJ010000591.1:0-1807 GCA_964642325.1 uncultured Bacteroides sp. | reverse complement strand
ATATTGTTGAGGGACATAAAAGTGCAACACTTATACATCTTGCCAATATTTCCCATCGTATGGGTAACAGACAGCTGGATTTCTCGGGGGAGTATGAATCTATTCTCAATAATCCAAAAGCCAGGGAGCTTGCATATGGGACATACAGAAAGGGATTCGAACTTCCTGATGAAGTTTAAATATCATAAAAAATCCAGTTGATGAAACATAGACCTAACTTCAAACGCATTTTAAGATTCGCTGTAATCACAATGATCCTTGTGACGTATTATCTCGGGCTGAATGCCCAGATAGTTGGCTCCTGGGCTGTTGGCGATGGTGAAAAAATTTTTAAATACAACACCGAGCACCCTTCCAAAAAGAGCAACAGTATCTGGGATGGGGAGAGGATCCATCTCAGGGGACTCTACAATGAGGTACTTGGATTCCAGGTCATTGTTGAAGTGGACAGTACAGGTGCAAAGGGATTGCAATTGTCTATGAGTCCCCCGGTCCACCAACAATCCGGCATGGTGATAGGAGGCAGCGGAGGGATCAGGTACGGGGACCAGGGATACATTGAGTTTTTCAGCCAGCATTACCTCCATGTTCAAAGGCCAACAGAGCCGAACTGGTTTTATGGTTCAGAAAAGTCTGCACCTGCAGAAATGACCGGATGGATCCCTGATGCACTGATACCGGCTGATGCACTGGCCGGGAAAGGTGGTTTTCCACTGACTGTACCCCCAACTGAAGAGCAGATCAACAGGCATCAGAATATTGTGGATATACTTCCAAGAAGAGCGAGCCTTAATCAGGGATTCTGGATTGACCTTTACCTGCCGAGGGACAGGAAATATCCTGAGGGTTTGTATGAATCTGAAATACTGGTATGGGAAAGTGGAGCAATATTCAACAGTATTCCGGTCCAGATAGAAATCATTGATGCCTACCTGCCGGATGAGAACCACTCCAATGTATGGGTATACAATTCTGGTATAGAGACGCTTGCCTTTTATTTTCCTGGATTAAATACCCAGGAGATCCGCAGCATCATTAAGCATGAAGCAAAGCGCCACAGGATAGAGCTGGTCGGTGGATTTGAAGCCCACAGTGCTGAGTATGACGAAGAGATATTAATGGATTATAAGCCCTTTCTGGATGGTTCAGCATTCACACCTGCATTTGGGTATCATGGTCCCGGAGAAGGAATGGGAGAAAAACTCTTCCCTATAGGAATGTATGGCGGCCGGGTGCTGGGAACCACAAAAGAAAAGATGCAGGAAGAATCTGATAAATGGGCACGCTGGTTTGAGCGTTATGCTCCTGAGGTAAACTACTTTAAATATATGATCGATGAGCCCGGCCCGGCCCAGTATTCATTTATTAAGGAGCAGGTTGGCTGGATCAAATCCAACCCGGGTCCGGGTAGAAAAATGAAAATACAGGTAACTACAGGATATGTCGAAGACCTTAAAGATGCGGTGGATATATGGGACGCTTATGATGGTGTGGAAATCGGGAGGCTTGATGAGCTGAGAAAGGAAGGCAAAGATTACTGGTTTTACAATGGTAACAGGCCCAGGTACGGATCGGAGATACTGGAAGGGACTGCAGTAGATTTAAGGGTAAATGGCTGGATCAAGTACCTTTTCAGTATCAATACCTGGTTTGTCTGGGAGAGTACGCACTGGACACATAACGGGCAGGGGCCAAAAGGCCGGTTGCAGCAAAGGATCTTTAACGAGCCTCTTACATTTATAAACAGACACCTGGAATGGGGTAACGGGGATGGTGTATTGTTCTATCCGGGAAGGATGCCGCATCA
>CAZXOJ010000590.1:0-1814 GCA_964642325.1 uncultured Bacteroides sp. | reverse complement strand
ATAACGGGTATCATGAAATAATTAAAAGGAATCCTGTCATTTGGCATTACCTCCATGCATCTTTCCAGCGTCATCCTTGCCCTGGTAGTATCACCCTCTGCAATAAGTTCATTGGCAAGCCGGCCAAAGTTATTCCTGAAATTCATCATCATTCGCCGAATATTTTCATCCAGGTATACGGTTGAATCACTAACACCACCCCACATGAATTTGTTCACCATATTATCAAACATCAGGTCTGTATCAATGCTGCCCAGCTGTCCCCTGACTTCAGGTTGCTGTATTGGTACAATCCTGTAAGCCAGTCCCTCTAATTGAAAATATTCGTGCAAATTCAGGTAAAGATTCCTGTCAACGGTTACTGAATAATAAACGGGACGATTCCAGTTATTATTGTCAATCAGGTCCATAACCATTAACTCATTTTTAGAAATATTCTGTTTGTTTATTTGCCAACGCATCTCAGGTACAATTCTATCTGCCATCTCCGCCCTTACGGTGCCGGAATTTATGATATGTGCGGAATCAATAGGAATTTTAAATTTCGTTGCAGGAATATAATCTATGCGGTCTGTGTAATTACCTAGGGTCTTGGTCCGTTTATCCTCACTCCTGATGAAATCCATGGCTTTCCCAAGGTCCACATGATCTTCAATTGTTTCCACCAGGTAAACGTAATCACGTTTCCCTGTCCTGTACTGATCCTTTGACATGCTAAATGGCACTGCATCAGAGTCATAGGCCTTTCTGCTTACTTGTTCAATATACCAGTCCGCCCCAAGGTAGCTCAGGTTCACAACCCTGACATCGGTGCGGACACCCTCCACTTCCTGCGCATACCAGAGTGGAAAGGTGTCATTATCTCCGTTGGTAAATAAGATTGCATTGGGCTGACATGAATTCAGGTAGTTCCATGCGAAATCCCTGGCAGCGGTCCTCCCGGAACGGTCATGATCATCCCAGTTCTCTTTGGCCATTATGCCAGGTATCAGGATCAGACAGGCCAGCGTTGCCAGTCCCGGCCCGGTAATGCCAGGC
Source organism: uncultured Bacteroides sp. (assembly GCA_964642325.1). Taxonomy (GTDB): domain Bacteria; phylum Bacteroidota; class Bacteroidia; order Bacteroidales; family SM23-62; genus SM23-62. The sequence goes on along the minus strand of CAZXOJ010000590.1, from coordinate 776 downwards.
AGTTTCTTCCTGGTATATTCTGATATGGCCATTACCCCCAGGCCAATCCAGATGCTGAAAGCATAAAAAGAACCTGCATATGCATAATCTCTTTCCCTTGGTTGGAAAGGATACTGGTTCAGGTAAACAACAATAGCCAGACCTGTCATGATAAACAAAAGCATAAGCACCCAAAAATCTTTCCTGTGCCTGCGATTATGGAAAACCAGTCCGGTAATCCCCAGTAAAAGGGGTAACATATAGTACCTGTTCCTGGCAGGATTATCTCTTAAGAATGGTGGAAGATTATCCTGTTGCCCCAGCCTTGCCTCATCAATGAATCCTATCCCTGAATACCAGTTCCCTTTATGCACCTCTCCATGTCCCTGGAGATCATTCTGACGACCAGAGAAATTCCACATAAAGTAGCGCAGGTACATATGGCCAACCTGGTAGCTGATAAAGAAGCGGATGTTCTCTACAAAAGTAGGTTTGCGCAGCACCTGCGCCTCGCCATTTCGGTTGGTTACATTGATTGGTACGCCTTCAATTTTTCCCCATTTCTGGTATGCCTGAACATGATCCTGATCATTGCTCCACATGCGGGGGAAAATGCTTAGAAATCGTTCGTCATATATCAGTTTCTGCCGCCTATGGGTAACTTCATATTGTCCATCAATCTTCGAATAGATCTTCTTCCCTTCCTTTGCTTCCGTGATGGGAGCATTATAATAATGCCCGTGGAACAGTGGATTTGACCCATATTGTTCCCTGTTCAGGTAATACAATAGCGAAAA
>CAZXOJ010000589.1:0-1826 GCA_964642325.1 uncultured Bacteroides sp. | reverse complement strand
AAACATCCAGGATATTCAATCGAAGAAAAATCAAACGAATATAAAAATCGGGCATTATGCCATTGAGACAATAAAATTAAAATAACAAGTCTGGAGGATTAAAATGAAAAAGCATCATTTCAAATCGAAAATTATTATTGCCTGTTTCTTATTGTTTTTTGCCGAGAATATTTATACACAGGCTGTACACGACCACAACCAAACCTATTATCCTGTGGAGGATAGCCAGGTGCTTGAAAAGCTGGAGGATTGGCAGGACCTGAAGTTTGGCCTGTTAATGCATTGGGGAGCCTATAGCCAGTGGGGCATCGTTGAGTCCTGGTCATTATGTCCGGAAGATTACGGATGGTGCGCCCGGAGATCCGGTGCCAGTCCGGACAACTATTTCGGGTACAAGAAAGAATATGAGAATCTGAGTACTACTTTTAACCCGGTGGACTTTGATCCTGATAAATGGGCCAGTGCAGCCAGAGATGCAGGAATGAAATACGTGGTATTTACTACTAAGCACCATGACGGGTTCTGCATGTTTGATACCAAACTGACCGATTATAAGGTTACCGGTTCGAAGAGCCCTTTCCGTACCCATGAAAAAGCCAATATCGCAAGGGAGATATTCGATGCCTTCAGGGCTGAGGGAATGTGGGCGGGGGCCTATTTCTCCAAACCGGACTGGCACAGCGAGCATTACTGGGATCCATATTTTCCGCCGTTGGACCGCAACGTGAACTATGACCCTGAAGCCTATCCTGAAAAATGGGAAAAATTTGTTCAGTTCACACACGACCAGATCATGGAACTGATGACGGATTATGGAAAAATGGATATTTTATGGCTTGATGGTGGCTGGGTTGCCAAAAAGGATCCTGATAGAATCCGGGATTTTTATCAGGGATTTCCCGATCAATCATCCGGCGGTTTCCTTAAGAGCCGGTCGGTAAACCAGGACATCCGGATGGATGAACTGGCACGAAAAGCGCGCGAAAAACAGCCAGGCCTGATTGTGGTAGACAGGGCTGTCCCCGGTAAGAATCAGAATTACCTTACACCGGAAAACCGTGTTCCGGAAGCGGCTCTCCCCTTCCCATGGGAGTCATGTATCATTGCTGGTGGTGGATGGTCATGGGTACCCGAAGCGAAGTATAAGAGTGGACGGGAAGCCATTCATATGCTGGTTGACATCGTCGCCAAGGGGGGAAATCTTTTGCTTAACATAGCTCCAGGCCCCGATGGAAAATGGCACGATGAAGCATATATATTGCTGGAGGCTATAGGTGACTGGATGGAAGTTAATAGCGAAGCCATATACGAGACCCGGGCATTGCCTCCCTATAAGGATGGGAAAGTATGCCTGACCAGGAAACAGGACGGTACAGTATATGCTATATACCTGCCCGATGAAAACGAATCGGCACCACCATCAAAAGTCTGGCTAAACAGTATTCAGGCTACTAAGGGATCCGCTGTTGTGTTACTTGGATACGGAAAGGTAAAATGGGATAAGACAGGCAACGGGATGCTCATTCACTTACCCCAGAAGGCGATCAGCAATCCACCATGTAAAGAGGCCTGGGCCTTTAAAATTGAAACGGATTAGTTCCGGAACTTTATTATACCCTTGGTAATGAAAAATAACAGAAGATCATTCCTGAAAAAATCTGCACTGGCAGCAGCAGGACTTACTGGACTATCTGCAGGCCAATCTTGTGCAGGTAAGGCTGATGGTGTGGAAGCAAGACCTGCTGGTATTCAAACAAAAAATCCGATAGGCGTATCGAGCTATTCTTTCTGGCAGTTCAATGGTCCCAAAGAAGATGTTCCCATCG
>CAZXOJ010000588.1:0-1852 GCA_964642325.1 uncultured Bacteroides sp. | reverse complement strand
CCCGCAGCCTGTAAACGATAAATCCGGTCATTCCGACAACAAAGGTGACTATCAATGCAGCCAGTGCAATATGAAAAGTTGCAAATCCACCTGTAAACCCTTTTTGGGCACTGTACATCACTGTTATCAAGCCAATTTCGGTCCCTGTCATGGTGGCAATCCCCAGCCAGAGGCCCAGGTTACGGCCTGCAGTGACAAAATCCCGCATGTTTTTTATGAATCTCCTGACGTATAGTCCGATGGCAACGGAGATCATAGGGTAAATGATAACAATTACCCAGTCGAGTGTGGTGAAATTAGTATCTGATAAAATATCGCTGATGGCTTAAATTTAATTAGTAATAACCGTATTGTTCAACAACTTCATAAAATATATCCAGGTTTTCTGGAGGTGTTCCCGGAGCGATGGCACAGGCCGTACTCAGGATGAAGCCCCTGGCCTTCATTCCCGTTTCGAGACAGCGTTTGGCATTTTCCCTTACCTCGTCAGGGGTACCGTTCATCAATACATTGACAGGATCAATATTCCCCTTTATAAAAGCCCTGTTACCTATCCTTCTAACTGCATCCTCAAGTTCGACATTTCCAAGAGGAGGAGGATCTAGACATTCAAGTCCGCTGAAACCCAGATCAATGATCAACTCCAGCCTGTCATCAATCGAGCCACAGGTATGACAATAGCAAGGCACATTTTTTTCTGCACATAAATCGGCGATAACTTTCTGAGCAGGTGCAATAACATTTTCATACATATCCAGGGAAATGAAATTTTGACCTGTCCATGGAGCAGAAAAATTAATAGCATCTGCTCCGGCATTGATTTGTTCCTCAACATGCCTGGAAGTTGCCTCGGCATAACGTAAAAGAATCTCCCTGCATTTATCCGGATGGGTCATCATGGCCAGGAAAGCCCCCTCCACACCCAGCCGGTCAATTAAATAATCTTCCGGAGCATAGGTGGAACCATGAATTGACAACTCTGCATCCAGGTAATCGCGGGTCTGGGATATTTCTATGACCCTTCCTGGTAAATCCTCATTGATCCACATCCTTAAATGATTGGATGGTGTGTGAAAGCTTATGGTCTCTGGGATCTTATCAGGATCCAGTTCATCGATGGTAATCTCCGGAGCATCCTTATACTGGTACCGGGGAAGATCATCCCTGCAATAAATGCATTGATCACCATTATTAAAATATACTGCAGGACCTTCAGGAAACAATGGATTTTTTTGGACCACCCTGTCTTCATCCAGTGCAGCCAGTCCTACTGCTGGGACCAGCACTCCATCAAAGTGAAACCTGGTGCTGATATCTGCAAAAGACCTGGTGTAGACCATGTCTTTGTTATGCCACAGATCAACCGGATCAACTTCCGGTAATTGGGTAAGGACGAATCCCCAAGAGGGTTGGCACATCAATGGCACCCTGTCAGGTGTTGTGAGGTTCATAGCCGAGCGGATCCGTTCAGTGGAAGTCATTAATTGATCTGTCTTGTTAGAGTAAAGATAAAAATGATTTGGAATTATCTGCGGGCATTTATACCTTCAAGAAAAAATAATTATGGCAAAGATTTATTACGTAGGGGACTGGGCTGTTTTGACAGGACCTGTTTTCGCAGAGACTCCATTCAATTACGCACATAAGGGATTGGATATTTTCAATTATGGAAAATGGTTGAAAGATGCACTTGAATCAACCGGCAAGCATGAAGTTTTATCGGTTCCAACGTGGGAATTCTACAAGCTTGGTCCGGGAGAATGGGAAAAAATTCTGGAAGAATACGATGTACTGATATTCAGCGATGTTGAGGCAAAAATATTCCAGCTGGCCCCTGATTTTTTCGACAGGG
>CAZXOJ010000587.1:0-1855 GCA_964642325.1 uncultured Bacteroides sp. | reverse complement strand
TTCCCTGTTTCATCCAGTTGGATCCATTTCCACCCATCTGGGAAGTTCAGGCTCCTGATCTCCGAATTTTTACCATAAATGGGTTGTGAGTATTTAGCTTTAATATGATCGGATGAATTTAGAACTGCAGGAAGTACAACCTTCAGAGAATTCGAGCCACCCATCAAGGGATGCCAATAATATGCTTTGACTAATTCCAGGAGATCAATCATATCCCTCTCCCCTTTGCGTGTCTTTGTATGAGTAATTGACAATATAAAATCAATCAGCTCTTGCTTATCCGGGATATCTTTCTCATTACTCTCACGTAATTGGGTTAAAATCTGACCCAATACTTTATTCTCATGGTCGGAATAGCAAAAAACAGATCCCTGGTCAAATATTAATTCCTTCCGTAGCATCCTGACAAATTCAAAATTGGGGAAAATGCCTCGTTCAGCATTCAGGTACTGACCTTTGTGCTCGATCGATCCATCAGCATTGATCTGATGATGGGAGAACTGGAATGCTGTTTGTTCATAAGGTTTCCTCCCCCGGTAAAAAGGCACTGCCACTGTACTGGTCTCAAAATCTATCATATGCAGGGGATACTCCCATTTGTCCATCTCCTCTTTTATGCCATCCATATCCAGGTATGGTTCCGGATCCTTGCTCGCTGTTCGGTGGACCTGTAGCCATTGCCTGGATTTAAGATCAAGTTTCCTTTTATTGATCTCAGCTTCAGCTCCAATATTCTCAGAGCTGACCTTAGCCATATGGAAAATGCCACCCTCTATCAATTTTTGTTTTCCGCTGAAATACCAGATATCTAATACTGACGGCTTCTCAAAGTCCTTGTCCTTCCATCCCGCCTGCTCCTTCCAGCACTCCTTGAAACCGGATATCTTCCCCTGCCCCTCCTCTTTAGCAGTTGCTTGAAATTCACACTCCTTGCAGTCCTTGTGTATGGGAAAATTTATCTTTTTATTCCTCCAATAATGACGAGCCAGGTAATTTACCTGACTTTTAAATGCCCTTTCAGGTCGCCGCACGGTATCCCTGCCCTCATATATCATCTGGCAGATATCATTAACGTTTACCCTAATCAAGATCTCTTTCCCCAGATCGGTAGGGGAAGTTCCTCCAATGATTTCCACAGATGTCCTGCCATTTCCAAGTTCCCTGAGGCGGAATTTCTGATTTAATCCGTCAACCGTCGCTTTTGCGTTTTTATTTACCAGCATCAGAAAAGTATTGATATGCCAGGCCGGTTTTGCTTTTGATATCACATGTTTCTGGAAGGCTACATCATAGAGATATTTCTTCCAGTCCTTATTCAGATAGCCTTTCTTACCCAGCATATCCCGGGATGAGTTACCCTCGAAAGATTTGGATTTTACCTCTATCAGATTGATGGTATTGCCTTTCTTTTCAATGATATCTGCTCGTATGAAAAACTTCTCAACTTGAAATGCCGCTTCAAAGATCACTACGTTTTCCCGCTTCAGTAATTCATTGGTTTGCTTTAGAGCTTCTTTGTTATTCAACGTGGTAATATCATGCCCACCAGGATAGTAACATTTTGCCAGGGCACCTACCTGGAACCCTCCCCTGGCAAGGGCATCCAGAAATTCATTGTCGGCATTTTTGTTGGGATATCGGTCCTTGCCAGCATAGTAGAGCTTGGCGGGACAACCCAAGGCCATTGCGTAGAGGGATTTAGTCAGGTATCGGGGCATGGTTATAAAGTTTAAAGAATAAGCCTAATTTAGTTATTATTGTCCCTCCTATTTCGGAATGATTTGAACAACCTCCGGAGTTCCCAATGGTATTGCTTATAGTTCGTATCCAGGAGGATGAAAATATCCTCTCCCTT
>CAZXOJ010000586.1:0-1856 GCA_964642325.1 uncultured Bacteroides sp. | reverse complement strand
TTGGTCCCCCGGAGAGACAAACCAGGACAGACATCATCCAACCCATTATGATCCTGAGTTCACCACCCCTTCATATTGATGTTTTTGATGGCGTAGTATATGACATGCAGGATTGCTATCCGGTAAATGATGTAACTAATATAACACGTTGCTATTCCAGTCATGTATCATTTACCAGCGTTGAGGGGAGTAGGATCGAGTCTGCTACTGAAGTACGTTCCACCTGGAGGACCTCAAAAACCATTGCTGCCCAGGTATCCGGGAAAAAAGGTATTTTGTCCGCCAAAGTTAGTGGCAGTCTCAACTGGAAGTATGGCGAAGGTTTTAAAAATGTAAACGGCTCAGCACAGGAGTTTGAACTTAGTGCCAAATCGGAATCCCGGGAGGACGATTTGATTTATTGCACTGTATCGGATTATGAGTTGCTACGATACCCTGTTTACGCCAGTGATACTTTATATGGTCATGTAGTGGCTGTCATGCCTGGAAAGACGAAAGAAGCATGGTTCTCAGGCAGGGCCAGTGCTGCGAATGACTTTCATCCGAATCATGAAGTAGGAAATATTTTGTCCTATCCCAAGACTACTGAACTTCCTCCTGGAGCCAGGCCTTTTGGTGTAGGTGGTTACAATGGAGGATCGGACACGTGGACGGTATCTCCGTCGACCATTCAGAACTGGAATATGAAGTTCGGTTCTGAGACCATTACTGAAAGGGAATCATTTTCTTCCCAATCACTGACACGTAATATTGAAGCTGAGATTGGTCTGGACTTTAAATTTGTGAACGCCTCGGTCAAGAGTTCATACCAGGATACAGACTTTTCGAAGGAGATCTCCACCCATAAGACAACCATTAAAGAATCGAGTGAAGTGGAAATTTCCATAGGACTGATAAACAGTTCTTTTGTTGGGACTAAAACTTATGATGTTACTCCCTTTATGTACTGGGATGCCAGTGGAACACTCGTGCTTGATTATGCTGTATCACCTGATTTTAGTGGTGGTGTCCCATCATGGTGGGAAGAGCAATATGGATCAAATCCGGATCTTACTTTTATCCTTCCATGGAGAAACAGGTTTTCTAAAGGCCTGGGTGGAAGTGATGATGATCTTCAATCAAAACAGACCAGGGACATTGTAATTAGCCCCTTAGATCCGCAACCAGGAGACACTGCCACCATTTATGGTCGGGTTCAGAATTACAGTAATGTTGATCAATATGGGACTTCTGTGAAATTTTACCTGGGTGATCCGGACAATGGGGGACAATTAATTGTAAATAAAGATGGGATCAGTGAATCCATGCTTGACCAGGTGAATGCGCGCGAGCCGGTGATTGCCAGGCTGGAGAACTGGATTGTACCCGCATCGATAAAGAATGAGACAATGATATTTGCAGTGGTGGATCCTGACGACCTGGTTGAGGAGGTACATGAGAACAATAATAAAGCCTGGAGCCTTATTGGTTCGGGATTTGGAACTTCCACAGATACTGAGGATGTAATTCCTGATTATGCCGTACCCGAGAATGAAAATCGGGTACAGTTGTTTCCAAATCCTGTTCATACGCAGGCTGTTTTCAGGTATTCCATCCTTACTCATAACCAGGCGGAACTATCCATAATTGATATGCAGGGAAGGCAGGTAGAAATATTGTTTAATGAGCCAAAATCTCCGGGAACATACAATCATGAGATTTCAAGGGAAAATCTTGAATCAGGAGTATATTTCTACAGGTTCAAAGCCGGAGATTATATGGAATCAGGTAAGATGGTAATTTTGGAATAAGTTTTTTATTTTAAATTATCGTCTCCGGTCACCACCATTCGGCCTTCCAGATTATTATTTTGAAAA
>CAZXOJ010000585.1:0-1877 GCA_964642325.1 uncultured Bacteroides sp. | reverse complement strand
AAATAGTAGTTTTGCAAAGTCAACCTGGCCTTATTCAAAAAAATCAATCATGAAATATCTAAATCACCTATTTATGAATAGAGCAGCTCTTTTATTACCTGTCGTATTCGTACTTACATTAACAGCATGCGGACCTGATGCAGAAAAAAAAAGGAGTAGTGAAACACCTAATTTCATTGTTATTTTTACCGATGAGATGCAATTCAGTGACCTGGGATGCTATGGAGGAGAAATACCAACCCCTAATATCGACTGGTTAGCCTCAGAAGGGATCCTTTTTTCAAATGCATATACACCTGCTTCTATGTGTACACCAAGCAGGTATGCAGTTTTAACCGGGCAATTTCCCGGCCGCTGCAGCGCCCCTTCCTTTATTAGAGATAATCCCACCAATCAACCATATAATATTGCCTGGAATACATGGATCACTGCCGAAAAGAAAACGCTTCCCAGGGTCCTGAGCGAAAATGGATTCATAACTGGGATGGCTGGGAAATGGCATATTGGCAGGGTTCCTCAAGGAACAGTGCTGCCGAAATTTCAGCCGGATGAAGCCCTGGATGATCCTGAAACCCAGGACAAACTTATTGAGCAACAGTCTGTTTATCAGGGATTGGTAGAGAGTCTCGGTGGTTTTGATGAAGCAGAGAGTGTGGTCTGGGGAAACTATGATGGCCATCGGCTCAAAGCTCTGCACTTCCATAACTTTCCCTGGATGGCCAAAGGAGCACTGTCATTTATTGAGAAGCAAAAGAAGAGTGACAAGCCTTTCTTTCTCTATTTTGCCCCGACTGCAGTTCATGGGCCAAATCATGTGGCAGACCTTTCACAGGATGTTACTTACACTCCGGGAGGACGCGACACAACCCTGCTCGGATTGAAGATCGATATCCCGGCTTTATTAGAGAAATTATCCAAAGTTGAACCGAATACCAGGCACCGGTATGCAGGAATTGCCCAGACCGATTTCGTAGTTGGCCTCATACGAGAAAAACTGACTGAATCAGGTCTTGCAGACAATACTGTTATTATTTTTATGGCGGATCACAATATTGAGCCGGGGAAAGCAACATCATTCGAGAAGGGAATTCATGTTCCGATGATTATCTATTGGCCCGATCGTACATCGGGTAGTGTCAGCAAAACACTCGTTCAGAATACTGACATTTATCCTACCATTCTTGAGGCTGCAGGAATCGAATTACCCAGTGATCATCTGCTGGATGGTGTGAGTATGCTGCCCATTATTTCAAATCCGGACCAGGCAATACGAGATCTAATTTTTGCTGAAAATGGATATACCCGCTCGGTAAGCGACGGAACTTATAAATATATTGCACTTAGATATCCTGAGACGCTAATCAAAAAAATGGAGGCAGGTGAAATTGAATATGTACCCAGTTATGTAAAGGCCTGGCCCCAGGCTCATTCAGCCATTGCCATTAATGGATTCCCCTGTTATTTTGATCAGGACCAGGTTTATAATCTAATAGATGATCCTTATGAGCAGGAAAATCTGTATGTCACCATGCGAGACTCTGAAGAAGTGAAGGTCTTAGTTGCTGCCCTTGAAGAGCACCTTGAATCGTTTGATCATCCTTTTGATCTTACTCAGATTCCATATTTGGAGACAGCGGAATATAGAAAGCTTTCTGAAAAAAACTTTGAGTTTGACCTGCTTTCGATACCATGGTTAAGCAGGGATCATGGTTTCATAAACTGGCCACCAGAAGATAAGTAAGCTCATATTTTTTAACCATTAAAATTATAATCATGAAAAAAATGTTTTTATTAATGGCGATAGTGATTACAGCTTGCAACCTTGCACCAGGAAGTGATACAAAAACAAACAAGGAGGTTATGAAAAACGGAGAACA
>CAZXOJ010000584.1:0-1885 GCA_964642325.1 uncultured Bacteroides sp. | reverse complement strand
AAGCCTTTTATTGTCAGACATTCAGCTTATGGTACTGAGGGTTCAAGACTTATTCAACAGATCAACGAGGTAGATAATGCTATTAAAGGATCAGGGATTCCATGGACCAGTATCAAACCTACATTTTTTATGCAAAATATGATGATGGTTTCTCCATCTATTCAGAATGGTGGACAGATCTATTGGGACTGGTCTGATGGAAAGGCAGGAATGATAGATGTCCGAGATGTAGCAGAAAGTGCATTTGGTGCCTTAACAGGAAAAGCAGAAAGCGGTAAGGAATATATTCTTACAGGTCCGGAATCGATATCTATGCATGATGTGGCTGCTTCATTTGCCAAAGTTCTCGACAAAGAGATAAATTATGTAGCTGTACCACACGAAGCCTCTAAAGAATCAATGATGGGTATGGGATTCCCTGAATTCATTGTTGATGGATACGTTGAACTTAGCCAGGGATTTGCAAAGGGCTTTGCTGATACTACCACAGGAAACGTTGAAGCACTTACAGGCCATGCGCCCAGGTCCATCGATGACTTTACAAAAGACTTTAAAAGTTATTTTGGAGGTTAAAATTAATTAGAGAGCAATATTATAACACATCAGGGCATCCCCATGGCGCATATATAGTCTCCCTTCATGAATGATAGGGTGGGCTCAATTTTGTATGAATCCTTCCGGTATTGCCTATTAATACCTCAGGGCATCTGCAGGATTCTGTGAGGCAGCCCGCCAGGCCTGGTAGATAACGGTAAGCAGGGCGATTATCATTGCCAGCAGGGCAGAGAGAAGGAATATCGAAAGTCCCAGTTTTATCTTGTAAGGAAAATCCATCAGCCAGTTTCGCATGAAATACCAGGCGACCGGCCAGGCGATCAGGTTTGCGATCAGTACCAGGATGAAAAACTCCCTGGTTATGAGCAGGAGGATCCTCCTGATGCTTGATCCGGCCACCTTACGGATGCCGATTTCCCGGGTGCGCTGTTCTGCTGAGTAGGAGGCCAGTCCCAGGATACCCAGCGAAGCAATGATGATCGCAAGCAGGGCAAAAATGATGAACAGTTGGAAGAATCTCTGCTCGCTATCATACAGGGCAATAATCTCCTCCTCAAAAAAACTGTAATCGAAGGGGTAATCAGAGTTTAGCTTATTGAATTCCTCCTCAAGGAATGCAATGGTTTGGGGCATGTCCTCGGAGGCGATCCGGATAGACATCCAGTTAACCCAGAATTTATCCACAAAAAAGCAGATCGGTTGGATGGTATTATGCACAGATTCGAAATGGAAATCCTCGGATACACCCACAACTGTTCCCCTTCTTGTTCTCCAGTTATTGGTAGCCGGGTCAAGTGTGGATGTTTCAAACCATTTCCCTATGGGGTCTTCCCAACCGATATCCCTGACAGCCGTTTCATTCAGAATAAAGGTGGATAACGAATCCATCGAAAATTCCTCGGAGAAACTTCTTCCTTCCACGATCCGGTTTTCCAGGGTCTCAAAAAAGTCGAAATCAACGGTAACAATCTTAATAGATGGATTTTCATCTTCGGGTAGGCCTTCCGCCTTATATCCAAGGTTGCTTGTAAGTCCATCGGTCATTCTTTTATTCGAACTGGTCACATTCAGAATCCTGGGATTTTTCAGAACTTCTTGTTTATACGTATAATAACCACGGGTGGGACGAGGGATGAGTAAGACATTCTCCGGGTTTACCCCCAGCTTTTTCTTACTCAGGAACCTCCACTGGCTGAAAACTGTAATGGTGGAAATGATCAGCGCAATGGAAATACTGAATTGGAGGACCACAAGTATTTTTCGTAAAGTGAATCCTGCACTTCCGGTCTTATTATCTCCGTATAAGACTTTCAAGGGACTAAACCTGGAC
>CAZXOJ010000583.1:0-1892 GCA_964642325.1 uncultured Bacteroides sp. | reverse complement strand
CTGCCATAAAGACTGATGCGGAATATTCATTGCCGCGGATGATATGATTTGAATTTGAGATTACAACAGATTCCAGCAGGTTGAATTTAAATGCGCCGGCATCGATTTGACCATAGAGATATTCCAAAACTTCCGATTCAGCATTTCTGACATCACTTTGCATTTTGGACATCAGTGTAATAACGGCTATCAAAGGCAGGTGCTCAAAATATTGCTGTTGCCAGTTCAGGGTTTCTCCTTCCTTGGGTGGAGGATCTGACGTATCGAGACTTTCTTCAATGGAATGCCGAACATCTCCGCTCTCTTCACTTACGATGGTAAGGAGGTATTCCCTGAATTCGTCCAGGGCCTGCCTAAGGTCATTGGCCTTTCCATCATTGTTAGCACCGATCATTATTTCAGCCGGTTTTTCTGAATTGTCTTTTCCAACTATTTCATCCCCGATAATAGTTTCCTCTTCAATTGCCTCTGTATCTTCTCCTTCTGTATGGGTTACCAGTTCAAGCTTCAAATCCTGGATGTATTTATATAGTTCATCCGATCTGCGTTTCACTTCAAGGGCTTTGGCCTGCCAGGGTCCCGCTTTCTCCTCATTCTCGGCTGCAGCACGGTCAAATTCATTGTAATACACCTCATTTTTGGATGCAAAATTTTCAGTTGTTTTGCTTAATCCTTCATCCACAAGAACAAAGGCGTCGAGAACATCTTTAGATACATTTAGTGCCAGCAATGCCATCAGCACCAAATACATCATACCGATCATTTTTTGTCTCGGGGTTTCTTTCTTTCCTGACATTGGTTTTTCTTACAGGTTTATAAAACAGGGAAAGCCTTTTGTTATTTAACATTCATGGCTGACAGCATATTGCCATAGATCGTGTTCAGATTTGCCAGGTTCTTGCTGAGCTCGGCCATCTGGGCCTTATACTTTTCTGTTTCCTCCACCGAGGCCCTCAGGTTCTTCATCATATCTTCAATACCCTTGTAAACCTGGTCGGAGTCTTTCATATGTTCATTGGCTCCATTCAGCTGGTTCTTGTATGCATTGTTCAACTCAGCCAGGTTACTGTTCAGGCTTGCGAGCTGATCACCGAATCCCTGGTTACCCTGGGCAATGGTATTATAATCAGTTTTCATCTTTGAAGCAAGCTCATCATATGAGGTTGCCAGTCCGGCGCTAGATTTTGTAAACTGCTGGGCAACTTCAGAACCCTTCTGGGAGATTATCTCCGCAGTTTTATCATAGGTATTGGATAGGGAATCTGCAGCTGATGCCAATTTATCTGTTGAGGCACTGTAGTTGTTGGTAAGACTGCCAACATCTTCGGCCGCTTTTTGGACATTTTCTGCATATTGCTGTGTAGCCATGGAGGCTGCTGAAATATCAGATAGGTTGGAAGCTGTATTGGACAGCGTGTTTAAACCATCGCCGAGTTTCTGTATGGTTTCCGGCCTGATTTCAGCCTGATTGAAAAGGTCATCGAATCTTTCAAGGGTAACGCCTCTTCCCGCAAGTACCTCATCCTTATATTCATCCAATTCATCCGGATCTGTCATTCCCGCAAGTTCGGGATAGACCAGGGTCCAGTCCAGTTCTTCATGAAGGGGTTCAAATGCAGAAAAGAAAAAGATGACTGCCTCGGTGGCCAGTCCCGCAGTGATCATAAAACCACCACCATTCCAGTGCTGGATCTTAAACATGGCACCGATGATAACGATGGATGCACCGATACCATATAACTTGGACATGAAGTTTTTCCAACCGGCACTCTGAACAAGTTCTGTTACGTTCATTATATTGTCAGATTTAAATTATTATTTATTACCCATGTAAGGTCGGATACATCTGAATCCGACATAGGATGTTGAACTATCCTGGTATTCATAAGACC
>CAZXOJ010000582.1:0-1899 GCA_964642325.1 uncultured Bacteroides sp. | reverse complement strand
TTTGGCATTTGGCATATCCACATAATCGCCTGGGATTTCTGAACCTGCTTCATATTGGATCCAGCCTTCAGCCTTCCCAAAAGATCCGCTTGCCTTTGCTCCAAACCATCCATTGGTGTCAAGTAATTCAATGTCAATTTTGTCCTTATGGGAATCAACCACCATAATGGCGGCAATCCTTGATACCAGCGACTTTTCCCTGGTTTCTACGGTAACATGCCAGTGGTTTTCTACCTTTTCATGAAATTCCTCCGGGATCCCTGTATTAAAAGGGGTATCGAATTTGTCGGTTTGGCTTATTTCAAGACCCTGTGAGGAATTAAACCAGGTACTCAACCTGGCACCATCTTTTTGTGAGATCACCTTCCTGTCGGATAATTTCATTTTTTCAAAGGCATGCAGCATCCATTGGAAGTTTGCCTCTGACGGGGCCTCCAATTGATCAAGCAGTAAAAATACTCCCGGACGAAGAAAGAGGATATGCCTTTTAAATGATGTTAATTTTCCCTGATAGGCCTCTGTGGCATCAGCCATAAGGTAGGTATAGGCTTTTTTATCTTCGAAATGGATAATGGTCCCGGTAGCTTTTTCATCCCGTATTACCTGTCCCTGTCCATTAACCAGGACCGAATTATTGGCTTTTGTAGAACGGGTCCATTCTGCATGATGGGGCATGCCATAACTTGGTCCGTAATAGCCGGAAGGAATGGCGAGGGCCACCCCACCTTTAAATATGGCAAAGGAGTTCTGATCGGCATGGCTGTGTGAGACACTGCCGTACGGACTGCTTTTGAATACCATAAATGTGTCGTTTCCGGGATCGGAAAGGTTGCTGTGGAGCCCGGCCCAACCAACGCCTCTGAAAACTTTTGAGTTGGGCAGATCCACAGGTGGTATGGGTTTAACCTCCTGATTAAAAATCGCAGTATTAATGTCCTTAGAACCTTCGGATCCTGGTACCTCATTAACCCACCATTTAATGTATCCGTCTTCAAAGCGGTTCGCATGGTAATCCATTAACCTGATAAATGCATCTCTCTGGCTTGAATTTGGACCGCCGTTTTCTGCAGAATCGCCGAATGGTCTGATCCTGGAAAGGGGTGATGTGCAATACAGGTAAAAATACCTGATGTTGCTGAAGAATGGACGTTTCCAAAGGTTATAGTCTGCCGCGGCTTCAAGGGTATCAAATGCAGGTATGTAGAAATTATTGTACCATAGCCCATAGGGAATACCTTCTGCCCAACCTCCATCTATTCCTCCCCAATGCGGATAGAAAGTTGTTAAGGCTTTGAGGGAAAAATCCAGCCAGGTCTCCGGACCCTCTACTTCTCCTGCCATGGCAATGGCCATTTCAGCCAGGTAAGCAATCAGCCTGGCAGGGTGGCTACTGCCTGGATAAGTTAAATACTCGGTCTCATTTAACAGTTTATAGGTTTGCCATGCACGGCCTTCACACATTTTTAAAACCCGTTCTTTTTCTGATGCGGATAATGCATCATATAACCAATCATATACTTTATGGGCATACCTCGACATGCTCAGTCCCACTTCATCACCCCATGCTGCTGCTACCGAACTGACATCATCATAATCTGTGGGCCAATCAGTAACTTCAAACAGTATTCGTTTGGCTGCCACCGCATATTTATCCTCACCGCTCATCAAATATGCCAGGCTCAGATTATACAAGGCATTGTCAATGAACCCTCTGAAATATTGAAAGTATTTTTGATATTCCATACGGCGTTGCGTCGGCTCAGCAGTAAGGTGATAGGTCGGGTATTCCGGTGCAGGTTTGTTGAGTGATTCATCCGCCCTTTTTTTTATATTATTCCAGATGGATTTATGGCTTGTATTTAACCTTTGCTTTATTTGAGGCATGTCGGCACGCATGAA
>CAZXOJ010000581.1:0-1905 GCA_964642325.1 uncultured Bacteroides sp. | reverse complement strand
TGGGATACCATGTTGCATTGGCCGGTAAAAAACATATCAAGCCAGCTGGATCATTCCCATTCGATTATATCAATCATCATCCTGATTCTGTTTCTACCTACATTGAAGGATTGAAAGGGGAACCTTTTTGCCTTATCTATGCCAGCCATGAGCCGCATGCTCCCCATATGGAAGGGCGCATCACAGCTAATGATGTATCCGTGCCTCCCCATTGGCTGGATACCTGGGAATCACGTGACCTGCTGGCCCGTTACATGAATGACATAGAAGCAATGGACAGTGAATTCGGCAAACTGGTGGAGGTGTTGAAAGATAATGAGTTATATCAGGATGCTGTTGTTTTATTTACCAGTGACCATGGATTTGAACATTTTTCCAAATGGACCTGCTATGATGCTGGACTCCAGGTACCCTGTATGATCAGATGGAAGGGAGTACTGGAAGGTGGATCCGAAAACCATGCCATGGTAAGTTTTGTGGATTTCCTGCCTACCTTTGTTGACATGGCCGGTGGAACAACTCCCCCTGGCATCGATGGCATCTCCTTTCTCGATGTTATTACCGATAATCTGCCGGAACACAGGGACCAGGTATTCGGCACTCATACAACCCGCGGTATCATCTCGGGAAAAGCCTATCCCATCCGTTCCGTACGGGACAGGGAATTTAAATACATCATGAACCTGGCTTCCGACTCCATCTTCCAGAATGTCAATACACATGGGTGGACATGGAATCCTGAAGATGCATCAGGTACATGGGCCAGCTGGCTCAAACTGGCAGAAGAGGATGAATCTGTCATCGGGAGGGTACGCCATTACCGACAGCGGCCCGCAGAAGAATTATATAACTTGGGAGAGGATCCATGGGAACTCAATAACCTGGCCTTGGATCCACAGTATGCAACGGTGAAGGAACAACTTAAACAGGACCTGCTTCAATGGATGATTGAGCAAGGAGATCATGGTTTGGAAAGCGAGCTGGCTGTGCCACTCTGGAAAAGGAATAACTAGGCTGACAATCTAAGAAACTAATTCATCTGCTCGTTTACACGGGCAGTCTCGTTGATCCTGCGGTTCAGGTCATATAGATAAT
Organism: uncultured Bacteroides sp.; assembly: GCA_964642325.1. Lineage (GTDB taxonomy): Bacteria > Bacteroidota > Bacteroidia > Bacteroidales > SM23-62 > SM23-62. The sequence continues at coordinate 810 of CAZXOJ010000581.1, read as the reverse complement.
CCTTCGATTTCTTATTCTTATACTTGCCCCAGGCTGCCTGGGCCCATGCCTTAGCTTCTTCAAGGTTCCCTTCAATCTCACAAACTACTGCCAGGTTGTGAGCTGCCTTTCCTTTGGTTTTGCGATGTCCGTTTTCTACTGCCTGGAATAAAGCCTCCTTGGCTGCAAACCAGTCATTGATCTCCATCATGCGGGCACCTTCGGCAAAAACATCATCCCCTTTTGATTTGCGAAAATATTCCCTGGATATCCTGTACCAGGAGGGGGAAAGTCTCCGGCCGTAAGCAATTCCGGCTTCATAACTGGCTTCTTTTACAGCAGCATTCTTGCTGATCAGTCCATTGATGGCGGCTTCAATCGAGAGTTCACCTGAACCCCAGCTTTCCTGGTGGCTATACTGATACTGGTCAACAATACTTTTGCTTGCCGGATCATACATTCGGATGCCGGCCTTAACAGTAGCGGTCTGATTGACGCCCGGGATAATGATAAAGTCAGAATCAAATTTCTCGATGGCTACTATGGCATCGGCCTGGTATTTTTTGCAAAGCGCTTCAATATCCTCCCAGGAAAGAGGTTCGGGGAAAGCTGCACTGATAGAAGAACCTCCGGGATACACTTCCGTGGTTCTTTTAATGCTAACAGTAGCGGCATTTTTCAGCATGGCATGGACCCCGTCCATCAGGATCTGGGTCGCTAGTTTGTCTTCGCCAAACAGTTCACCAGTCAGTACACTCTCAATAACATTGGATGCATCATCTTTGGCAAGTGTCCTGTCTATCATGGCTGCCACTTTAATGTGGTCCGGCA
>CAZXOJ010000580.1:0-1908 GCA_964642325.1 uncultured Bacteroides sp. | reverse complement strand
CGTATTCTCACATTGGCATTACCAGCAAATGAAAATTGGGCATAATGGTACTGGACCTTGTCTTTTACTACAAACTCGGTAACCGGTATGTTTATGCCGTTCACCTCCATAGAATATTTACTGCTGGGGGGATAAACCGAAGGCAGGGGATTGGTTTTGACCACAGGCTTCTGTACTCTGTATTTCAGGTTGTATGTTCTCGGTTCCTTAAATCCTCCGATCTCAGGAATCATTTTGAGGCTGTTCCTTGGATAGCTATCAAAAGTATCTCCATACCCAAGCATCCTGGGGTCCTTCAGGGTAATCATTTTATTGTCCAGCCGGATCCTGAGTTCGTCTTTGATTTCCTTAAATTCCTGATCCGCAGCCAGATTTTTCAGACAATAGGGATCGTGGACGATATCATAAAGCTCTTCCCCCGGCTTTTTTGCATATGTCAACTCGAACAGACGCTGCCCCTCAGGCGTAGCCGGGTATCTATCACGGGCGCTATTTATTTCCGGATCCCCCAGTGGCCAGCGGTCCGTTCTTAAATTCAGGATATACAGATAGTCGTAATTCCGGATGGCACGCATGGGGTAGCCAAGGTTGTCGTAACGCTGGTGATCATGACGTTCATGACAGGTATAAAGCACTTCCCTTTGTGGGTCAATCCTCCCTTCCCTGTCCGAAAGCAAAATATCCAGGAAGCTATGTCCTGACACCTCCTCCGGAATTGGTATACCTGCCGCTTCCAGAAAGGTCGGAGCCAGGTCTACGAAATTTACCAGATCGTCTACTTTTCTACCCGCCTTAATGCCGGAAGGCCAGGCCGCAATCATGGCCATGTGGGTGCCATATTCATACAACTGTGTTTTGGCACGCGGGAAAGGCATTCCGTTATCAGAAGTCACAACAATCAGGGTATTGTCAAGTTCGCCGGATTTTTCAAGTACCTCCATAATGATACCCAGCTGCTTGTCAAACCATTCAATTTCAAGGTAATAGTCCAGAAGCTGGCTTCGCATTTCCGGTGTGTCCGGTAAGAAACCTGGCACCACTACATCGTCCGGGTTTTTGCCCGCATTGATGCCTGAACCAGCTTCCCTGGGACCGTGGGGCTCACGTGAACCTATCCACATGGAGAAGGGTTTTGTCTTATCTCTGGTTTTTAGGAACGCCCTGAAATTAGACGCTATATCTATTTCATGAAGTCCGGTATAGGGTACTTCATCAAACAAGATATCATTGTATTCGGGTCCTGCAGGATTCTTGTCCCCACCCATTATTTTATAGTTACCCGGGCCCCAGCCTTTGCCGGTATATCCTGTATGATACCCGTTCTTTTGAAGCAGATCCTGATAAACCTTGAATTTACCCGGGAAATAACTGTTGTGTGTTCCAGCCTCTTCCAGCTCACATGGATACCTGCCGGTAAGGATGGAAGCCCTGCTGGCTGAACAGTTTGGTGCAGCCGAAAAAGCATTTTTAAACAAAACGCCTTTATGTGCCAGTTTATCAAATACAGGGGTACTTACCACCTTGCATCCATAAGCACCAAAATCCACCCAGGACATGTCATCGTTCATGATAAACAGGATATTGGGGCGGCTTTCACTTTGAAAAATTCTTTTCGCTCCAACAAATGGCAGTATCAATAGAAGGGCCAGTATAAAATGAAATACTTTTCTGGTAGCTGATTTTCCGCTCATATTATTTGTATTTTAAAATGCCAGGGAGGTCACTTTCCATTCCATGGAGGATGTTCTTTCAGTTCTTCTTCCAGTTCAGATTTTATTTTGATCTCATTTTCATCCAGGGAGCCCGGATCCAGGGGATATTCTTCCAGCGCGTCGCCTGATATATGATAGAATTTTCCGTCCTGGTAAAGTTTGTAATCGCCTGTCATGGTGAATTGATTTCTGTACT
>CAZXOJ010000579.1:0-1910 GCA_964642325.1 uncultured Bacteroides sp. | reverse complement strand
AGCCATGCGGGATATGTCAGATCCACATAATGGAGGGCAAACAAATAATTATTCTCTATGGCAGCCCATGCACGTTTCAGAGATGTATATCGGTGAGGCAGACAACGGTGGTGTTCATATAAACAGTGGTATTGGCAATCATGCATACTACCTCCTCGCAACTGCTGTAACAAAGGAAAAAGCTGAGCAGGTATTTTACAGGGCACTGGTTTATTATTTGACCAAGAACTCGAAATTTATAGATCTCCGAATGGCTGTTATTCAGGCCGCCAAAGATTTATATGGAGATGCATCTCAAGAAGTTACTGATGCGATAAATGCATTTGACCAGGTTGGCATATCTGAAGAAGAACAAACTGACTATGCTCAGGACTTTCCTGTAAATCCGGGGCCGGAATACCTGCTTTCCTACGATACGGATACCCTAAACCCCAATACACTCTATAAATCCACAACAGCTGGTACAGGGTTTAATGCATTGACATCCAGCATAATGAAAAACAATGTAAGCGTTTCGGATGAGGGCACTGTAGCAGTATTCGTGTCAGAGGATTCAAAAATCAGTGCAATAAGGACAGATGAGACCAATATTGATGAATTTATTCTCTCGAATGATGAATTCTGGGATAATGTAGCCGTCTCAAAAGATGGGAACCGCCTGGCCTGTATTTCCATTGAAGTTGATACTGCCATTTATGTATATGATTTTTTATCTAAAATGTGGGCAAAATTCCAGTTGTATAATCCTACCACAAGCCATACCGGCACCGATGCAGGAGGAGTACTTTATGCTGACGCCATAGAATTTGACCATACTGGGGAGTATATTCTATATGATGCATATAATGAGTTTAACCCATTGCTTGGTGATCCGATCAGCTACTGGGATATCGGATTTATCAAGGTATGGGATAATCAATCAAATGGTTTTGGCGACGGAGAGGTGACAAAACTATATGGATCATTACCCGAGGCGGTGAGTATTGGAAATCCTACATTCTCCAAAAACTCACCTTACATCATTGCATTTGATTACTGGGATGCGCCAGCGGATGAGTTTGCCATATTGGGTGCGAATACCCTGACAGGGGATGTGGAAGTGATTGCAATGAATTCTACCCTCGGTTATCCATCCTATAATAAGACAGATGATAAAATTGTATATGCTGCCTATGATACTGAAGACACTGAGGTTATTGCAGAGATCAGCCTGGGTGCAGATAAGATTTCCCCCGGGGGACAAGCATTCTTATTGATCAACAAAGCAACATATCCGGTTTATTTTGCTATAGGATCAAGGGCACTGCAACTAAAGCCCCTCACTAATTTTACAGCCGATGTAAAATCCGGAGATGCCCCATTGTCGGTCCAGTTTATAGATCTTACAATCAATGATCCCATTTCATGGAACTGGACATTTGAAGGAGGTACACCCGTTTCATCCACCCTTCAGAATCCGGTGGTAACCTATGATGCTGACGGGGTCTATCAGGTTTCATTAACCTGTGCAAATGCGGCTGGCAGCGATGTTGTTACAAAAACCGAATATATTACAGTATCAGGGACGACCAGCATTCAAAAGACCAGGATGGACGAAATAATGATATACCCCAATCCTGCAAGGGAAAACCTGTTTATTGACAGCGACCGGGAATTTCACCTGAAAATCATTTCATTAAGTGGCCAGGTAATGATGTCTTCCAGAAACCTAAACCAAATAGATGTATCTGGATTACAGGCTGGGATCTATATTCTTCACATTGAAATCGAGGGAAAGAGATTAATTAAAAAACTGATCAAAGAATAGTGTATAGTACAATCATATAACAGGAAGCAGAAAATGAAATATTCCACTTTTGGCAAGACCGGCAAGAACGTATCCCGTCTCGGGATGGGAGGAATGCGTTTTG
>CAZXOJ010000578.1:0-1914 GCA_964642325.1 uncultured Bacteroides sp. | reverse complement strand
TTTCTCTGACCAGGAGAAGCTTAACCGCGCTGTTGCAGATGTAGATGCTCTACTGGCAATTACGCCGGCGGGACCGGATGCTGTAAGTCAAGGAAAAGTGTTATTAAATGCTGCAAAGAATTCTGGCTCACCGTATTATGTCCGTCTATCTGCCATTGGCGGCGCCCCTGATGCCCCTACTGAAAACGGTCGGCTGCATTTTCAGAGTGATGATGCATTAATCAAATCTGGCTTGCCCTACACTATACTGAGGCCACATTATTTTATGCAAAATATTTTTGGCTCTCTGGACACCATCAAAACTGATGGCAATATGTATTGGGGTATGGGAGATGGAAAACTGGGGATGATAGATGTTCGTGATATTGCTGATTGCTTTGCCTCCCTGTTACTTGGCAGCGGACATGAAGGTAAAATATACACGCCTACTGGTCCCGATACCATTTCATTTCATGATATCGCAGATACGATATCCAAAGGTATGGACAAGCCTGTTACTTATGTACCTATATCCATTGAGGCAGTTGGTGAAGCTATCATAAATGCCGGATGGGGAGATTGGGGAGCCAATGTGATGATGGATTACTCCAAGGCATATGCCGAAGGTTGGGGAGAATTTACCAATGATGATGTTGAAATTATAACTGGCAAAAAATCCCGCAGTTTCCAACAATTTTACGATGAAGTTTTTGCCTACACCCTGAAAAGTTAGTACGCTTTCCATTAATCGTACCCAGGCTGTCAGGGTTTTTTGTATTTTTAATTCCCGGCAAAGCATCTTAAAATGCGCGGAGTTAAATGAACAGCATTGACATTCTGGATAAATTAAGAGGTAGCTCCATTAGTGAGGGGATTTTGTTCCACCCAATCCTTATGCATTTTGCTGCCCGTTACAGTCACACCACCTACGGTCGTTTTGCAAGTGATTACAGGGTCCTGGTGGAAAGCAACATTCGCTGCCAGGAGGATTTTGGGATGGATGCAGTGGGACTCATATCAGATCCATACAGGGAAACATCAGCATTTGGCGCTGATGTGCATTTTCCGGTTGACAGTGTCCCGCAATGCCGGCAGGCCATCGTGAAATCCATCGAAGATGCCAGGCAGTTAAAAAATCCTGACGTTTACAAAGCGGATAGAACCCTTGACAGAATAGAGGGTGCAAAAGAATATCAAAAACGTCTTGGAGATTCAGTTCCTATTATCGGTTGGATTGAAGGCCCGCTGGCAGAGACATGTGACCTGGCCGGGGTTAATGATACGCTGCTCAACCTGATCATGGAACCTGATCTTGTCAAGATCCTCATCGATAAAACAACTGTCACTGCCAAGGAGTTCGCCAAAGCCCAGGTGGAAGCGGGTTGTGATATCATCGGCATGGGAGATGCAATCTGTTCACAGATATCTGATGACCAATATCGTGATTATGTCAAGGAGAAACACCGGGAAATTGTTGATTATATTCACTCCCTTGGTGCTGCTGTAAAGATCCATATATGTGGGGACATAACCCACCTGCTGCCCGATCTGAAGGATGTCAAACCAGATATCCTGGACCTTGACTGGATGGTTGATATGGGAGATGCATTTGACATACTTGGAGATGAAGTCATCCGGTGTGGAAACCTGGATCCCGTAAGCATTATAGAACGATATTCGTCAGAAGACCTTGTTATGAAGGTCAGGGAACTCTGCACTAATGAAAAAGATAGGAAGTTCATCCTGTCGGGAGGATGTGAAATTACTGTTGATACAACGGCGGAAAACCTGCAAATCATGCGAAAAATATCTGCGCAAAATGAATAAAATATTATGTTGCACTATTATAGCAGGACTGATCTTTTCCGGATGTAGGAACGAGAAGCTTCAATTCGTATGCAGTACCTGAACTCAATGATGTTCTTACGCGGGGCA
>CAZXOJ010000577.1:0-1932 GCA_964642325.1 uncultured Bacteroides sp. | reverse complement strand
ATTGGATATCCTCCTGTTTTTGTCCCAGGGGAATCCCCTGTTCTATACGGATCTGTTCCCTGACAAGGTCAATACCGCTGGTCATCTCTGTAACAGGATGTTCCACTTGTATCCTGGTATTCATTTCCAGGAAATAAAATTGCTGTTTTTCATCTACCAGGAATTCAACGGTGCCGGCATTTGTGTATCCAAGTCCCATAGCAATAATTACTGCCGCCTCTCCCATACGCCGGCGTGTTTCAGGAAGAAGCCAGGTAGACGGGGATTCTTCGATGATCTTTTGGAACCTGCGCTGCACAGAACATTCCCGCTCATTTACATGGATGACATTCCCATGATGATCTCCCAGGACCTGGAATTCGATATGTCGCGCTGGATCCAGGTACTTTTCAATAAAAATATCACTGTTGCCGAAATAGCTTTTTGCCTCTCTGGAGGTGGCCTCAAGCGCATCCGGCAGTCCTTCTTCATCCTGGACGATCCGCATGCCCTTCCCTCCTCCTCCGGCAACCGCCTTTACCAGTAATGGATATTCCAATGATCCGGATTGCCGCAGTATCTCAGCTGGGGAAGCCACCTCTCCGGGCAAAACAGCTATGCCTAATTGGCTGACTTTTTCCCGGGCTTCGATCTTATTCCCCATCAATCGGATTAATCCTGCCGGTGGACCGATAAATACCAGGTCGTTTTGTTCGCAGGCCTCCGCAAACAAATGATTTTCAGAAAGAAAGCCATATCCGGGATGAATGGCCTGGACTTCCGCCATTTTCGCTATGGATATGATTTTTTCAATATCAAGGTATGTATCCGTTAAATCTGTACCCTGTAATGGGAATGAAAGGTCAGCCATCCTGCAATGATAGGCGTCCGGTCCATCCAGCCTGGAATACATGGCCACGGTAGTGATCCCCAGTTCCCTGGAAGCTTTGATAATGCGCAGGGCAATTTCTCCCCTGTTGGCGATCAATATCCTGTTGATCTCCTTCATTCTTTTATTTGCCAGTTTGGAATTCGCCGGGTAAAAAATGCATCGAGTCCCTCCCGGGCTTCGGCTCCCCTTCTTACCCGCGCAATAATATCTGTTGTTTTTGCTTTCAGATCTGCCGTTTCTGGCAAATTTTCAAGATCAGCCATCAGTCTCTTTGTCACCTTAACAGCATCAGGGGCATTTTGTTTAAGTAGTCTTATCAGTGTTCCTATTTCTTCTTCCGCCTGTTCCTGGGTAATCAAATGGTCAACCAGTCCACTAGAATAAGCCTCATTCCCATCCATGATCTCCCCGGATATCATACATTGTCTGGCCCTAACAGCACCCATGCGGCGAAGTACGAAGGGAGCAACAGTCGCCGGTACTAGTCCCAGGCTAACCTCAGAAAAAGAAAACCTGGTAAGCACCGTGCTCAGCACAAAATCGCTTGCAGCAAGCAGTCCGTTTGCTCCGCCATGAACCGCCCCATGGGCAAAACAGATGACCGGGATGGGCAGCCTGTACAGGCTTTCGAAGCAATCGAAAAACAGGGCGGCTTCTTCCTTCAGGTCCTCATCAGATTTCCCGGCTATATCAGTCATGAACTCCAGGTCTGCTCCTGCACAGAATACCTTTCCCTTCCCCCTGAGAACAAGGATCCTGGCTTCCCCATTATCTGATATGGTTCGTAAGATGGAAATTAACTCACCAAGCATTTCAGCATTCAATGCATTCCTTTTCTTCGGCCTGTCCAGCCAGAGATAGGCTACCTGCTCCTTCATTGAAAACTCGATGGTGTTCAGATCCATGCAAAGGGTTTTATTACATTCTGTAGACCCCCGTTTTGGGGTCAGGATATGGTTTATTGAGAGACATGGCAATGCCCATGCCCACCACTTTCCTTGTATCCATGGGATCAATAATGCCATCATCCCATAGCCTTGATGTGCTGTACCATGCAGAAC
>CAZXOJ010000576.1:0-1949 GCA_964642325.1 uncultured Bacteroides sp. | reverse complement strand
GCATATAAAAATAATGTTTATTCCCGGACCAAAAATAAAATGGTAATTTTAGAAGTCAACAAAACTATTAGTTTTAGCGTCCTTTATCTCATGTTATCACGCACATTACAGGGTCTGGAATGAGGCTTCTTTTAAAATACCTGTTGATTCTTCTACTGCTTCTGGTTGAGCAGTCCACCATTGCCCAGTTAAGCAGGGGAGGAAAACCAGTCAAGACGAGCAGACTGAAATCATCATTCCAGTGGATCAACCTGGACGATAACAGGGCTTTGGAGCTGATACTGGAAGACCAGGCGGATGCCATAAGGGGGATAAAAGATCGTCGAATTGCGAGGGAAATCCCGGTATCACTGAATCCGAAAAGGGATGGGACCTGGGAAGGGATGCCGGACGGTACCAGGATCTGGAGACTTGGTATCAGGGGTAAAGGGGCCAGGGCACTTGGGATTATTTTTAACCGGTATTTCCTCGAAGAAGGGGCCAGGCTTTTTTTGTATGATCCAATGATGAAAAATGTGCTCGGTGCTTATACCCAGGTGAATAACAAATCCACGGCCATGCTTCCTGTGAGTTATTTACCAGGCGAAGAGCTGGTCATACAGCTGGAACTGCCTGTGGGACTTGTAAATTTCGGGGAGCTGCAGGTTGGGACAGTCCGGTTTGCCCACTTTCCGGTTTTTCAGGATAAATCCCTGAACGATGATTATTTTGGCCGGGCCGATACCTGTAATATTGATATTAACTGCCCTCCCGGGGCTAATTTTCAAGAGCTGAAAAGATCTGTTGTCCGCATTGTTAGCAATGAAATATGTACCGGTGTGCTGGTAAATAATACAAAGGAGGATGGTAAACCCTATATTTATACTGCTGCCCATTGCATCTTCGATCGCTTTACCGGTGAATACCAGCCCGCTGTTTTTTATTTCAATTATGATAGTCCAAGCTGTGACGGTCCGGATGGCAATGATCAGTTCAGCATCGCCGGGGCCACCCTTGTGGCAACCGGGGATACATCTGAAAATCCGCGCGATGCAGACAGCCTGGACTTCGCCCTGCTTGAACTGAGTGTGACACCGCCTGATTCCTTCATGGTCTATTATGCCGGATGGAACCGGGATAAATCACCAGCCCAGAACACCATAACCATACATCATCCAAGAGGGGACGTTAAAAAAATATCCATCGATGATGACCCCCCGGAAACCAGTTACCACCAGGAGGACTATCTTTCTGAATTGGTCAAATATTCTCATTGGAGGATACTGGAATGGGACCTGGCAACCACAGAGTGGGGATCATCAGGCTGTCCCCTCTTTGACCAGGACCAGCGTGTTGTCGGTAACCTTACCGGAGGAGCTGCCAATTGTGTAAATCCTGTCAATGATTATTATACCAAATTTGATTATGCCTGGGATTATTATGATGACCCTGCCAAACAGCTTAAGCACTGGCTTGACCCTTTTCCCGGTACCGGTACAATGACACTGGATGGCCGGAAACCAGTGTCCGTCAGCAAAACTACTGTACCTGAAGACAGGCTACTCAGGATCTATCCAAATCCAGCGGACGGACTATTGCATGTTCAGACAGATTTGCCTGGCCAGGGTATTACTGAGATCTCGGTATATCATATTTCAGGTAAGCTGTTACTGCGGTTCCGATCCACCCAAACAGATACACATTCCCTGGATGTGAGCAAGCTTGGTCCCGGGATATACATCCTCCGCTTAAGGAAGGACAAACAGATGGCCAATCAGCGCTTCATTATCGCCCGATGAGTCAGGTTCTCAAATATGGAAAAACCCAGCTTCTTTATGCCTGCCTTTTGATCATGGCCGGCAGCACTGCCTGTCATCAGCCGGAAGGGAAGGCTCCCGGCGCATCCATGATGGATGAAGGAAAACCACAATATGCCCGAGGGTTCAGGATAGAGAGATTTACGGGGTATA
>CAZXOJ010000575.1:0-1961 GCA_964642325.1 uncultured Bacteroides sp. | reverse complement strand
CAAGGGTGGTGCTTGTTACATTTAAATCCTCATCGAAAGTGCAAATAAATTCGCATGCAGGGTCTTCATACTGATTCAGATAAACGGTTTCTGGTATCCAGTTCATGCCCGAACGGTAATCTCTGAACAGGTCAAAATACCCAGTCTTCCCATTAAGGGTGGCTTCCAGGAAAGCGGAGATAAAAACCTTCCCTATTTTTTCCTGCTCCTCCCCAGTCATGATCTGTCGCTTGTTGAATAATGCCATATATGGAAAAGAGTTGTCATTCCTTCCCCATATGGTATTAAACTGCCCGTGGTTGGCTCCAAAGACATACAATCCTGCCTTCACATGATGGGCCGTGTCCTTAAACTCTGTTCGCTGAAATTGTCGGGTTCCATCAAAACTCCGTAGGTCCATGTCATTGGATCCCTGGATGACTAGATAACTGATATCTTCAAGTGTGGTCCCTGTCCCCGATGGCCTGTACTGTCCATCCACCGGGGCAATGGCGATAACTGACCTCAGCTTAAAATCAAAATCAAAGACCAGGGTAGCATCGTCCGGGTTATGGGGAAGCCTGTTAAAACAGGCAGCAATGGCAACTGCCTCCCCTCCCCTTGAATGCCCTATCAGTCCGATATTATTCAAGTCCACTTTCCCGCAGAAGGGATTTTTGGGATCTCCATTCCATGCTCTCCACAATTCCAGGTGTTTTAACAAAAGCCATGCCCTGCAATCATTTTCTGTTTTAAGGTGATCAAATATATCGTACCAGGCACTATTAAGGAAATTTTCATCCACAGATGCAAAAATAAATCCCCTGCTGGCCATCAGCCTTCCCAGGTATTCATAGCCTGGATCAGAAAATTCCCTGTCGCCATGGTTACCATGGACAATCAGGACAAGGGGGAAGGGCCCTTTGCCTCCGGGGTACCATACCCTCGCATTCAGGGGCAGGGCTTTATCATCAAAACCCCAGTACCTGGTTCTTGCCCATCCATGCAGTTTCTTCCAGTTTGAGACATATCGGCTCCCATCAACAGAATCAGCAGGAATGGTCACATCTTCACCAAAGGCTGACCGGTGCTTGTCATTGCCACTTCCGTAAGTGAGGTCCAGGATGGCATAATCTCCTCCCACCGAAGGGTCCTGCAGGGTAATATGCGCCGGCCTGAATTCAGACATAAGTGCGGCGTTGTCAGGGGGATCTGATTCAAAACCTTCCGTGAAAATCCAAATAAATCCGAAACCCAGTGCCCCCGTACCAAATATTACAAACACCAGGTTCAAAACCTTTTTGAACAGGGCCATGTCTTTCCATTTCCGGATCAATAGTACGGCAGATACACCCCCCAGGATAGAACCTGTGAGCACAGTATAAATAATCAATAATATCCTGGCCTCAGTATTCCCTTTCCAAAAATTAAGAAGGGCGACAAGTGTAGCAAACAGCATAAACTGGTAGAAAGCTGGAAGAAGGTTTATAAGTTTTAATCCGAAATGTATGCCTGTGGCTGCCAGTATGGAAATGCCGATAAAATACAAAACAAGTAAAACAGCCACCGGGACCCCCAGGCTTTTCCGCATCAGTGCAGCCATAACCATAAGTAGGATAATCAATAATACTCCCAGTCCCCAGCCTGCACCTTTCCACATAAGCGGATCTGGTTTCAGAAGGTTGGCGAATTTCCAAAATAAGTCTGAAATGAAGGTTCCGGTTCCATCCAAAAAGCTTGCCCAAACTTTCTTTTGCACCCTGCTTACTGGCAGATTTTTCTTCTTCATAACGAGACGTGATTGATCCATTTAAAATTACCTCAAATTGCCGACATTATGTAGCATTCTCCAGGATTGAACCATGGATTTCTTAAAAAAAATAAAAGAGGTTAAAAGGATTTACTTTGCTGGCATTCCAATGATTCAACCAGTATTTTTGAAAATAGAAACCTGGAACCATTTTGATTTCCCGGAAACTGGA
>CAZXOJ010000574.1:0-1969 GCA_964642325.1 uncultured Bacteroides sp. | reverse complement strand
ACCAGGAAATGTCCTGGTATGCTCACCTTTGCAATCCCATCACCCTTGTTTATACCTTCCGTGAGCACAGTAATTTTCTTTGTCGCCAGGTCTATGGCGGCGAAATCTTCGCTGCCCATTGATGCCAGCAGCAGCTTCTCACCGTCCAGCAGTAAACCATTGGGCGCATTCAGTCCCTCGCTCAGCCAATTACTCACCACACCATTTGATATCAGGAAGATACTGTTATTGTCAGAATCGGACACATAAACTTTACCCTGGGAATCGATCGTGATATCATTGATCATTTTGGCCCCTTCAATAACTATCCTTTCCACAATCTTTCCTTCTGCAATATCAATGACGATAACCTCATCCACATCACTCACATAGAGTTTGCCTTCGTATATACCAAGGCCTTTGGGGGAACTCATGTCTGCCACCCATTTCAAGTCCAGGATCTCACCTGAGGTGCTGAGCCTGGAGATGAATCCGTTCCCATCCTTTTCACGTGGGTTATCATTCATGTTTGAGACGTAAACCACATCATTATCCTTGTCATAAATGACACATTCAGGCACTCTGAACAGGGTGTCGGTCTTCCAGACTTCAACTAGTTCAAATTTCTTGACTACATCAGCATCGCCGGCATCTTCACCGGTTTTTTTCTTCTGGGAAGTGCAGGAAACCAGGAAGAGCAATAAAATGAATGAAAGGATCTTGTACTTAATCATGGCTTTTGTTATTGGTTAGTTTTGGAAATTTAAGGTTTATATGCAATATAATTATTTAAATCTATAAATCTCCGTGCGGCACCTTCTCCTTCCAGTAATCCTTGAGATCGTAAAACGCCTTGAACATGGTATTCGTAACATCATCAGTTGTACCAATTGCTTCGGAATCTCCATAATTAAAGACAATCAGTCCACCGCTGGGACGGGACCAGTGTTTCACAAGCTCCTCAGCCTCCTGCCTGACTTCTTCATGATTGCATTTGGGTAAGGTGTTCTGGATATCTACCGTTGTCAAAAAACACATCTTCCCTGCGAATTTATCTCCGACATTCTCAATGCCGTAAACTCTCGGCTGCTGCATATTCATTACATCCACACCAGCTTCCCTGAACAGGGGAACAAAGTCCACGACATTGCCGCAGCTGTGTTGGATGACATGCCAGCCATTATCATGGACTGCCTTGTAAAGTTTTTTGTACCTATCCAGGAAAAATTCTTTGAAAAGGTCCTGCGAAATATAGGTGTTCTCCTGTGTCCCCCAGTCATCCGTAAGGAAAATGCCGTGCACACGCTCACCGAAACGGCGGCCGGCTTCACGGATATGCTCAACCTTGTACTCAAGGATCATATCCAGCACCTTATTGATCTTTTCAGGCTCAAGATAGAAATCCATAAGTGTGTTTGCAAATCCCCTGAGCATCTCAAGCCTCTCGATCAGGTTGAAATGCGAAGTGATGATGGTATAGCGATCGCTAGCTTCTTTGATTTCTTTATCGATGCGTTCAAAGTAGAAGGGATTCTTCGGATCCGGAGGTTTGAATGAATCCAGCTTACTCCAGTCTTCCAGGGGATGGAAAACTACCTGTCCCATATTCTTTGATGTGGTCGTTTTCCATTGGCAGCCCCAGTCGTCCGGTGCCGCATTATCAAAAAACCAGCCTGATTCCTGCCTGTCCATCTCCCAGCTATCACAAAAATCATTGGGGAAATCGTCAAACTGGCTTGTAAGTTTTTTAGTCCAGGCGCTACCTAGAAAAAATGGCAGCCTGGGGGGCATATCAAATTCAATGGCCCGTCGTACTATCTCTTTTCGTTCCAAAGTTACTTTATGATTCGTTCAATATCTGGAGTAAAATCCCTGTTGGACTTACCCCGATAACAAGGGTGCAAGGTAAAGCTACGGCGCTTTTTTAAAAAAACCATAATATATCAGGATTAAACTATTTTTTCAGCATTGCTCCAAAATCATACCTTTA
>CAZXOJ010000573.1:0-1971 GCA_964642325.1 uncultured Bacteroides sp. | reverse complement strand
GACCGATCAAGCGAGAACCTTAGCCGGCCATCTTTCTCCCAGACCAGGTTACCCAATACCGCATTCCCCAGAGGAACAGCTTCATCCCAGGTCTGGGCCAGTTCATTGAATACCAGGTTATGGTCGGAAGAAACAACAAGTGTATCCTTACTGGAGCAGCCTGAAAGGACAATGAGGATGATCACATTCAGAGAGACGATACGACAGTTCTTTAGCTTCATATTATTTGTTATTAAATTTCAAAACATAGCTGGCAGTACTTTTCTTACCGAAAAAATGGTAGCCGGAAGGTGCATACAGATACGCGGGTACCCCATTGAGCATCAAAACCTGCGGCCTTTCAAACTTTATGATATCTCCGCCATAATGTTTGTTGGCATTCTTCAGCTTATCCTTGCCCAGGTATTTGACAGCTGGATAAAATCCCTGTTCCACTTCATCAAAGCGCATCCCGTCATCAGACTTCCACAGCAGGCCTCCTCCTTTTTCAATCAATCCATGATTATCAGTAGTGAGCAGGCAAACTTTCCCCTGATAGAGAAAAGCATATCCATCTTCTACGGCCTGCTTATTGGAAGTAACGGGGAAAGGCAATTGTACATAAGGGCCCTCGATCTGCCTGGCAATGGCCAGTCCCATTTTCCCACCCTCAGATTTGAAATATAAAAAAAAACCACCACCGGGATGCTGGAGAAGGGCAGGATTGTTCACACCATTGGAGGCCTGGTAGTTCCAGTATTTATCATCCCCGGGAGGGGCCAGGACCAATCCATCTTCATTTACCTTCTGCCAGGGCCCATATAAGGATTTTGAAATGGCCATCCCAATGTTTTGATTGGCAGGATGCGGGGGTTGGGCAGGGTTATCGTTCCCTATATAAAGTAAAACGTACCTGTCCCCTACCTTGTGTATGGCAGGATTATGAGCCCCGAACCTATCCCAGGTCTCAAGCCCGGACCCTTTCAAAGCTATATCCGAAAAATGGAAAGGCCCTTCCGGAGATGTTCCGACATAATGGGCAATCTCGCTGTGGGAACGCCAGCCGGGATCTACCTTTAGTTCTGCAGGCCATCTGGCCACGAAAAGATGGATCTTACCGTCATCATCCACTATGGGGGATGTCCCCCAAACCGTATAACCAGGTTCCTCAACGGCTATCCCTATATACTGCCATTTATCTGCGAATTTTTCCTTTTGCTCAGCAATTTCTGTTGGGTACGAAAAATTCAGCCGGACAATTATCAGCAGGAAAATATTCAATAATAACAGGTTCACCATAACATATTACGCCAACCGGAAGATAATTAAAAAAACTAAATTTGGAGAGGCATGGAAAGCATAAGATAGACCTCAAAAAAAAATGTATGAAAACAGGCATTTTACTCATCTGCATGCTCCTTTTCCTGGGACTGGAGAATTATTCAATTGACATCTATGTTGCCCCGGGACAGGGCGGAAAGGAACTGGGTACGGCAGCAGATCCATACCATTCTATCGGAACTGCCCTTGAGGCCGCTAAAAAATATGCCGGACATGAGCCGGTATTCATTCTGCTGAAGGACGGGATATATTACCTGGAAAATACACTTGTACTGGGACCAGAGATCAGTGGCACAGCCGACAACTCGGTCAGCATTAAGGCCCTGAATGAGGGGCAAGCCGTCTTAAGCGGTGGAAAGCAACTGGAACTAACCTGGAAGGGATATAAAAACGGGGTCCATGTCAGCCAGGTAGGTAGTAAGCAACTCATTGACCAGCTTTTTATTGACGGCAAAAGGGAAGAGATGGCCCGGTATCCGAATGCCCGCCCCGGCAAAAATGTATATGATTGCTGGGACCTCAGTCATGATCCCAAGCCGGACCCGGACAATGATCCGCTGTCGAATGAACGCATCGCAGGCTGGAGCAGTCCGGAGGGAGCCTACCTGCATGCCATGCATCGTGCTCTCTGGGGTGACATGCACTGGCTGG
>CAZXOJ010000572.1:0-1978 GCA_964642325.1 uncultured Bacteroides sp. | reverse complement strand
GGCGCCCCTTCATTCCACCAGTCTCCATGACAATGGTATTTTTCAACTCAAGTGGGAAGTCATTAGCCAAGTCAAGCAGGGCAAAACTGACACCTAGCAGAAGGGTCGGTTGGCTCACTGATTCCAATTGTTCGATTTTATGGATCAGGCCCTTGAAGTCATCTAGATAAAACCCGCTGCCTGGATGTTCGCTCAGGCGGATCAATTCATTAGCCATATATACGAGGGAAGAGGTCTGCCTTTCCAGGTAAGATGGCAAGAGGGCAAGGATGCAAAAGCCGGAGGGATCTCCGTAGAATTGCTTGAAGGTCGTGGTAAAACTCCGCCGGTATAGCTCCAAATCACAGACATAATGCTTGCTTGTACTTTCACCTGTGGTACCGCTGCTTTCGAAGATCACCTCATGATCCCGGTCCCCGGTAACCACCCTATGCCTTTTAAAGAACTCAACCGGAAGGAAAGGAATTTCATCCAGGATTTTCACACTTTTAGGCTGTATACCCAGGTGTTCGAGATAGGCTTTATAAACGGAATTTTCACCAGCCTGGAACCGGAAAACCTCCAATGCCAGCTCCTGAAACTGCTCATCACCACTGATCTCAAAAATCCGATCCGTCTCAATCTCTCCCATATTACAAAAGTACGAAATGAGACGGCAAAGATCTTTCCGGCAGTAATTTTTTATGTGGATGGTTTTAGAGAAGGGTATTAAAAAAGGGGCCTTATTTTGCGTTTACTGGCGCAAAATTCAGCCCCGTTTTAATATCTTTTTCGGGATTATTATCCCCTGATTGCCTTGATGCCGGGAAGCTCTTTGCCTTCGATATACTCCAGCATGGCGCCTCCCCCGGTTGATACGAAGCTGACCTTATCCTTAAGATGGTACTTGTTTATGGCTGCCACAGAATCACCTCCGCCTACCAGGCTGAATGCACCTTTTGCAGTAGCATCTGCAATGGCCAGGGCAACACTCTTGGTGCCGTTCTGGAAGTTCTCCATTTCAAAGACACCCATGGGGCCATTCCAGAGTATGGTTTTTGAAGCGGCAATCACATCATTGAATTTCTTAATGCTCTCCGGCCCGATATCAAGTCCCATCCATCCATCAGGAACCTCATCAATAGAGGTGGTCCGGGTGGCTGCCTCGTTATCAAATTTATCAGCGGCAACATTATCTACCGGAAGTAGGAGTTGGACTCCCTTTTCTTTTGCTTTGGCAATAAGGTCACGGGCCAGGTCCAGTTTGTCTTCCTCACACAGGGATGAACCGATATTACCTCCCATGGCTTTGATAAAAGTATAGGTCATTCCTCCGCCAATGATCAGGTTGTCGGCCTTCTCCATCAGGTTTTCAATGATCAGGATCTTATCAGAAACCTTGGCGCCACCCATTACGGCTGTAAATGGCTTCTGTGATCCGTGCAGGATCTTGTCCATGCTATCCAGTTCGTTGTTGATCAGGTAGCCGAACATCCGGTCCCCGGGGAAAAACTGGGCCACAACGGTAGTTGATGCATGAGCCCTGTGGGCAGTACCAAAAGCAGAATTAACATATACATCTGCTCCTTCTGCCAGTTTGCGTGAAAAATCTTCATCTCCCTTGGTTTCTTCTTTGTAGAACCTGAGATTCTCAAGCAATAATACCTCTCCCGGGTTCAATGCTTTTTTCATTTCAAGGGTATTACCGCCGATACAATCAGTGGCAAACTTTACCTCTGTTCCAAGTATTTCGGTCAGGTTTGGGATTACATGCTTAAGTGAGAACTTATTTTCAGGTCCTTCCTTTGGCCTGCCAAGGTGAGACATCAGGATGACTGAACCTCCTTCATCGAGGATCTTTTTAATGGAAGGAGCTGCTGCCCGGATCCGGGTATCATCGCTTACTTCAAATTTATCATTTAACGGGACATTAAAGTCCACTCTCATGATCGCTTTCTTGTCTGTAAAGTCGTAGTTATCAATTGTTTGCATTGTATAG
>CAZXOJ010000571.1:0-1981 GCA_964642325.1 uncultured Bacteroides sp. | reverse complement strand
GAGGATATCTCTCCATGGCTTTACCTCATCCCCCTTTCCACATTGCTGAACGGACTTTACCAGGGACTGAATTACTGGTCGAATCGGAAAAAGCGTTTTCGTACCATGACGGTGGCCAGCCTCGGACAGAGCCTGACCAATTCCTCGGTGAAAGTTGGAGCAGGCTACCTTCTGGCCGGGCCCTTCGGACTGATTGTGGGGGCTGTATTGGGACAGATCGCAGGCTTTGTAACCTTCTTAATGAATTTCCTGAAACATGATCGTGAAAAGCTCCCGGAGATCAGTCAAAAAGAGATGGGATCCCTTGCCAGGGAATACTACAGGTTCCCCAAATACAATATGCTGCATGGCGTAATCAATAACTTTTCCGGGAGTTTGCCGGTATTCATCCTGACCTCATCGTTCTCATCTGCTTCGGCCGGTTTGTATGCTTTTGGATTTACCATGATCTTCCGGCCCATGAGCCTGGTCACAACCGCCTTCTCCCAGGTTTTTTCACAACGCGTGATCACCAAAGAAAATGATGGTTTGGTAATATTGCCCGACGTGAAGCGCCTGCTGGTCAAAATGTTCCAGTTTTCCTTTATTCCCTTCGTGATTGTTGCTATTTTTGCACCCCAGATCTTTAAAGTTGTCTTCGGTCCGGAATGGGAACCTGCAGGTAGCTACACGCGCATCCTTATCCCCTGGTTGTACATGGTGTTCCTGTCTGCCCCTTTTTCATTCCTGCCGGACCTGTTTAAGGTTCAGGGGAAGGCTTTTGTTTTTGACCTTGTTAAATTGTTTGTCAGGATCATAGCCATGGTGGCCGGTGTATATTCGGGTGATGTTTTGCGGACATTGATTTATTTCAGTGCCGGGAGCATGCTAGTCACCGCTTTCCAGCTGGTCTGGTTTTACAGCCTGGCCCGAAAAGCAGATATGCTAAAAACGCAGAAAATTGAGAAAGAGACATAGGTTCAGAAAAGCGATGAAGGCAACGGGACTGATACTGAGAAATCCGGTCCTGTTGAACAGGGTACTGAGTGAACCTGATGTATGGAAGGAATACGTCATCAAGAATTATGACAGGGAAAAGGGATTGCCGGTCATACAAATGGACCAGGTATT
This sequence comes from uncultured Bacteroides sp., assembly GCA_964642325.1. Classification (GTDB taxonomy): domain Bacteria; phylum Bacteroidota; class Bacteroidia; order Bacteroidales; family SM23-62; genus SM23-62. The sequence goes on along the minus strand of CAZXOJ010000571.1, from coordinate 871 downwards.
TGATGGAGAGGTCTATGATGTGGGCCCCATTACCTTCCTTGATGGGGGGTCATTGCCGACTGACCTGGCGCTTCTTCGGGGACTCGCAGCAAATTGCGAAAACTGTAAATATTTTGAGATCGGTACCTGGAGGGGAGAAAGCGTTGCCAATATTGCGAGGGTAGCCAAAGAATGCTATACCCTGAACCTGTCGACTGAGGAAATGCGCAAGATGGGTGTCCGCAACAAATACATGTACATGATGGGGTATTTTTCCCGAGCCCTGGATAATGTTGTACATCTTTCCGGGAACTCCCTCGATTTTGATTTTGCCTCACTGGACAAAAAGTTTGATATCATTTTTATTGACGGAGACCATCATTACGAAAATGTGAGGAACGATACTGAAAAGGCATTAAAGCACCTGGCACATGAGAAATCTGTTATTGTCTGGCATGATTACGCCTACCATCCTGAGGCGGTAAGGTTCGAGGTGCTGGCAGGCATCCTGGATGGGACAGCAAAAGAACTGCATGCAGACCTTTACCATGTTTCCCAGACCAAATGTGCCGTATTGCTGAAGAAAGAGTTGAAAGGGAAATTCCTGGACCCTCCCGAGGAACCCGAGGAGTTTTATGAGGTTAAGATGAACAGAAAAACCATCCCTCCAAAAAGCTGAAACTTGCAGAAAATCCTTGTCATACCTTCCTGGTATCCGCCTGACGGTGGACAATTCTTCCAGGATCATGCCGAGGCAATGGCTGAAGCCGGATTTGAGGTCGATGTGCTTGTCAACCGTACCATCGGTCTTACCAAATTGAAATTCTCAGAACGGTCTACCCTTAAGCGATTCCAGGTAAATGAAGTGAACGGTACCCGGGTGATCCGTTCC
>CAZXOJ010000570.1:0-1991 GCA_964642325.1 uncultured Bacteroides sp. | reverse complement strand
GTAGTGGCCCTGACCTTGGAGGGGGCATGTGCAAAATCTAGATAGATGTCTGTTTGCTCATTCTCCTGAAGCAATTGCATCCGTTTCCCCGCCCCTGTAAAATTCTGAATGGCATCGTAAAACATTTCATTATTTATTCCTAGGGTTTCACAAACCAGTTTGGCACCATTGATGTTTTGCATGTTATGCTGGCCAAAAACAGAAACTGGCATTTCCTTCTCAACATCTAGCAGATAGGTTTTGCCTTCAATTATGGTATTTGGATGTACTCTGTATGGGATATAGTCAAGCAGGCGGCTGGAAGATTTCACCAGGGTTGTTACTTCCGGATCGTCCGCCGAATAGATGAGCGATCCTCCTGGTTCAGTTTTATCAATGAAGATCCTGAACTGTTCAAGGTAATTTTCATAGGTCGGAAATACATTCATATGATCCCATGCGATGCCTGAGATTAAAGCAATGTGAGGCTTATATAAATGAAACTTGGGTCGCCTGTCCAATGCAGAAGAAAGATATTCATCCCCCTCAAAAACAGCTATTTCTGACGATTCACTTAATCCTACCATGGTTTCGAAACCCTCAACAATTGACCCCACCATATAGTCGAAGGATAGATCATGAAATTTCAAAACATGCATGATCATGGAGGTGATGGTGGTTTTGCCATGGCTTCCTCCGATAACCACACGGGTTTTATCTCTGGTTTGGTCATAGAGGAACTCCGGGAAGGATTGTATCTGCAGTCTCAGATTGCGGGCCTTCTCCAGTTCGGGATTGCCATCCATGGCATGCATCCCAAGGATCACCGTATCCAGGTCAGGTGTTATTTTTCCAAGGTCCCACCCCTGTTTATCTGGCAATAAACCATACCTGTCTAGCCTGCTGCGTGAAGGTTCAAATATCTCGTCATCGGATCCGCTAACATTGTAACCTTTTTTATGTAGGGCAATGGCCAGGTTATGCATGACAGATCCACCTATGGCTATGAAATGAACATTCATATGATTTTGCTTTCAACCCAATTGGGCCAGTGCTTGTTTTTTTAGAAAAATCTTTTCGATATTTGCGATTCGATCTGACCAGTAAAGTTATGGAAATTTATACGGTACCAAACGGTAATATGAAGCTTGACGGGGGGGCCATGTTTGGCATTATCCCCAAAAGCCTGTGGCAAAAACAATATAGGGCCGATGAAAATAATATGGTCCAGATCAGCATGCGCAGCCTGTTGGTTATTGACGGTGACCGCAGGATCCTTTTCGATAACGGAATTGGGGATAAGCAGGATCATAAATTTTTTAGTTACTATTATCTTTTCGGCGATGACACCATTGAGGATTCGCTGGGGAAACATGGATTGAAAGTGGAGGACATTACTGATATGGTACTGACGCACCTGCATTTTGATCATTGTGGGGGAAGTATAAAATACAACGAGGACAAATCTGAACTGTTTACGGTATTTCCCAATGCAAGGTATTGGGTAAGCCGTCAGCAATGGGATCTCGCTCATCAGCCGAATAAACTGGAAGGGGCATCTTTTCTGGAAGAAAATTATGATCCAATCAAGGCCGTGGGACAGCTTGAGTTGTTTGATAAAGAATTCGAGCTTACACCCAATGTTCAGCTCAGGTTATATGACGGTCATACCCTTGGCCAAACAATCGGCTTGATCTCATACAATGGTAAAACCATTGTTAATGTAGCCGACCTGATCCCGCTGGCAGGGAACATCAGTATGTCCTGGATATGCGGATACGATACCCAGCCACTCGTGGCCTTGAAGGAGAAGGCTGATTTCCTGAAGGAGTCTCTTGCCAGCAACTACATCTATTATTTCTACCACGACCTGGATACCCAGTGCTGCACCCTGAAGGATACCATGAAGGGGATTCGACCTGACGACAGATTCAATATCACCGAGATCTAATTGTGTACTTTCAGCCTGTAGGCAAGTCCCCATTCGATCCAGTCGGCTATTCCACCGTTGC
>CAZXOJ010000569.1:0-1995 GCA_964642325.1 uncultured Bacteroides sp. | reverse complement strand
AATATCGCTGCGCACAAGCTCCACATCGGGAAGGAATGAAGGGACTATGGCCTGATCGAGTTTCTTTCCGGTTCTTATCCCCGATCCGTCTTCATACCGCCGGTGGGGTTCATGGCCCCCATACCAGAAAAAGAAGGGCTTTCCTTTTTCTTTCTGCTGAAAGAATTCAACAAAATTCCCGAAATAGTCTTTCGGCTGAATACCTTTCGCCGGAACTGAATCCATAGTAAGTTTATTGAACTCAGGCCCCACGGGGTTTCTCTTCCAGCCTGCATCCTTCCAATTGCCAGGTCCCCAAGGCTTGCCTGTAAACCCAAGCTCATACCCTGCCGACTCCAACAGATCAGTGAATACAGTAAACTTTTTCGGAAAATAACTTGCATGGGTCCCTGCTTCTTCCAGCTGCCAGATATTTTTCCCGGTCAGGATGGCTGCCCTGGAAGGGCTGCATCCCGGTGCAGCCACAAAGGCATTGTTGAACAGGACACCTGCTGCTGCCACCCGGTCGAAAGCGGGAGTCTGAATGCCAGCTGTCCCATAGGCCGATGCATAGGGAAAGGACTGGTCATCCGCAATAGCGAAAAGGATATTCGGCTGTGTGTCGCTCGTTTTTTCAGTTCCTGTCTGGCAGGCATACAGTAAGCATGTACAGATCACCGACAGAATGTACAGTTGCCCCAGGTATGTTTTACTACCAGATAAATTTATCCTTCTTATCATTTTATTTGGTTTTTACGGTTAGAGGTTCATTGAATCCAGGCTTTGCTTTTTTAACCAGTCATTATAATGCTTTTCCAGCATCTTCACGATATCAGGATGTTGTAAGGCCAGGTTGGTACGCTCCCCGGGATCGGTTTCCAGGTTGACAAGGAACCGGTCTTCGTTGAATTCATAATCGCGTTGGCTGGTATCATACGGGTTACCGATGAGTTTCCACTTACCTTTCCGGGCTACCCACATATCCTTGAATTGCCAACAATATCCTTCTTCATGGAGGGACTCTGCATCTGGATTATGGAGGACCGGCACCAGGCTTTTGCCGTCCAGGTCCCCGGTATTCAAATTGATGCCGACCAGTTCAGCCAGTGTAGGCATCCAGTCGACATTCACAGCCAGCTGGTCACGTACCTCTCCTGCCGGAAGTTTCCCGGGCCAGCTGATGGCAGCCGGAACACGGATACCACCTTCAAAAAGACATTGTTTTGCACCACGGTAAGGCCCTGCACTGCCCCCTCCCCAATGGGCACGTTCTTCGGTTGAATGCCCGTTATCCGATTGAAATACGATGATGGTATTATCCCGTAGTTCCCTCCTTTCCAGTTCTGTCAGCAATTTCCCTATCCTGTCATCCATGGTAGAGAGAAATGCAGCATACAGATCCCTCGGATAATCCACACCTTTATCACGGTAGTATTTGAGCCATTTGACATCACCCTGGTATGGATAATGAGGCAGGTTCAAAGCGAAATACATAAAGAATGGAGCCCTCTTGTTATGTTCCAGGAAATAGAAGGCCTCCTTAAGCATCAGGTCAGGAAAAAACTGGCCATCGTAAAAAACCTCTTCCCCGTTCCTGTAGAGATCATGGCGATTCGGGCCGCGCCAGTAGTAGAAGTGTGAATAATTATCGATGCACCCAACAAGGTGGCCGAATGAATAGTCAAAACCCTGTGCATTAGGCCCTTTTTCAGGGGTGTATCCCAGATGCCACTTGCCTATATGAGCTGTATTGTAGCCCGCATCCTTAAACATCTCCGCCATGGTATATTCTGCCGGAGGCAATCCTGATCTCTGTCCCCGTATTGCCCCCACATTACCAGGCACGCCAGCCCGTTGAGGTGTTTTGCCCGTAAGCAGGCTCGCCCTGGAAGGTGAGCAAATCGGGAATGCATAGAACTGTGTGAACCTTACACCACTTTGAGCAATGGCATCCATATGTGGTGTGGCAAGGTCGCTTGCACCATAGCAATTTAAATCGACCGAACCCTGGTCATC
>CAZXOJ010000568.1:0-1995 GCA_964642325.1 uncultured Bacteroides sp. | reverse complement strand
TCGAGGGATCTGGAACTGGTCAGGTTGATATAGTTGATCCAGGCAATGATCACAAGGAAGATGGAGATCACCATCAGGGCATACACCGAACTTGCATTACCATTGGGTTCAGCCTCGACCATAAAATCAGAATTCAGATGGATGCTTCTCAGTGGCTGAAGGTTATAAACCACCCACATATCCCACTGTTCCAATTGTTCTCTAATTTCTTCTTCAATATAAGCCGGGATCTTCGCTTCAAATTCTTTGTAATCAGTTGTGGGGTTCAAAAGGATGTAATTAAAATACCCGTCCCTTAACCAGGCAGTATTGATCTCCGCACCCTGGAACTGGACAAGAGTCGCCCAGGAAACTACGAAATCCGGTTTGAGATGTGAATTTTTCGGGACATCCCCGAAGATACCCGTGATCATGATTTCCACATTCCCGTTAAATCGCAGGCTTTTTCCGATAGGATTTTCATCCCCGAAATACTTGCGGGCCATGGATTGGGATACTACCATCTCCAGCGGATTCTTGAGGGATGTAACCGGGTCTCCCTCCAACAGGCTAAAAGAAAAAACCTGAAAAAATGAGGTATCGGCAATATAGATCTTTTCTTCCCTGAACTTTTTCTCTCCCTGGCTGAATACCCCGTTCCAGATCTGAAAACGGGTAAAATTTTCCACCTCAGGGAAATTTTCATGAAGTGCCTGTCCCACTGCAGAAGCACCGCCCGCCCATTGTGTTGATAAAACTCCCTTGTCGAACCGATCCTGCTGAATGCGGAATATCCTTTCCCCCTTAGCATGAAAATCATCATAGCTCAGTTCATACTTTACATACTGGATGATTAGGATAAAGGCCGTCATCCCGATGGCCAGTCCCAGAATATTTACAAAGGAAGATACACGCTGTTTTAATAGATTGCGAATGGCTACGAGAAGATAAAGCTTGAACATTGAATGGATCTTTGGTTTAGGAATACTGCGGGAGTATTGCTCTTTCAGGCATGAAGGTAATAAATTATATGGGAAGTTTCTGAGCACAATATATCCTATATTTGTTCTGGGTTGCAACTTTGATGCTCATATCCTCTATCATTAAAACTGATCATCCCTTATGAAAATTTTGCAACAAATATGCCTGGCAATGGTTTTCGTGATACTTCTGTCAGCGTGCGATAAAGGGCAGAAGGAGACCGGGGACTGTTCCACAGACTCCCTGGTTCTGGAAAGGGTAAGTTATCATCAACCTGACCTGGAAGTGGACCTGGGGGTTGGGTTGTGGGCCTGGCCCCTGCCCATGGATTTTGACTCGGATGGGGATATGGATCTGCTGGTCTCCTGCAATGATGTTCCTTTCAACGGATTGTACCTTTTTGAAAACCCTTCAGGACCTGGAGAGCCCATGCCGGTTTTTGAACCACCTGTGCGGCTGGGTCCCGGGAAAAAGAACCTGCAGGTTTCCTATGTGGATGGAAATGCAAGAATAATGGAGCAGGGCAGTGAATTCCTGAACTTTTCTGCGAACCTGTATAATCAGCCGGTTGAGATTTATCCAGCTGAGAAATTGGAGGAGGCACATCAGAAGATCCGGTTCAGCCTGTGGAAAATGGTTGATTATGATGATGACGGGGACGTGGATATAATAGCTGGCATAGATGACTGGGTGGATTATGGATGGGACAATGCATTTGACAGCAGTGGCACTTGGACCAACGGACCACTACATGGCTATGTTTACTGGCTGGAAAATGAAGGAGGGGAATACAAAAACAGGGGCAAGATCATGGCAGGAGGAGAACCCATCGATGTATACGGATTTCCGTCCCCAAATATGGATGATTTTGACGGGGACGGAGACCTGGATCTTATCTGCGGTGAATTCCTGGATAGTTTCACCTGGTTTGAGAATACAGGAACCAGGGGAAAGCCTGTGTTTGCTGCCGGAAGGACACTTGAGAATGAACGGGGGCCGATCAGCATGAACCTGGAAATGATCGTACCGGTAGCG
>CAZXOJ010000567.1:0-2008 GCA_964642325.1 uncultured Bacteroides sp. | reverse complement strand
TGCCATTAGCAGGAGGCCATGACGGAATACATAATATGTCGGACTACTGCCAGGATTCCGGAATACCAGGATCCCGGAAGTGCTGTAGACTGACAACAGTGAATACAATGAAAGCACGATAATCACTGCCCAGATGATCCTGTCACCGCCAATATATTTTCGAATGGCAAACACGATATTATATTATAATTTCCTGACTGCTTCTTTAAACTTCCAACCCCTTTCTTCGTAATTCTCAAATAGGTCAAAACTGGCACAGGCCGGCGAAAGTAAAACCGTTTCCCCTTTCCCTGCCAGGTAATAGGCCTTCTGCACTGCCTCCTCCATGTTGGAAACATCAATGACTGTCTCGATATGCTGATCAAAAGCCTTGTGCAGTTTCTCATTATCCTTGCCCAGGCATATCAGGGCCTTTATCTTCTCCCCGGCAAGGTCGATGATCTCTTCATAGTTATTGCCCTTGTCAATCCCCCCGGCTATCCAGACCGCCTTGCTCGTCAGGCTTTCAAGCGCATACCATGTAGAATTAACATTGGTGGCTTTGCTGTCGTTGATAAACTGTATCCCATGAACGCTCAGTACCTGCTCAAGCCTGTGTTCCACTCCCTGGAAATCCATCAGGCTTTCCCTGATCAGTTCATTGCGGATTTTCAGTACACTTCCTGTGATCCCGGCGGCCATGCTGTTGTATTGATTATGTTTACCCTTTAGGGCAAAGTCCTGGACCGACATACTGAAATCTTTGTTCCCGTATTCTATCCTCAGGTTGTCCTCGTCGTCGATATAAGCCACTTCTTTATCCTTTTTCTTCAGCGCAAAAGGCAACTCCTTGGCTTTGACAACGATCTTTTCCAGTTCTTTGACGGTGATCTCGTCATCCGAGCAAAAAACAAAAAATTCGTCTTCAGACAGGTTTTGTGTGATCCTGAATTTTGCATCAACATAATGCTGCATGTTAAAATCGTACCAGTCGAGATGATCGGGCGTTATGTTCAGTAAAATGGCGATATCAGCTTTGAATTCATACATGCCTTCCAGCTGGAAGCTGCTGAGTTCCAGTACATAATAATCGTAGTTTTCCTCTGCCACCTGCAGGGCAAAGCTCCTCCCGATATTGCCTGCCAGTCCCGCATTCAGTCCCGCCTTCTTCATCATATGATGGATGAGGGATGTGGTCGTGGTTTTCCCGTTACTGCCCGTGACACAGACCTTTTTCGCCCTGGTAAAGCGCGATGCAAATTCGATTTCAGAAATGATCCTGATTTCCTTTTTGCGAATGGTCTGGATGATCTGGGAACGCTCAGGAATACCCGGACTCTTAATCACCTCATCTGTTTCCAGGATCAGTCTCTCGGTATGCTTGTTCTCTTCCCAGGGGATGTCATAATTGTACAGCATCTCCTTGTACTTGGTCTTAATGGGCCCATTGTCAGACAGGAATACATCAAACCCCTGTTTCCTGGCAAGAATGGCGGAACCAGTACCGCTTTCACCACCACCCAAAACTATAATTCTATTCATCATAAGCCTGAAATATTATTGGTTTTTATCTTATTTTCAATGTTACTATTGTGACTACTGCCAGCAGGATACCTACAATCCAGAACCTTGTCACAATTTTAGGTTCGGGATAGCCCTTCAACTGATAATGGTGATGCAGTGGGGCCATCCTGAAGATCCTCCTACCCTCACCAAACTTCTTCCTTGTATATTTGAAATAACTTACCTGCATCAACACCGACAGGCTTTCCATCAGGAATATCCCGCAAAGAATGGGGATCAGTAATTCCTTCCTGATGAGAATGGCAAAAACGGCGATGATCCCCCCAATTGAAAGGCTCCCTGTATCACCCATAAATACCTGGGCCGGGTAGGAGTTGTACCAGAGAAATCCCACCATGGCACCAATGAAGGCGCTCATATAGATAACCAGCTCCCCCGTGAAGGGGATATACATGATATTCAGGTAATCTGCATACATGATATTTCCTGAGAGGTATGCGAGGAC
>CAZXOJ010000566.1:0-2014 GCA_964642325.1 uncultured Bacteroides sp. | reverse complement strand
GTCATCAGGGAAGGTCAGCATCCAGGACTCAAGTTCAATTTCGGGTTCCCTGTCAGCGATATAATCATTTGAAAAGGTCAGCATCCAGGGTTCAAATTTAATTTGGGTTTCAACAATTGCCAGGTTGTCTTCTGAGATAGTCAGCATCCAACCTTCCAATTCGATATCTCTTTCAACCTCTTCAACCAGTGCAGCAGCCAGGCGGTTCTCAAGGCTTATTGAAGAACCCTGTGCCTGAAGGGCAACCCAGTTAAAGAAACAGAATATTACTACGGCACCTACATAAAGTGAAAACGTAACAGGCTTCGGAAAAGATCTGGTGGTTTGACTTGTGGTTTTCATGATATTGTTGGTTTTTTGTTTCCTAAACTTTCTAATACAAATATACATCATCAACAGTCCTGAAATCTAACAGTCCTGTAACCAAGATTGACATATATGTAGCAAATTTGTTTGCCTGGATTCATTAAATTTAGATCACCTAAGCTTTTTCAATGGAAGCATCCTATCTGATAGCATATAAAGAGGGCACTTTAAAGGAGAGGGCGGAGTTCCTTTTTGGGGAGCTGAAGGATTGCACCTTATGCCCCAGGAATTGCCATGCCGACAGGTTATCCGGAGATACGGGTACATGTAAAACCGGAGAACATGCCATTGTTTCAAGTTATATGCCTCATTATGGTGAAGAGGCACCGATATCAGGAAGCAGGGGATCCGGTACCATTTTCTTTACAAATTGTAACCTGTTGTGCAGTTTCTGCCAGAATTTTGATATCAGCCATGAAGGAAGGGGACAGCCTGTTACATCATGGGAACTTGCTGAGATGATGTTATCACTTCAGGCCCTGGGTTGTCACAATATCAACTTTGTTACCCCATCACATGTTGTTCCTCAAATCCTGCAGGCCTTGATTATTGCTATAGAAAATGGGCTGACCATTCCGCTTGTATATAATTCCGGGGGGTATGATCATGTTTCAACCCTACAGCATCTGGATGGGATCATCGACATTTACATGCCTGATTTTAAATTCTGGGATCCTGACATAGCCCGGGAAACCTGTCTCGCCGAGGATTATCCTGAGCTTGCAAAGCTGGCAATAGCCGAAATGCACAGGCAAACCGGCCCCCTTATTATCAATCCTTCCGGCCTGGCAGAGAGGGGGCTCCTGGTACGCCACCTGGTAATGCCTGAAGGAACTGCTGGTACAAAAGAAGTTATGAACTACCTCGCAAAAGAAATCTCGGAAGATACATACGTCAATATCATGCCACAATACCGTCCATGCGGAAGGGCATGGGAAACACCAACCTTACGGAGATCTTTACAAATGCATGAATTCCGGGATGCTATTAATGAAGCTATTAAGACAAGAATAACCCGTTTGGATAAAATATAGTTCAAAAGATGGTTAGCATTGACAAGCAGAAATATGTTGGTAACCTCCTGTGTACTATTTGTAAATTTATTGTTAACTTAATGGGAGCTTAATAAAGCTGTAGAATTTGGGTGATATTATTAATTCAATGATGATGATATATCCCGAAGAAATATTCGAAGCAAGTGAGGAATTGGTATTGAATACCAATGAGGTAATACCGGATTATCTATTTTACCTCAAAATGTATTCAGCTCATCAGATGATGGATTTTGAAAGTCCAACAACTGACTGAGAAACTTTCTTACAAGGCTGCTCAAACCATCCTGATAGAATATCTATGCCCCTCTTCCAACATTTTTTATATTTTTACTGTTGGTGAAAACAGCATGCCGAAAAAGGCATGATGGAAACTAAGGGGTCATGCCGAATAAAAAAATTACAGTAAAACATTATTTAAACAAGCGGGCCAAACCCAGATTCTACCTGCAGGAAGAATATTACCCGGTTTATATCCAGCTGATCGTTGATGCTAAAAAGGCTCAGATAAAAAGCAGGATAAACCAGTATCTGGAACAGTACCAGAGTGAAATCAGGACAATTCACCGTGATGAGGTACAGCTTAAAAAATTAAT
>CAZXOJ010000565.1:0-2077 GCA_964642325.1 uncultured Bacteroides sp. | reverse complement strand
ACATTCTCACTCTCCCAGAATGGCATCTGATGCCTGCAGTAGCTCCCTATATTGGCATGGGTAAAGTGCTTGTTCCAACCCCGGATATTTTCTCCCAGGTAAATAAAGATGGTCTTGCTTGAATTTGCCGGTATATCCACCTGGAAAAATATTTCATCCCATATACCATCTTTATCCAGGTCATCCATCTGGTGAAAAATAGCATGCCCATTGGTCTCCTCCCTCAGCTGGTGCCCACCCTGCAGCCGAAGCAATTCTTCCGAAGGCCCTTCAAAAGGAGGCAATTCGGGGTCAACAATCGTAATCCACATTTCATGGATATCCGGCATTGGAAAATTATCACGGTTGATGACAACCGCACAATTTTGACGATCAATATCCAGGGGATTTGAAATGGTGAATTCCATCCTGGATTCAGGTGTAAAATCTCCCTGTGTGTACCAGGAATCCTGACTATAGGTACTGATGGAAAAGGTGACAGTCACGAGAAAGAGAAATAATAAATTTCGCATGGTTTATAGATATAATTGTTTGTAAGGAGAAGCTGGCAATTCATTATTGACTAAACAATTTGCAGCATGTTTCCCGGCTTCTTCTCCCAGTTTTGCAGCGTTCCCGGAAACACGATAGCTTGAAGATGTAATAAAATCGCCGGATATGTTCCTGCCAGCCATCATGAGGTTAACTATATCCTTTGAGATCAGTGATCTCAAAGGGATATCATAAGGTTTGCTTTTTATTCCCCGGCTATAACTTCTTGATTCGGAATCTTCATCTTGCTGCTTCAGGGAATGTATATCTACACCAAAATTCACCTGGCACACAGCGTCATCATGCCTTTTACCATTTATCAGGTCTTCTTTGGTAACGGTGTAAAGACCTTTGATGCGGCGGGCTTCCCTGATTCCTATCTGTTCAGCAGTAGCGACAAGATAAAGGTCTTTCCATGGCCCTCCCAGGGATCTTAGTCCCTCGACCAATTTATTTGTTTCAGCCCGGGCATCCATAGTGGCCAGGGTAACATCCCTGGTATTGATGCCAGACCTCTTATATATATGATTGAACATAACCATGAATAGATCATCCCGGACAGGGAAGATACCTGGGATCTTGATGCTCGGGTTTAGTCCGGCCTTATTCATTTGTTCCAACACCTTCTGTTTTGATCCCTTATCATTCTTTTTCCTGACAAATGGCTCAATTTCTTTATAGGTAACTCCCGAAATCATGGATAGCAACGTAAAAGGCTGAGTTTCTCCGGATTCAGGATCCCCAATATCGATTTCACAACCGGCCAATGCTGCCAGGTCACCATCACCAGTGCAGTCGATATGGATTTTCCCTTCCCAGGCTTCCCTGCCACTTTTGGATTCAGTGATCACGTGTGTGATGGAATCATCTACCCTAATAACATCAACCAGGCGAGTGTGCAGCAAAACATCAATCTTCCCTGTTTCACGGCACATTCCTTCCAGCAACACTTTCATTTGTTCGACCTCGAAGGGGAAACTATTCCCCTTGTAAAAATCTGGTGATGCGCCTGAGTTAACCAGTTTCATGGTGATTTCAGCAATCAGGCCATCTTTGGTCTGCCAGTCCAATATCCAGCTGAGCAGTCCAGCGGTCCAGGTTCCTCCCAGGCACCCGTTTACTTCAATCAACAAGGTCTTGACACCGGCACGGGCAGCTGTAATGGCAGCACATACTCCAGCAGGACCAGCCCCACAAACCACAAGATCATATTTCCCTTTGATCTCAGTTTGCTTTTGCCTTTCTATAACTTTCCCATCCTCAATCTTTTGATCCTGAGAAATCGAACCTGTGCAGGAGACAAGATTTAACCCTGCCAGGCCTGGCAATGAAATTTTAAAGAAGTTCCTTCTCTTCATTTAAGTGCTGGGTTATCTAATCAACAAGTCAAACCAAGAACCTGATTACCAGGTACACGAAGAAGTGCTATAGCGTCGCCAATACGCCCCTTACATAACCAACTGATTCACAGAGTCCTGGATATGGATCATTGGCGTCTTTCTCATATTCAAAGGCAACGGTTCCGGAATATTTCTTTTTAATAACC
>CAZXOJ010000564.1:0-2083 GCA_964642325.1 uncultured Bacteroides sp. | reverse complement strand
GAAAAGCCAGGATATTTTTATTAATTGATTTCATCATTTGTAGAAATTTCAAGGGAATCACCTTGTTGAAATTAGAAGCCAAATGAATTAAAAAGAGATGGATTTGATTTATTCCAAAGTAATAAAAATTATCGGAATTCATCCTTGTTGCCAGATGAATTTACAAGGTACAAAACATCGTTTTCGATGGTAATGCCCTGCATTTCAGCACCATTAGAATAAAAAGGAACATCCATGGCGTAAACCCTGCATTGATAAAACGGGGTGATTTTCTGAACATTGGTATGTCCGATAAAAATCCTGCTTGCCTGAAATACCGAAAGGATTTGATTTAATGCTTCATCAGGTAAACGGTTATATTCATGGTTGTCCTCCAGGTATCCCCTGTACCAGAAGGGTCCATTTTTACCCATGATGGTCTCTCGAATTACTTCCCCGTGGGACTCCTTGTTCGGATAATCCAGGAAATATCTGACATGCTTATTGATGTCATGCAGGGTGAATCCAGCTTCAATAATTTCCGGAGATAAGCCAGCATGGACGAACAGATGATCATTGATCTTGAGAATAGTATTTTTCGATCTCAGCCATTGTCCAAGGATGGTTTGTTTGCCATACATACCCGCATAGGTCAAGTTTAGCCTGTCTGCCATTAACAGGTATTTATCTGCAACATAGGTATCATTATAGTTCATCACCATGATCTCATGATTACCCAGGATCAGGTGAACTGCTCCACCGGCTTTCGATGCCTGGCCTTCGAGCCGGTATATCAACCACAATGCTTCTGTAACCTTATCGCCACGGTCAAAGATATCTCCCAGAAAAACCAGGTGGCCCTTCTCCCATATCCAGTTATAATCGGAATCTATAATACCGTTACTTCGCAGAAAAATAAGCAGGCTGTCATAGCCACCATGAATATCACCAATTACCATGATTTTCTTCACGCCCTGAATTTGATCAGCTTGTATTTCCTTGTGTTTACTGACCAGGTAATCCAAGCTGTCCTGTGAAAATCCAATCATTAAGAATGGATTGGATTCAGCCCGGAAGCTTTCTTTAGGCCTGGATGTCATATGCCTGGCTGAATCATGGACCATGTAAAATGCCTTTATCGTTCGCTTTCCTTTCCACTTGACATAGGGACCATCATGAAAATCAGGTAATTTTTTCACATATTGATCCCGAAGGTATTTTGAAATTTCGCGATGGGAATAACTGACCGACTCATCATATGCAGAAGACTTGAATTGGTTTTGATGATTAAGTGCGGCACCGTTGCGAACGAGGTATTTTACTATTTTGATATCCCCATGCCGGGCAGCCAATATAAGGGATGTATTATGCAATGAATCCAGTGCATTAATTTCTGCCTGGTGGGATACAAGCAAGGATACTTTTGTTTTATTTCTCCTTTCAACAGCATACATCAGGGGGCTTTTCCCATTAACAAACTGGTTGACATTTGCCCCCTTGTCAATAAGGTATTGGGTTACCTTGTTGTTACTGTATAGTAGCGAATATACAAGCAATGTGGTAGCACTGTCACCATACAAGGCATTGATATCATGATCAGCAAGGTATAAATCGAGCCTTTTAAATTCTTCATAATCCAGCAATCTGAATACCGGGTCGTCTGCATAAACATTAATGTTTTGTCCGAACAGAAAGGCTATCAGAAATATTTGATATAAGAGTTTCAATACCGGATAAATAAGGATGCTAAGATAGCAAAATGCTATTCATATTTCAGTGATTGGGCAGGATTGGTATTGGCGGCACGAATGGTTTGAATGCCTACTGCCAGTAAAGCAAAAATGATGACGAGTAGTCCCGTGATAAGAAAAACCAGCCAGCTAATTCCGGCCTGGTAAGGATAAGTGGCCAGCCATTTGCCAATAATCCACCAGGTAAGGGGTGAGGCAATGAGAATGGACAACAGTATGAGTTCTACAAATTCTTTGGATAGCAATGTAAGGATACGGTTGACACTGGCCCCGTTGACCTTGCGTATGCCAATCTCTTTGGTCCGCTGTAGCGTGGTATAGGAAGACAGCCCGAACAATCCCAATGCTGCAAT
>CAZXOJ010000563.1:0-2122 GCA_964642325.1 uncultured Bacteroides sp. | reverse complement strand
AATAAATTTGGTGTAATCGGACCAGAACATAAGATCATCCTTAAATCAAACTAATACTAAACAAATAAAAAGTAATGAGATTGAATTGTTTAAGAAACGTATCAGGCATAATCCTTTTGATTTTAGTGACTCACCCTGCCAATGCCCAGGTGAAAGCATACCAGGAGCCCCTCACTTTGCCTACCTATGGTGTCAGGGAAGCTGAGATGATGCCGGACTGGCGGACCCACCGTTATCCCTATACGATGTGGGACAGGCTGACCAATGAAAAAGGTACGAGAACCTATAATGCCCTTTATGTAGAAAATGAATACGTTAAGGCCCTCGTTCTTCCTGAGTTGGGTGGAAGGCTGCATGGTGCAGAAGACAAAACAAACGGCTACGGGTTTTTGTATGATCAGAAAGTCATTAAACCAGGATTGATAGCCGTGACGGGAGCCTGGATCTCAGGAGGTGTGGAATGGAACTTTCCCACAGGGCATAGGCCGAGTGGATTCAGGGATACGGACTGGGACATAACCGAAAGCCAGGATGGCACAAAGACCGCATGGGTAGGTGAAATTGAAAGGCTCAAAAGGATGAGATGGTCTGTTGGAACTACTGTGCATCCAGGGAGGAACTGGGTAGAAACTAAGATCAGGCTTGAAAACTGCACACCATATATACAAAGTTTCCAGTACTGGGCCACCAGTGCTGTCAGGGCAACAGAAAACTATCAGGCAGTAATTCCGGGGGAATTAATGACCGGGCATGGCAAGCATAAATTTTTCCGCTGGCCGGTGAACGAGGGTGCAGATATAAGTTACTGGAAAAATATACCCGGAGCATCGAGTTATTTTGCAGTGGAATCAACATCAGATTATTTTGGAGGGTATAGTCCCGAAGAAGATGCAGGCATGGTTCATCTTGCCGATCATAACATTGTAAGGGGAAAGAAACTCTGGACCTGGGGAACGGCCCCGGCTGGACGCCTCTGGGAAAAAATCCTGACCGACGGGGACCTGCCCTATTTTGAACCCCAGGCCGGAGCATATTCAGACAATCAGCCAAGCTTTTACTGGCTGATGCCAGGAGAAACCAAGATCTTCAGTCACTTCTGGTTCCCGGTAAGGGATATCGGGGTATGGGATTATGCCAACCTTGAAGGATCCCTTAACCTGGAATTGAATGAAGGGATAGCCGTTTTCGGATGGTCACCTACCGGTTCAAACACGGATGCTAGAATAATTGTTTCATACGAAGGGGAAGAAATATTTTCTGAAGAAACAGATGCTGGTCCCGCAGATCCATACCTTGGAGAAGCAACAGGCCCGGAGATGAATGACCTGTATAAGCTGGAAATAGCGGTACTTTCATCTGATGGAGATACCCTGCTGGCATTCATCCATAAAAAGCCTGAACATCTTCCCCTTCCAGAACCGGCACCGGCTCCCTCTGAGCCAGATGAAGTAAGTTCACAGGACTTGCTTTTTGTCTATGGTGACCAGTTTTACCGGTATAATAATGTTCAAAAAGCAAAATCGTATTTTCAGGAAGCACTTAAAAGGGATCCCGGTGATGTCCGCTGCAACACCTCCATGGGTGAACTGGCGCTGAAAAGTGGTTTATATAAGGAGGCACTGGATTATTTCAATAATGCTATAGAAAGGGATGAGACATCTTTCAAAGCATGGTATTACACGGGGATGGCCCAGCTTCACCTGGGAAATCTGAAAGATGCAGAAAGATGCCTGAACAGGGCAACTTATGGCCTGGGTTGGTATGCTATTGCCCATTTTGAACTTGCCCAGCTTACTGCTTCGCAGGACAGGCTGGAACGTGCCCTGGAGCATATAAATAACAGTCTCCAGGGCAATGGGCATAATTCCCAGGCCCATGCAGTCAAAGCCCTGATTTTAATTCGCATGGGTAAATTCGATGAAGCCAATGAAGTCACCCTGGCTAGCCTTCGGACTGATCCATTGGACCTGTTTTCAAAGCAATTGCAGGTGACTGCTGCTGAAGCCTCTGGTACGGAAGATGTAATCCTGGGTGCAATGGATGCTGAATTGCTGGAGATGACCAGGGCAGATGGTGAAAATCATATTGAAATGGCCATCCGTTTTGCCCGTTGTGGTGAATA
>CAZXOJ010000562.1:0-2127 GCA_964642325.1 uncultured Bacteroides sp. | reverse complement strand
AAGATTATAAGGCTGAATTTCAGCACATTTTCCATGACCATATCATTTACCGGGACCCAACCATTTATATCTTCATCAGCTCCAGGGAGGTACCTTCAGATGCCCCGAAAAATGCTGAGAACTGGTTTGTAATGATCAATGTTCCACCGGATACCGGGCAGGATTGGGAACAGTTGATCGCGGAGGCCCGTCGCAATATCATTCAAAAGATCAACCGTATCCTGAATACCAGTTTAGAGGATTTGATCAGCTATGAACAGGTGGGTTCCCCGAAGACAATTGAAAAGAACACACTCAGCTGGAAAGGGGCCCTGTATGGCGACCATTCAAATTCCAGGTACTCAGCCTTTCTTCGCCATTCCTACAAACACAGTTCTGTGCAAAACCTTTATTTTGTCGGGGGCAGCGTGCATCCGGGCGGAGGAATACCACTCTGCCTGGCCAGTGCAAAAATTGTTGACCAGGTTATCAAACCGGTTTAGAGAATTCCGAAAAGATGAACAAACTGCTCCAGCATATAAGGTCCAATCCCGGTCTTCTGATCGGTATCCTGGTCCTGTATTATGTTGTCGGGATAATGTTATTCCTGGTCGAAGGAACAAGATCCCTATTCGGCAGCCTGACCCCTCTCTCATTGATCATGTCTTTCCTCGCCGTGCTGGCATTTCAGCCTTCCTGGTCCCCAAAACTGGGACTTGCCTTTCTGACGGTTTTCGGGCTAGCCGTTTTTGTCGAGATAATGGGTGTGCAAACAGGGGTGCTTTTCGGGGAGTATGTTTACGGTAAGGCTTTGGGATTAAAGATCCTGGATACTCCTGTGATGATAGGACTGAATTGGTTAATCCTGGTTTATTGTACAACAGCTATCGTTAACCATAGTTTTAAGAATAAGATTACAAGGATAATTTCTGGAGCAGGACTGATGGTCTTTTATGACCTGGTGCTGGAATATGTGGCCCCAGTTATGGACATGTGGTCCTGGCCGACAAGGTACCCAGGGGTCCGTAATTTTCTAATGTGGTATTTGGTTGCCCTTGTTTTCCATTCATTATTTCAATGGCTGAATCTTAAAATTGAAAACAGACCGGCACGATACCTGTTCCTGATCCAATTCCTGTTTTTCAGCGGGATTGCCCTGTACACTATCTTTATAGGATGAAAAACCTGACATTTCATAGAACAAGCATGCTGGTAATATTATTTATTATCATGGCCAGCCTGGCAGCTCAACAAACTTACGGACAGCAAACTTACCGACAGCAAACTTACCAGTCCTATCTTGAGGATAGGATCGGGGACTGGGAGCCAATTATCAAGGAGATGAAAAGCAGGCAGTCCGACCTTTCCCGGGAGGAAAAAATCGACCTGGTGGGATATTATTATGGATATATTGGCTGGTTTATCGAAGAGGGAAGGAATAAGGAGGCAAAAAAGAACCTGGAGGAGGCTGAGGAGATGCTTGAAATGCTAATGGAGAAATATCCTGAGATGCCTGAATTGTATGCCTTCAAGGGAGCCTTCATCGGATATAAGATTACAATGAACAGCATCAGGGCAGTTGTATTGGGACCCGAAAGCATGAAGAACATCAACCATGCCATTGAGATTGGTCCGGAACGGCCCCAGCCCTGGATCGAGAAAGGGAATGCGCTATTTTATATGCCAAAAATGTTTGGCGGTTCGAAGGAGGAGGCCATTGAAGCTTATAGCAAAGCCGTACTGATTATGGAGAAAGATTCAGGAATGATCAAAGACAACTGGATGTATCTGAATGTGTTGCTTATACTTGGACAGGGCTATGAGACAATCGAACAATTTGAAAAAGCCAGAACCACCTACGAAAAGATACTGCAACATGAATCCGGCTTCAAAACAGTGAGGGATGAGGTTTATCCAGCCTTCCTGAAAAAATGGGATTCTCAGAAGTAGGTTTTGGCCCTATGCCGGACTAATCACCTTTCAGCACGAATTACTTCAAATCACTGAGATAATCAAAGATCTTACCTGAGATCTCCAGTCCCCCTCTCTGGCCGGTCTCCTGGAAAACTAAATTCCCAGCTTTATCAATCAATGTCAAATCAACCACTGAATCATTACTTTCCTTGATCCGGCGACTCATATTTCCTG
>CAZXOJ010000561.1:0-2136 GCA_964642325.1 uncultured Bacteroides sp. | reverse complement strand
TTTTAGCGCCAGGAGATAAGTACGAAGCCACCCTGTTTTATGATGATCCGGATGCAGGGACCTTTACCCGGGTGGGTATTGAAAAACAAAAAATAAGCAGCACTGACAATATCAATCGAAGGATAAAGGCAGGCAATGGCCTGGCCATCATCATTGAAAATATTGATTAATATGATAAATCACACACTCGGTATTTTACTGATACTTATCATCTGCATTGCTAAACCGGCAAAGTCCCAGGCTGTCTCAGACCAGTTACAAACCATTTCGCAGGACCAATTAGAACTGGATGGTTTCGTCGGTGGCAAAACGGATCTGATTATTGAGAACAGGGTCAAGGCTCAGGATTATGATTACCTGGTAGAGCCATTCCGGCATAAAACAGAAACCCATCTCTGGCAATCAGAATTCTGGGGGAAGTGGATGCTTGGGGCAGTGGCTTCCTGGGAATATACTCATGATCCGGGATTGCTGAAGATGATGGACCAGGCAGTTATTAAATTGCTCGAGACTCAATTGCCTGATGGTTATATTGGTAATTATCCACCAGAAAACCAGTTGACCAACTGGGATATTTGGGGTAGGAAGTATTCCATGCTGGGATTGTTGCGCTATCATGATATTTCAGAAAATAAAAAGGCACTTAAGGCTGCCCGGAAACTGGCAGATTACACCTTGACCCAGTTAGGGCCCGGGAAAACCAACATTATTGAGACGGGCAATTACCACGGTATGGCCAGTAGTTCAATCCTGGAACCCTTTCTCCTTCTCTATAACAAAACAGGGAGGGAAGAATACCTGGAATTTGCAAAATATATTGTTCATCAATGGGAAACTGCTGATGGCCCCCAGCTTATTAATAAGGCCCTTAATGGGGTTGATGTGGCCAGCAGGTTCCCCCATCCTGAAAGGTGGTTCTCACCGGAAAATGGCCAGAAGGCCTATGAAATGATGTCCTGCTATGATGGCTTGCTGGAGCTCTACAGGGTAACCGGAGAACCGGATTACCTGAGGGCCGTGGAAATGACTGTTGAGAACATTATGGAAGAGGAGATAAATGTGGCAGGCTCCGGGACTTCTTTTGAATGCTGGTACCATGGAAAGGAAAAACAGACCCTCCCCACTTTTCATACCATGGAAACCTGCGTGATGACCACATGGTTAAAGCTTAACTATAGCCTCCTGCGCCTTACCGGGAAGTCCAGTTATGCTGATAACATCGAACTGGCCTATTATAATGCACTGCTGGCATCCACCAAACACGATGGTTTAGAGATAGCCATGTACAGTCCCCTGCTGGGACATCGCAGTCCGGGTGAAAGACAATGCCACATGGACATCAACTGCTGTTCAGCCAACGGTCCCAGAGGGTATGCTATGATGCCACGTTTTGCTTTGATGACTGCTTCTGACGGGATTTATGTGAACATGTATGGAAAATTAAAAGCAAGAGCCTCACTTCCTGGGAAAAGCATGGTGCGGTTGGAACAAAAAACCGAATATCCTTTACATGGCCAGGTGTCCATAAATATCGATCCGGTAAAAGAGGAAACTTTTACAATTGCATTGAGGATACCCAACTGGAGTGAACAAACCTCCATAACAGTAAATGGGGAAAATATTGATGGGATAAATCCTGGAACCTATAAGAATATCTCTCGTGTGTGGAAGAAGGGTGATATTATCGAAATGCAACTTGACATGAGGGGTCGCCTCGTCCAACAGGATAATCATGCTGCTATCGTGCGGGGTCCCATTGTCCTGGCAAGGGATTCAAGGTTTGGAGACGGAGATGTTGATGAAGCAGCAGTTATCCAGCATGAAAAAGGGTATGTGGATTTGAAATTATCCGTTGAAAAACCGGCAGCGGTATGGATGGCTTTTACAGCTCCTTTAAAACTTGGCACCGGCACAAAAGCTACCCTGGAACCTCCTGCGCAAATACATTTTTGTGATTTTTGTTCGGCAGGCAATATATGGGACAGGTCAGCACGGTACAGGGTATGGCTCCCGGAACCATTGGATGTTAGGCTTAATACCAAATAATACTAAATACCTTTATTAATTATGATCTCTAAAAATTTCACCTGGTATATTTTACTGGCATTAATTTCCCTCAACTTAGTGGGGTGCACA
>CAZXOJ010000560.1:0-2136 GCA_964642325.1 uncultured Bacteroides sp. | reverse complement strand
GTACCAGATCCCAAACCGATACGGTGATTACCGGGAGATGTTTGAAAAAGAAGAGCTCGATCTTATCAGCGTCTGTGTCCCGAATTTCTTGCACAAGGATGTTGTCATTGCTGCTGTTGAGGCAGGACAGAAAGCCATTATCTGTGAAAAACCGCTGGCAACTTCTATTGAAGATGGTCTGGAAATGGTAAAAGCCTGCCAGGACAAAGAGGTAAAATTAATGTATGCAGAAGACTGGGTCCATGCTCCGTCATTGATAAGGGCGAAAGAAATTATCCAGGAGGGAGGCATTGGGGATATTTTATATGTTAAAGCAAAGGAAACCCATAATGGTTCGCATTCCATTTTTGCCCAGCAGAAAAAATACTGCGGTGGTGGAGCAATGATACACCTTGGTATTCATCCGATTGGCTTTCTTCCCTGGCTGACAGGTCATGATATTACACATGTAATGGGAATGGTAACAGGAGGAGGGGATAAGAATTTGTTACACAAAGATTACACGGGGGAGGACTGGTCTGCAGCTTTGGTGAAGTTTGAAAATGGTGCAAGGGGCTTTGTAGAGGGGAATTACATCACCTGTGGTGGTATGGACGACAGGGTCGAAATATATGGTACAGAAGGGAATATTCATATTGATCTCACCAAAGGATCCCCACTGTCGGTTTACAGCCGTCCAGGTTTTGAATATGCCATCGAAAAAGCAGATTATACACATGGATGGACCCAGCCGGCAGTAGATGAATTTTTGTCTCTGGGTTATGTGAATGAGATCGCCCAATTTGTGGATTGCGTTCAAAATGATAAACAGGCACCTAAAGGAACAAGCGGTGAGGATGGGATCAAAGCCCTTGCTGTCACGTTCGCAATTTATGAATCAGCAGATAAAGGCCGCTTGATTGAAGTTTCTAAATACCAATAATTTAAAGAGGATAAAAAATGGCAAAGTACAGTTTGGAACCTATTAAGGTACCCAAAGTCAACACAGAATTCAGGACAATTCAAACCAAGTTACCAGTTCCAGAATCGCTGGAAATATTTAATACACTTTCCGAATCAGAACCTGTATCCATGATGGGCCAGCCACCTGTTGTATGGGATAAGGCAAGTGGATTCCAGGTTTACGACAAATGGGGCAATAAATGGATAGACTGGTCATCCGGAGTATTGATCACAAATGCAGGTCATGGCCGTAAAAAAATTATTAAAGGCTTAAGAAAAGTGCTCGATCAACGACTGTTGGCCACTTATGTATTTGTCCATGAAAAAAGAGCTGAGCTTACAAAAATGCTCCAGGATATATCTCCTGATCCCTCAAATTATCAGGTGTTTATTCTATGTACCGGGAGTGAAGCCGTTGAGAATTGTATCAAGTTGGCCAAGACATATGCAATCCAGAAGCACGGTCCGAATAAAAAATATATCGTATCATTTCAGAATGCTTTCCATGGCAGAACCATGGCGTCTCAACTGGCAGGGGGTATGGCCGTATTAAAAACCTGGCTCGTTGATGAAGGCAAGACATTTGTGCAGGTACCTTTTCCTGACGGCTATAAGAATGAAGATACTTCTTTCGACTTATTCCTCAGCAGCCTTGAAAGCCAGGATATAAACCCCGCTGATATTGCGGGTGTACTAACCGAGACTTACCAGGGGGTTGGACCGGATTTCCTGCCCGTTGAATACGCCCAGAAACTGGAAGCATTTTGCAAGGAGCATGATATTGTCAGCATTTACGATGAAGTCCAATCCGGATTTGGACGGACGGGAAAAATGTTTGCCTATGAGCATTATGGTGTTAAGCCGGACCTGGTTGCCTGTGGAAAGGGTATTTCATCATCCCTGCCCATATCGGCTGTTATTGGAAGGAAGGATATCATGGGATTATACGGTCCCGGGTCCATGACCTCCACACACTCTGCCAGTCCCCTGCCTGTGGTTTCAGCCATTGAAAACTTAAAGATCATCAAAAATGAAAAGCTGGTTAAGAAGTCAAGAAAATTAGGCGATGTACTGAAACCCGGTTTGGAGAAAATTCAGGCAAAATATCCTGATGTATTGGGATGTTTAGTTAGTAAAGGCCTGGTTGCTGGGATACAGGTTGTTAAAAAAGGCACGAAAGAACCCGATGCTGCT
>CAZXOJ010000559.1:0-2155 GCA_964642325.1 uncultured Bacteroides sp. | reverse complement strand
AATAATTTAAATTGTTTTACCTCAGCTGTTTTATTTTCAAGCTTTACCCTTTGGATCTCCCCGTTATATCCAAGGGGGACAAAAAATGTGGATTCTACTGCCAGTCCGTTCCGCTCACCCTGCAAGATGGTATATCCCATTCCATGCCTGCATTGATAATGATCCAACTTGGCCTTCACGGGTTTCCAGCCTGGTGACCACACATCATCTTTTTCATTGATATACAGGTACTTCCCGCCAACATCCATGGGTACATTATTATACCGGTACCGGGTGATCCTCCTCAGCCTGGCATCTTTGTAAAAGCTGTATCCACCGGCAGTATTGGAGATCAGGGAAAAGAATTCCTCCGTACCCAGGTAGTTGATCCAGGGCCATGGGGTTGCTGGATTATCTATTACATATTCCCTGCTTTTGTCATTAAAAAATCCGTATTTCATATTTTTACACCATTATGAGTGATTACACTATTTCGTAAAGTTTTTAGACTGGGGACCGTAAACCAGGACATCGGCCATGGTAATGCCGTATCCTTCTTCAGGATTTTTCCATATAACCCGGACACTATGGCTGCCATCCGCCAGGTTGTATTTCCAGGTCAGTTCATTTCTGCGTGACCGGTTTGAAGTTGGAAGAATAGCCTGTTCATGGAGTTCTCCATCGATGAAAACATCCAGCAGGAGGTCCATATCCTTCTTTTCACGCTGCTGTTTTTGTGACCTTCCAAGAAGAACAAAACCTATCCCGTTAAAATCAAAGTTATACTCCAAATTCCCATTGCTCTCCAGCTTCTTTCCGTCCCATCCAAAATCCATTCTCTGTATCGGGAAATGCCCATCAAAGGCTTTTTCATACCGGACCGGCTTAGGCTCTTCCAGGAGTATGGTCAGCATATCCCCCTCCTCCTTTCCACCATTGCCTTTTATCATTTCAACCGCATGCTTATGGCTCATTTCATAGGCATCTTTCAGAGAAATGGTAGTGTACTTGAAGTCCATATCCTCGACCTTTTCTATTCCCTGTTTCCAGTATGCAGGGATATTGTCATACCCCAAAACAGTACCCAGGATACCCCCTGAACTGGCCGGATTGCAATCCGAGTCCTGTCCACATCGTGTACTGATATCCACGGTTTTTCCAAAATCTCCTTCCCCGTAGAGCAGGCCGATCACAATATAGGCTGCATTGATCCGGGCATCTATGTTGAATGTCTTGAATACGCCAGCTGGACAACCAACATCGGATGACCATTTCCTTTCCACCTCAAACCAGGTCTGCTTCCAATCTTCGGGGTACTGGTAATACCATTGGATAACATCATTCATACATTGGTAAAATTCACTTTCAGCAGGAATGCTTTTTAATGCTTCTGATACGATCATTTCAACATCATCCGTGTAGAAAGCAAGGGAATACATGGCAGCAACATAAACACCTCCGTACCATCCGTCACCATAATTCATGATATGCCCTACCCGGTCACATATTTCAGAAGCAGGGTTGACCATTCCCGGGCTCATCAGGCCGGCAAAATCGGCTTCGATCTGGAAATCGATGTCATCCGCATGGGGATTGTTCTCCCAATGCCCGGAGGCCGGGGGTTGTATCCCCTGGAGTATGTTGTAACGGGCTGACTGGTTGGCATGCCACAGGGCGTACTCAGCATTCGCAAAAGCGTGGGCATGAGACGATGCAGGTGCATCAATGCCTTCCTTGTCGATAACTTCCACAAATGTCAAGTCCATATAGATATCATCATATAATCCGGGGCCATTTATATAATTCCATTCCATTTTGGTATCATCCCATTCAATGGGTGTATAATCCTGGATCATAGTGCCATTAAACTTGAATTCTGTAGGTCCTCCGTAGGTGCATCCAATGGTCTGACCAGCCCATCCTCCCTTGATCTTGTCCATAAGTTTAGCTTTTGAGAGGGAGAATTCAACCGGATAGCCTGGAGACGCTGGCCTTTGCGACTTGTCCATTGTGCCTGTACAATTAAACATGTGCAGTATTCCGATAATTAATCCTGTATTTTTTAAGAAGTTAAATAAGTGAGTTTTCATCTTATTTGGATTTTATAAATTAAGAAATACTAATATATTGATTCATTTTAAGAAATACCACGACTATTTTATTTACCTGATATCAT
>CAZXOJ010000558.1:0-2169 GCA_964642325.1 uncultured Bacteroides sp. | reverse complement strand
CTCATCTCACCTGATTCAATAACATCCGTAGGGATGCCCTCTATCATAGTGGGTAGCAGGTCTGCTTCATCAAGCTGGTCCTCCGAAATTTTCTCAATTACATAACAGACAATGCAAATCTGATCTGTTTTTTTCCCTGCGATTTGCTTGTATCCAACTGCACAACCCACAACACCCTTTTTCCGCATCAGGGTCTTTTCATATTTTTCCCTGATCTTCTTTGCCTTGCTCAATGTATCCATAAGCCGGAATTATATTACCAGGTCTGCCTCCAGCAAATCCAGGTATGGGTGGATATGATTAGCTATTGTTATATTTTCTGTCTCGCTCCCTGCAAATAACTTTCCAACTGCAAAACCATCTGTATCGAGTATGAGGCTCCCGGAATCACCTCCGGCACTGAATCCTGCCTTGCTAATGATGACCTGGTTCTTGAAATATGCGTTTTTACCCGGACCATAACTAATGGGGCCAACAGTTGCATCAATACCGGTAATTATCCCTCCCTTTGTATGACAGGTAGTCCTTCCAGATTTCTGCACATACATATCCAGCCGGGCTTCCCTGGTACCTTTGGGTACGCCGATCCCCACGATGTCTGACTTCACATCCCGGGCAGCCACCTCGATCAATGCCGCGTCAACAAGGTTGTCTCGCCTTGATCTGAGGACTGATACTAACTTCGTCTTGCTACCGATCAAGCGGGTAAAAAAGTTAAAAGTGCTGCTCAGTAACCTTGCAGCACCGCATCCTCCTTGCTCATCTTCAAAAACAATTGGAATGAATCGAAGCAGGTGGCCGATCACATCATCCGGATAACGCCCCCCATCCAAAACAGCTGGTTGAAGGTATGGATCACCGACCCGGGCATCATTAGCGTTTGCTCCTACATGATTGTTGGTGCCAATACATAAGTTCCCAGAATTACGCTCTTTCAGCAACTCCCCGTTTGTGCCGGCAGTTACCTGCAGATGACCTCCGGATGTTCCCATGGGACAGGGCCTGTGCTTTGCCTTTTTGTCGATGTCAAAGGCTCGTAATTTTCCAACCTGGATTACATCAGTAGGAAAATCCTGGATAGTGGCCGGAACCAGCTCCTTCCTTTGCAAGGTCTCTGCAGCCATTTTCTTCTCCACCAGGCAGACGATGCTTAATTCATTTATCCTCTCTCCTCCCCTGACCTTATGTCCTGTCATGACCCCGACAACATTGGGTTTGCCAAGAAGTTGCCGCTCATATTTGCTTTTTGCTTCTTCTAATTTCATTAGTATTCCCCCCCGATATATTGCATAATTGCAAGTTAATACCTTGCGGATAATAAATCAAATACCTTGAATAGAACGCTTATGTTAATTACAATCGCATGGAAAAGTATAATTTTATATTTTGAAAATTGATTTGCAACATGACTCAAATAATAGAAAATACTACCAGGATAATCGGATTGGCACTACGGATATGGATGGCCTGCATGTTATACCTGGCCATTCCGGGATCATCACAGGCACAGGTTACATCACCCTCCCAGGAAGAACTGGTAAAAATCGCATTGAATGATGAGTATGGCCTTACCCTGAGATTCATGGCATACCCTGCTTATGCATTTAACCTCTGGCTGCCTGAACTGGCCATTTTCGATACGGACATGGATCGAAGCGAGAATGCCCATCCTATTGATGGAGTGTGGCTTGCAAGGAGGTACGGTAACCTGCAGGTCACCGGCCGGCTCACTACAGAGATCAAGAGTATGGATTTTAAATGCACACTAATTCCCTTGTCAGCCTCTGCCATTATGCTTGAGCTTGATGTCATGAACTCAGGGCAGGTGGATTGGACAGATTATGCACAGCTTGCCATATGCCTCGCACCTATTGAAAGTAATGCTTCTTTCTCCGATACCAGCGGAGAAAGAAGTTATTTAGCCAGTCAAAATTCAGGTATTTTCTCTATTTCAGAGGCCGGAGTGGTAGGTGACTATAATCATTATGCGGTGGGTGACCGTAATGACCATACAGATTCAATCCAGCGTGCTCATGTAAAAGATGGTTTTGTAGCCAGGGAAAGCTCAGATGGAAAAATGAACATTTCATTTATGTGGGAAGATGCCGCAAGGGTGGATGTAAATCCCGGTGGACTCGACTGCATCCATTCCCACCCGGCAGTGGGCCC
>CAZXOJ010000557.1:0-2169 GCA_964642325.1 uncultured Bacteroides sp. | reverse complement strand
GGTTCATAGGTCAGAGATGCATCATTCAGCTGGAGTTTTTCCATGGAAGTTCTCAACTCCTCATAGTCATCTGCATCTACCGGGTAGATCCCGGCAAATACCATGGGTTTAACATCCTTAAATCCTTCAATGGCAGCTTCACAAGGATTCTCGACATGGGTAATGGTATCCCCAACTTTAACTTCGCTTGAGTTCTTGATCCCGGATATAATATATCCAACGTCCCCGGCACTCAGTACTTTGCGGGGTTCTGGTTTCAGTTTTAGCACACCAACTTCATCAGCATCATATTTATGCCCGGTGGCAAAAAATTTGACAGAATCGTTGGTCCTTATGGTTCCGTTAAATATCCGAAAATAGGCGAAGATCCCACGGTAGGAATTGAACACAGAATCAAAAATCAGCGCTTCCAGGGGTTTGTCAGGATCGCCCTTGGGGGAAGGAATCCTTGTGATAATGGCTTCCAGTATGGTATCAACACCAAAACCAGTTTTACCACTTGCAAGGATGATATCATCTATTTCACAACCAACCAGGTCCACGATCTGGTCCAATACCTCATCAGGCATAGCAGCCTCCAGATCCATTTTATTCATTACCGGGATGATCTCCAGGTCATTCTCCAGGGCGAGGTACAGGTTAGAAATGGTCTGGGCCTGTATCCCCTGTGTAGCATCCACAATGAGCAATGCCCCTTCACAGGCTTCGATCGACCTGGATACCTCATAGGAAAAATCCACGTGCCCGGGCGTATCTATAAGGTTAAGATAAAAGGTTTCACCGTCCTGCTCCATTTCCATTTGAATGGCATGGCTCTTTATGGTAATTCCCCTTTCGCGTTCCAGGTCCATATCATCCAGTACCTGTTCTTGCAAATCCCTTGCAGAGATCGTTTTAGTCAGCTCCAGCATACGGTCGGCCAGGGTACTTTTGCCATGGTCAATATGGGCAATGATGCAGAAGTTTCGTATGTTATTCATGGACCAGGACATAGACTAAAAATGAAGAACAAAGATAGTTAAAATCAGCTATTGTTAAATGCCTAAGAGATGAGGATATATGAGGTGAAATCATTGGACTCCAGAAAAGTAAAAAGCCCTGTGCTGCTCCGGCAGTACCGTTGCAAAACAGGGCTTGATGAATATATAGATGTAATGTTTGCTTACATCATTCCACCCATACCACCTGGAGGGCCGGCTGGCATTGGAGGTTCTGGCTCAGGCTCATCTACCAGCACACACTCGGTTGTCAGGAGCATGCCTGCAATAGAGGCAGCATTCTCGAGAGCAATCCTGGCAACTTTTGCAGGATCGATCACACCAGCTTTAAGCAGATTCTCATAGGTCTCTGTCCTGGCATTGAATCCAAAGTCTCCTTTTCCTTCTTTCACTTTCTGAACGGCGACGGAACCCTCTACACCAGCATTTTCAGCAATAATGCGGAGTGGCTCTTCAAGGGCCCTGCGGACAATGGCAATGCCTGTTGTCTCATCATCGTTCTCTCCTTCGGCACCTTCGAGAGCATCAACAGCCCTGAGGTAAGCTACTCCACCTCCGGCAATAATGCCTTCTTCAACGGCAGCCCTGGTAGCGTTCAATGCATCGTTCATGCGGTCTTTCCTCTCCTTCATCTCAACTTCTGATGCAGCACCAACATACAATACGGCAACTCCGCCAGCCAGCTTGGCAAGTCTTTCCTGGAGTTTTTCCTTATCATAGTCAGAGGTAGTATTTTCAATCTGTACCTTTATCTGGTTCACCCTTGCATTAATGGTTTCTTTATCTCCTGAACCATTTACTACAGTTGTATTATCTTTGTCAACGGAAATTTTTTCACATTGACCGAGCATATCGAGGGTCGCACCTTCAAGTTTCAGACCTTTTTCTTCAGAAATAACGGTTCCACCTGTCAGAATGGCAATATCTTCAAGCATCTCTTTCCTTCTGTCGCCAAATCCCGGAGCTTTAACAGCTGCTACTTTAAGGGATCCCCTTAATTTGTTAACAACAAGTGTGGCAAGCGCTTCACCATCCACATCTTCGGATACTATAAGCAAGGGCCTTCCTGTCTGAGCTGTGGATTCGAGTACCGGGAGAAGGTCTTTCATTACGGATACTTTCTTGTCGAACAGAAGAATATACGGATTATCAAGTACAGCTTCCATCTTTT
>CAZXOJ010000556.1:0-2175 GCA_964642325.1 uncultured Bacteroides sp. | reverse complement strand
GATGAATTTGGCTATGATGCCAATACCTATTGGAATGTTGATGTACCTGGCAGGACATTGCAAATGCCACAGATCCTGAAAAAGGCTGGTGTTCCAAACATGGTGATAAGCAGGCACGAGAAAGGGATTTTTAACTGGTTCAGCCCGGATGGATCTTCGGTGACAGCCTATTCTCCAGGTCACTACAGTGAAGCATATACGCCTCTTCATAAAGGTTTTTATGATGCTGCTGAATATATTGCCAAAAGTTCCATGGAGTGGGAAAAGTATTATGCAACAGCATCAACGGAAAATGTTGTCCCGCTTCTATCAGATTGGGATATGAGCCCGGCGAATGATTATTCTCATATCATAAGTCAATGGGAAAGCATAGCTGAATTGTCGGATGAAAATGGTGTAAATACCCAAATCAACCTGCCCCGGTTCAATATTGTTACGACTCCCGAACTGTTTACATCATTTGTTGATGCAGCCATCCCGCTACCCTCCATCAGCGGTGAACGCCCTGCCCTCTGGCTATATATCCACGGGCCTTCCCACCAGAAAGCTGTCAAGGCCAGCAGGGAAGGGGATATACTGTTGACAATGGCCGAGAAATTTGCTACCATAAAGGCCCTGACAGAACAATCGTATGCAAGTTATCCTTCCTCGAGGTTTAATGAAGCCTGGGAAGCAAAAATATTTCCTGACCATGGCTGGGGTGGTAAAAATGGCCAGATAACCGATGACCTGTTCAGGAGAAAATATGAGTTCGCACGTAGTGAAGCCTATCAAATTCTTGAACATTCTACCCGTTCCATAGCCTCCCATGTTAATTCAAGCTCCAAAAAAGGAGTTCCGGTAGTCGTGTTTAACAGCCTGAACTGGGAAAGGACTGATATTGTGAATTATCAGCTTGGCTTCAATGAAGGTGATGCCATGTCAATAACCATGACAGATGCCGGAGGAAATGATATTCCTCTTCAATACCAGGTTGAAAAGGAATACAGGGATGGAAGCATACAGCTTGCGAATGTATGTTTTGTGGCCGGGAAGGTACCATCCATCGGCTATAAAACCTTCTATGTAAAAAACTCACAGGACAAAGGAAATTCCGGATCTGTTCCCTCCATGGAGAACAGTTTCTATAAAATTGAGCTGGGAAAAGGAGGATTACGGAGCATTTATGACAAGGGATTGGAAAAGGAACTGATAGATGCCAGCAGGTTTACCGCCGGTGAGGTTTTTACCATGCAATCGATAGGAAATGGTGCCGGTGAATTTGACAAAATCCAGCAGCCTTCTATGGAAGGATTTGCTCAATCCGGGGATCATCCGGCCAAATGGGAGTCCGGAGAATCCGGAGATGTTTTCAGTGCCTGGACCAGGCGTAGTGCATTGCCCCATGCCGTGGTTGAACAAAAAATAATTCTTTATCATGGCATAAAGCGAATTGACTTTGAAATCTCCTTATTAAACTGGGAGGGCGTTTTATACCGTGAATTTCGCATGGCCCTGCCTTTGAAAATGGATGATGGACAGGTTGCTTACGAAGTACCTTTCGGCGTGGTTGAAGTGGGTAAAGATGAGATGGAAGGGGCAGCCGGTGAAAGGTATAATGTCCCGGCAAAGGATCTCCACCCCCGGGGGATTGAAAACTGGATTGGTGCATCGGATGATTTATTCGGGGTAACGCTGAGTTCTTCTGTGGCAGTGGCTGATTATTTGGATCCAACCGATGATCCGGTTTCGACTGTTTTACTGCAACCCATTTTACTGGCTTCGCGTGTGAGCTGTCATTCAGAAGGGAACCAGTACCTGCAGACAGGCAATCATCATTTTTCTTTCTCGCTGAACTCCCATCATTCCGGGTGGATCAATGGTTATAAAACTGGCAGGCAGGCCAATGAAAGATTATTTGCCGTGGTAGATCCAAAGCCCTACGCGGATGCGGGATTGCCCGAAGAAAAAAGCTTTTTCTCACTGGATGGGGAAGATATAATTATCTCAACCATTAAAAAGGCTGAAGATGACCAGTCTGTCGTGGTAAGGATGTTTGATCTTAAAGGAGAAAACCGAGAAGTTAATCTCAACTATGATTTTAATTTTAATACTGCGGTCAGTACAAGTCTGATCGAGGAAAACATCCAGGATATTCAATCGAAGAAAAATCAAACGAATATAAAAATCGGGCAT
>CAZXOJ010000555.1:0-2185 GCA_964642325.1 uncultured Bacteroides sp. | reverse complement strand
GGACTGAATACCAGGCTGAATTTATCTCTCCGGGAAAAGAACGGTTATTCCTACCATACCGAATCACATTACAGTCCATATTCTGATACCGGTGTATTGAGTGTTTACTTCTCAGGCGATAAAAGCAAGCTCAAACAAAGCAGAAATGTAGTCATCAGGGAGTTCTCCAAGCTTCGTGAAAAGAAACTTGGGACTTTGCAATTATCAAGGGCCAAACGACAATTGATGGGACAAATCGCCATTTCTGCAGAAAACAATGAAACACTTATGCTGTCAATGGCGAA
Source organism: uncultured Bacteroides sp. (assembly GCA_964642325.1). GTDB lineage: Bacteria > Bacteroidota > Bacteroidia > Bacteroidales > SM23-62 > SM23-62. The sequence goes on along the minus strand of CAZXOJ010000555.1, from coordinate 1,901 downwards.
AAGTTACCTGGTCTACAATAAGTTTGATGACCTTAAGGAGATTGCTAAAAAGATCGACAGAATAACGGCTGAAGAGGTCCTGGAAATTGCCAATGAAGTGCTGGATAATACAATACTCTCCAGCCTGACTTTTGTATAAAATAACTACATGGTTGATGAATAATCCAGATGCCAGATTAGAGCAGTACATCCTTGATCATACCTCCCCGGAGGATCCAGTCCTTGCCGAACTGAACCGGGAAACCTGGGTTCGAACCGTCCACCCCCAGATGCTGGCAGGTCATCTGCAAGGGAAGATCCTTGAAATGATCAGCCGGATGTTGCGGCCTTCAAGGATCCTCGAAATAGGCACATTCACCGGCTATTCTTCCATATGCCTGGTAAAAGGCCTGGTTGAGAATGGACAACTGATAACTATAGAAAAAGATGATGAGATTACTGCTTTTGCTGAGAAATATATTTCCAGGTCAGGAAATGCAGATTCCATTTCACTTTTAATCGGTGATGCCATGGATATTATACCCACCCTGAATGATTCTTTTGACCTAGTATTCCTGGATGCGGAGAAAGACGAGTACCTGGATTACTATGAGCTAGTTTTGCCAAAGGTCAGGACAGGAGGATTTATACTGGCTGATAACGTGTTATGGGGTGGTAAGGTCATCCAGGAGCCTCAAAACGGTGATCATTTTACCGGTGGCATACTGGCCTTTAACGAGCATATCAGGAAGGATAAAAGGGTCGAGCAGGTTATACTTCCGGTGCGCGACGGGATCATGCTGATAAGAAAATTTTAAACAATTTATTTGGATTATTGTTAAAGCCTATATAAATTTTGAACTAATTCAAAATGGCTGATCTCATAATGGCAAACTACTCTATCAAAGATCTCGAACGTTTATCCGGAATTAAAGCCCATACCATCAGGATCTGGGAGAAACGGTATGGTCTGCTTCATCCGGAAAGAACTGATACCAACATTCGCCATTACAGTGATGCTGATTTGAAACGAATCCTGAACGTGTCCATTCTCAACCGGCATGGTATCAAAATTTCTCACATTGCTTCCATGAACGAGAAAGAGATGGCCGAGAAGATCGTTATCATTTCGAGTGATACATCCGATTATCAAAGCCTGATTGAGAGCCTTGTGATATCCATGGTAGACCTGAACCAGGATAAACTCGAAAAATTGCTCTCAAGATCTATTTTACAGCTGGGATTTGAGGATGCAATTCTTAAAATTGTATACCCTTTCCTTGAGAAGATTGGCATCCTCTGGCAGACCGGTGCCATTAACCCAGCCCAGGAACATTTTATAACGCACCTTATCCGTCAGAAAATCATTGTTGGCATTGATTCCGTGATTCCGGCGAACCATCCTTCCCCCAAGCACTTTCTGCTCTATTTGCCTGAGGGTGAATTGCACGAAATCGGACTCCTGTTTTATAGTTACCTAATCCAGAAAAGGGGGCATAAAGTTACCTATCTTGGCCAATGGGTCCCATTGGCCGATATGGCCTCAGCAAGCACTGTCCTCAAGGTAGATTGTTTGCTTACCTCCATCGTCGCTGCTCAATCAGGTATGGATCTCATGGATTACCTCATCAAACTTTCAGCCACATTCCATGATAAAACCATTTACATCAGTGGTTACCAGGTATCTCAGATCAGCGGCACACTCCCCGGCAATATCATTCGTTTAAGCAGTGCACAGGACCTGATGCCTTATATCCAATAGAAATCGCCAGCTTTTCTTTTTACTCTCCATTATCCTGCCTTGAGCAGAGATCTCCTGTTTCCTAATAGGACTTTTATTATAATTCTTTCATTAGATCTTCTGGGATTTTACCTGACAAAGACTCTTTTTGTTTAAACAAAAATATTTTATTGTTTATCTT
>CAZXOJ010000554.1:0-2198 GCA_964642325.1 uncultured Bacteroides sp. | reverse complement strand
GAAATGGTAAACGTAGAGGAGGTCTCGGCAGATGAGTTCATGAAATATGACAACCTTATCTGTGGAACAGCTACCTGGTTTGATGGAGAACTACCTAACCACTGGGATGAATTTCTGCCCGATATCGAGGACATGGACCTGAAGGGTAAGCGGGTTGCCATATTTGGACTGGGAGACCAGAAAGGGTATCCTGAGAACTTCCTGGATGGCATGGGGATCCTTGGTGAGATTATGGAAGCACAGGGTGCCAGGCTGGTCGGATTTACATCAACTGAAGGTTATTCCTACGAATCTTCACGGGCTGAGAGGGGAGACCAGTTCATTGGACTGGGCATTGATTTTGAATCCCAGGGAAGCAAAAACAAGGATAGGGTAAATGGCTGGGTTGAGAAGCTAAAGCTTGAGCTCAAGTAAGATCTCTTTTTCACAGTAATTTAACAGGCCCCTGTCTGCCAGGTGACAGTGCAACTACACTCTTCATGGTACTTTTGCTATCATGAGAGGGAAAATCATTCTCATATTATTTCTACTTCCTTTCCTTGACCGGGATATCAATGGACAAACATGCTGTTCCGGGGGCGTACCCCTGACCGGCAACCTTGGTATGCCCTCAGCTGCCAGCGGTACCTGGCAGTTTTCCCCATCCTATGATTTGAACTACATGAATACCCTGAAACAGGGAAGGGAAAGGGTACAGGATAAATCGCGCCGACGCCTTACCCAATCCTTCCTGTTTGAAACGGGCTATTCCATCTCAGACCGCCTGTATATCAGCGGATTGTTTACTTATGTCCTCCAGACAAGGAGGGTTGAACAATTCGGATCTGTCAATACGGACTTTCTTCATGGGGTAGGGGATGCAGTAGTATTGCTTTCATACAGGTTTGCAGGCGGGGAGGGTAAGAAATGGGAATTGATCACCGGGGTTGGACCAAAAATCCCCCTGGGAAGGTCGGACATGGTGAGTGCTGACGGAATAACCTACAATGCTGATCTTCAGCCAGGGAGTGGTGCCTGGGATATGATCGGATGGGGACTACTAAGCAGGCAGGGTATTATCAGGCCGAGTACTAATCTTTCCCTCAGGATGATTTACAGGCATACCGGCAAAAATGCAAATTATCTGGAATTCACAACCTACAAGTTTGGCAATGAATTCCAGGCAATCGCAGGAATATCAGAACAATTACTGGCTGGCAGGCATATATTTGATCCATCCCTGCTTTTGCGTTTCCGAACAGCCGGTCCCGATCTCCTAGGAGGCAACCAGCTCCCCAATACAGGAGGTAAGTGGATATATATTGTACCTGGACTGGTATACCATCCGTCTCCGGATTTACATATACGGCTGGCAGGGGAGATCCCTGTTTATGCCAACCTGCAAGGAATACAGCTAACTACCAGCTTTCGTATTACAGCAGGGATTTATTATCGACTGAGCGGTAAAAAGAATTCCGCCTTAACATTTTAAAAATCAAGAAAATGAAAACAAATATGTTTATATCATTCGTACTTGCATTTACGATCAGTACGAGCAGCTGTGAAACTAACAATTCCGGCCCAAGCGGCAATAATCCTTCGAATAACGCGGGAGGGGACTGGCTGATTCCACAGAACGAGGTAAGGGATGGCGGTCCCGGTAAAGACGGCATACCTGCCTTACAAGACCCGCAACGGGTCAGTGTTGACGATCCTACTAACCACTACCTGGAAGATGAAGACCTGATGCTTGGGTATTATTACAATGGAGAGGTTGTTGCCTATCCCCATGACATCCTGGACTGGCACGAGATTATTAATGACAAGGTCGGGGGACAGGCCATTGCCGTGACTTATTGTCCCCTGACAGGTACCGGGATAGGATGGGGGAGGATGATTGAGGAGGATATAACAACGTTTGGTGTATCCGGACTCCTATACAATTCCAACCTCATTCCCTATGACCGGAAAACCGGTTCAAACTGGTCCCAGATCCGTCTCGAATGTGTGAATGGATCACTGATTGGTGCTGAGCCTGTCATATTACCCTTGATTGAGATGCCCTGGAAAACCTGGAAGAAGCTCTTTCCTGGTTCCATGGTCATATCCACCTCAACAGGACACAGCAGGAGCTACGGTTCATATCCGTACGGCAGTTACAAAACGAGTAATTCTCTCATATTCCCGGCTATTCCAGCAGATGACCGCCTCCATTCCAA
>CAZXOJ010000553.1:0-2220 GCA_964642325.1 uncultured Bacteroides sp. | reverse complement strand
TGCGCATGGCAAACAGCACCATCAGGGCCGTGATCAGGTTAAAGGCCCCGTCGAGTAGTACGGCCTGGGATTCAGACCAGATAGCAAAGGAAAGTCCGAGTACAGCAAAGGTAAGTGCCCCAACAAGGGATATCCTGATCCCCTGTTGTTCCGGAGATCTTTTCCTGGTTTTACTTTTCGCAGGGACCACTTACTATGATTTAGTATTTGATAAATGTAGTATTTGATATCAACTCCCTGTTCCGGCTTACCCTGACATGATAAATCCCACCCTTGAGAAATTCGATATTCACGGGAATGATTATCTCTTCAGCCTGGCCGGGATGAAAGGTTTTGTCGAAATAGGCCCTTCCGGACACATCAAAGATCTGCAGTGAAAATTCACCTGCATCCACAGCCTTAAGGACAATGTTTAGAATGTCAGTGGCAGGATTCGGGTATATACTTGTACTCACATCCGCAGGCCGGATATCGGAAAGCCCGGTAGATGTAAACATTGTTTCTCTTTTATTCAGGTAGCGGTCCTCAAAAATGACAGTAAGGTTTCCATTGTTGACAGTTATGCCCTCAAGTGGCAATTTGACGCCATGGAAGGAGCCAATTATGTATTTGTCGATCTTCTGCCCATCAACACTGACCTGCATTCTTGCCAGATCCGTGGGATTTGGTACTGCAAGGAAAAGGCTGTCATCCTCAAAGTGAAAATCAAGTCCGTAATCGTTGCAGGTAGTTTTTGTGAATTTGGTAGCAGCCCCGTCAGGATCATCATGTTCAAAGTCTTTTCTGACATCGGGGACTTCCACGCCTACCAGCTCAATACGGGCAGGATCCACGATACCATAGCCATCGTTATGCAGGTACACCAGGTGGTTGGCAAGGCTGGGATCATGTTGCATCATCAATCCCGCGATGGCATCAAGGGCCACCGGATCCCTGCCGGCCAGGATCATACGCATGTTTTTCTGGCTAGCCTGTAATTGTTCCAGGTAGTTCTCATAGTTCCCCGGCCTGTAGCCACCGGGACCGTATTCCAGTCCCTGCAAACCGTCCATGATCACAAAATCCACAGGACGGCAGGCATAGAAATCATGAATCCACCTGTGCAGGTCATCAGCAGGATTATGTGCAATGAGATCACGCAGGTTATTATCTGAGCCATAAATCCGGGGTGGTGTGGCACCTATCCCTACATTCTTAGTGGCCCCTGTGATCCCGGCAGTGGCGTGGTTCTTCAGGACAGGTATGCTGATGATCACATCTGCCTCATAATAGGTCTTATGAAGATATATCGGTCTGGTTTTATTGGGTTTCTTACTATCAGGATACAATGATAGTTCGTCAGGAAGGCTGATCCCGTGAAGCATTGCATCTCCATAAGTATTCCCGGTCCACTCCAGGGCAATGATGGAATCAATATATTCCAGTTCTGTATATCCAAGGTCCTGCATGTCCTGGTAACTATCTGTTCCAGCTCCGCTTTCCATGATATAGACCAGTCCGGTTGGATTGGTTTCTTTAACCAGCTTGGCCGTGATCTCCAGAACCCTGGGGTCGGTAACCTTACCATTACAGAAATGTGGTTCGGTTGTGGGAGGGACCGCAACAAGGTTGGGTTTCAAAACAACCAAGTCCCCGTCTGAAATAATATCATCCCATCCCCCGGCATCCAGGACAGCCTGCCTGATCATGGATTCAATTTCTGCATATTCAATGTCAGCAGCATCAGCTTTACCGGATCTAACTGCTGCTACTTTGGCAGGTAGCTTATCCAGCACAGCTTCATCATCCGTTGATACCAGAACTGTTTCAGCCAGTTGGTTGCGGGCGAATAAGCCGGCAGGAGGGATGCTGAGAAAGGAAATTGCGAAAAAGCCAATGGCGACCACCATGATGGCCATGGCCATTACATACCTGCTGTCCGTGAAAAACCTTCTGGCCCGTTTGAAAAGCGTAACAGATCCCAATATACCAATCAGCCAGATCACAAAGGCTGAAGCCACTGGAAAGGCAGCTCGCTGGCAGGGGTAAAAGGCACGGCTCGGTTTGGGAATGACCCTGAGAACAAACCAGAGAAGTGAAACGGCTCCAAGCAAAATTATCATGATCTTTATTGTAAGATTATTCCTTTGATTTGATCTTCCAAGTCTCATGGTACAGGTATATAAATTAAAATCTCCTGGTATCTCTTTTCCAAAGTATATTATCATGCAGGATCTCAAT
>CAZXOJ010000552.1:0-2221 GCA_964642325.1 uncultured Bacteroides sp. | reverse complement strand
ATACACATACGCACTCCGAAGTACTAATAGCCTGGTTTTCCTGGTTGGCATCAGAAATAATCGACATCCAGTAGCGGGCTGTACTACCGTAGCCTGGGGTGTGATCTATCAGGGTAAATTCCTCATCTCCAAGGTCATTGTCAATAGTTTTAGGAACCCCTGCTACTACCAGGTCATAACCTGTAGCTGAAGCCAATTCTGAGATCTTGGCGGCTGTGTCCATGGAATCATTACCACCGATATAAAAAAAGTACCCAATATTATGAGCTCTGAACACATCCAGTATGCGTTCATAATCCTCCTGCATCTCAGGCCTGAGCTTATACCTGCAGGTTCCGATGGCACCGGAAGCCGGAGTTGTCATTAGCAGGTCCAGTTCCACCTGAGATTGCTGGTTCATATTAATCAGTTCTTCCTGTAAGACACCTTCCACTCCATGCCAGGCTGCAAAAACCGTCTCAATTTGTTCAGGATGCTCCGTGCACCCTTTTAAAACCCCGGCCAGGGATGCATTGATAACTGGTGAAGGACCCCCAGATTGGGCTACTACTGCGTTCTGTTTCATTTTATTGAAATAATCAGTCAGGAAAACAAAGATAGAAGAAGCGTCAGAATACCTCTTCTCATGAAGTTAAATTTCTATAATACGATGTAAATTCTTTAACTTGGAGTAGAACTGGACCATCTATTTAAGAAAATAACATTCAGTGATTCCATACATGATGGGTATCCTTACTGGTCTCCTGATGTAAATCAAATGTGGAATTTATTATGAAAACTTTGAAGCTTTTATCCGGACTTATTTTTATATGCTTAATTTGCCAGGGACAAAATAATAGTGTAATGGAACAAAGAATGACATTTATTACCCTGGGGGTTGAAGATCTAAATCAATCTATTGACTTTTACGAGAATAAATTTGGCTGGAAACGTTCAGAACTGAGTAATGAAAGCATCATTTTTTATGATCTTAACGGAACACATTTAGCCTTATATGACAGGGAAGAACTGGCAAAAGATGCCAATGTCAATCATACGGGGGATGGTTTCAGGAGTTTCACAATGGCCTACAATACCCGAAGTGAAAAAGAAGTCGATGACTTGATTGAAAACCTTCGCAAACAGGGAGTACAGATTATTAAAGAACCTCAAAAAGTATTCTGGGGCGGATACAGTAGCTATATAGCTGATCCGGACGGGAATTTGTGGGAGATCGCTTTTAATCCTTACCTAAAACTGGATTAAGCAGATGATGCATCATTCTCAGCATTTTGATAAAAACAATTCTTATGATAAACACTGGTGATCTCATGATATCATATGTACGGGTATATATTATCGCGGGACTGATCCTATTGTCGTTCAATGCTGAATCTCAAAATTATCGCCTGGAAAAAGCCTGGGAAACTGAGCCTGTTTTTTCTACACCCGAGTCAGCCGTTTTTGATGCAAACAGGGATCAGATCTATATTTCCAATTTCAACACTTTCCCGAGGGACCTTGAATCAGCCGATGATTTTATTTCCGTTTTAGATCTTGAGGGAAATATCCTCAAGTTAAAATGGATCACCGGATTGAAGGCACCAACCGGCATTAGCATCCATGATGACCACCTGTTTGTTGTTGAACGAGACGGTATTGGCAAATACAGAATCGAATCCGGGGAATTTGTTGATAAAATAATAATAAAGTCACCCGGATTTCTGAATGACATTGCAATTGATGAAAAGGGTGTTATTTATTTCACTGACACCTCTCCCAGGAAACCTGAAGCCAGTGCTGTATATGCATTCAGGAATGGATCAGTGGATACCATTGCCAGTAATCCTGTAAACAGGTCGAATGGTTTGCTTTATGACAGAAGAAATCTCCTGGTAGGAAATTCAGGTGATCAATACCTGAAAAAAATCGATTTAGAAACGAATGAGGTTCAAAATGTTGCCCGCCTGGATACTGGAATTATTGATGGGATAAAACACTATAAAAACGATTATTATATTGTGACTCTCTGGGAAGGGAGGATTTACCTGATAAACCCGGGAGGTATTGTAAAAAAATTACTGGATGTAAGAAGCAGCAATATTAAAACAGCCGATATTGAATTCATTCCGGAACTAAACCTGATTGTTATTCCCACCTTTGACCATAACAGAGTGATAGCCTACCGGATAAAAGAATAACATCATCCCTGGTCCGCTTCAAATACCTTCAAACTCGATAT
>CAZXOJ010000551.1:0-2231 GCA_964642325.1 uncultured Bacteroides sp. | reverse complement strand
ACAATACTCCCGATCGATTCCACAGCATATGACCTCGCCAGCAGATTGGCTTTGTATTTCCTGGATAAATCCACCGTCAGCCTTACAAACATGTAACCGGACAGAAGACAGAAGAACAACATCACAGATACTGAAAAGATCAGAATGCCGGTAATACCAGCCATGCTGCCGGCTGGAAACACAATATTCTTAAGGAGCCTGATAAGTAATACCGTTAGCAGAGGCAAAACACCAAGGAGAATGAATCCGGCTGTATGTATATTAATTTTTTCATTGCCCGGTTGGCTGCTCCGGCCGATTAACGCACCTGTACCGGTCAACAGCATCCAGCAGGCAAAAATTATCCCGATCACAAGCTCATTCCCATGAAAAACCGAGAGAAATTCCCTGAGGAATATTACCTGGGAAACAAGGGCAGTTAGTCCAAGTGCCAGCAAAGGTACATTGTCCCTGAATGAAAGCCGGGAAGGGGCTTCCACTGTGCCTATCCCTGCATCCTCCTGCATGTCATTGGACTTCTCAAGGCCGGACTTAAGCAGATCCCTGTAGTAACGCCAATGCCAGGTAAAGTGAAAAACGGTAATTATGCTCATACCAATTCCAAAATCCACGTGCCAAACAAGGAGTTCCTTTATCCATGGGATCTCCAGTTTATAGTTTACCTGAACGGCCAGCAGGAGTCCCAGAACAGCTGTGAGAAAGAAAGTAAGCAAAAGCCCTGCATTCCATAACTGCCTGTGTGTTTTTTTAAGGATTATTCCTGCCCTGTAAAGAAGAAAGGTTAAGGCATAGAGCAATATGATCGCGATTCCGATGGGGATCAGGGCGTATGGCATAAGGCAGTAGACTGCTTATTCTTTACTGAATTCATGCTCGGAAAAGATGAGTGCTTCGTAGGTATAGATCTCGGCATCTTTCCATCCGCTCCATCCGATCTGGGCCTTGTCCCTGGCACAGTGTCCCAGGAATTCTTCCAGCGTCCATCCTGTCTGTGTGGCAACCTGTGGCAGGAAGGTGCCGGAATTAGATCCTTTTTTGATATAGATCCCATGGAGTCCCAGCAGGATCTCTGATGGATCCTGGATCCTGACCATGGGGGTTAGTACCGAGATCTCAAGTTCAATTTCCTCCAACTCTGCAGTAGTGACGGGTTTAAAACGGTAGTCTTTGGTAGATGCAGAGATGGTCATGTCACGAACCACCTGGTATAATGGTTGATTCGGCTGAAAGAGTCCAATACAACCCCTCAGATTACCATTTTTTTGTAGCGTGACAAAGGCACCCGCATGAGTTTCCAGAGCAACCGAATGATGGTCATTATTTACCGATGGGGCAACTCCTTTCCTGATATAATTTTCAAGGGTTAGCCTTGCAATATCGAGCAGATCCTTTTTGTCTTCTGTACTTAACATGAATCGGGCTTCGTTTTTACTTTCTTGATTTGATACGGCAATGGAACAGTATCCCACAACCCTGCTTTTATCCCCCTGCCTTGAATCTCCCGAATTCTGATATTGTATCAACTTGTAGCTGATATCGTCCGTCTTCTGCTCCGTCATATACATGAGGGTCAGAATGGCAGGCCATGCACATGCTGATGTAGCTAAGTTAGGAATATTTTTCTCCTCATTCTCATCAATGGTTGAGAGAAATTCACCGGTTGAGTTTGAGCAGATAGCTTTTGCCGTTTTAATGTCCACCTCAGTGGCGCTACTGTATTCGGGATAGTGGGAAAAATCCGCGCTGATAACGAACAGATTATCTTCATTGAGATATGGTTCCAATGCCCTGGCGATCTTCTGACAGGTACTTTGTGAGCGGGTCCCGAGTAATATGGGTACCAACTTAAAATCCTTTTCCAGGTAGAATTGTAAGAAGGGAAGCTGGACTTCCAGGCTGTGTTCACTAAGATGAGCCTTTTCATGTTTAATAAATGTCGCTTCATTTTTCGTGAGTTCCTGGGCCAGGTCTTGATTTACAGGAACCACCCCCAGGGGCGTTTCAAAATTACCGGATTGATATATGGCTGCCCCCTCGAAGGCAAACCTGTGGCTGGAACCAATCAGAAATACATTTTTGTAGGATCTTTTTGCATCTACCTGCTTATAACTGCTTGCAGCTACCTCACCTGAATAAGGATAACCCGCATGTGGAGCAATGATGGCCAGTACCTGTCCAGGGCTGGAACCCGGCAAAGCACGGTTGAATAAGAATTCCAGGTCTTTCCTCAG
>CAZXOJ010000550.1:0-2245 GCA_964642325.1 uncultured Bacteroides sp. | reverse complement strand
ACTTTTTTCTTAAAAAGTTGAGGGAAAAATATAAAAAAAATATAGGTATATCCAGTGGGGCCTTAAAAAAACTGGAAAAGCATCACTGGCCTGGCAATATAAGGGAATTGCAAAATACACTTGAAAAAGCTGTCATTCTTGCTGATCACAACACCCTGTCTGAAAGGGATTTTTTATTTAAATCAAGGCTAATACCAGCTGAAGGTATTGACATGGTGGACCTGAAACATAACGAAAAGGAAATTATCAAAAAGGCCATCCAGCTGAATGGAGGGAACTTGTCACAGGCCGCAAGGCATCTGGGGATTAGCCGGAGGACTCTCTACAATAAAATCAGCAAATATGAGATCTAACCATTTTGGCATAGTTGTTAGCGTCAGATCGGTCTTATAAAAATTCATAAAAGACAGATAAATAGGTATATATGATCGGTAACATGGAGAATATATTCATTCATTTTAATATTTATATAAGTTTTACCAGGCATCTTATTTCCCTTGTCCGGTTATTTCCATGTTCTATGTATTGTATTCTACCCAAATTTCTCATAACTGATCTTTCACGGGAATTCAGTAAATTAGGTACTTCATAATCCGGGATCAGATACTGGTTCCGCCATAGATCAGCTTATGTTTGAAATAATCCAGGACGGGATTGGTTTGAGTCCCGCAAACCAACGAAAGATTTTGCTATCCCTTGCCATTGTTGTGGTTGTTTGGGTACTTCGGTTCATTATCCAAAAATTGATCTGGAGGCAAACAGAGGATCCAAGGTTAAGATACCAGTGGAAAAGATCAATAGGCCTTTCCCTGTCTCTCATCAGTATCGTCCTGATAAGCAGTGTCTGGATATCTGCCTTTGCCAGGTTCGGGGCCTTTCTTGGTTTGTTTACAGCAGGTCTGGCCATTGCCTTAAAGGATCCGCTAACGAACATTGCAGGCTGGCTGTTTATCAGTACCCGGAAACCATTTTCAGTAGGTGACCGTGTCCAGATTGGTGAGAATACAGGTGATGTCATCGACATCCGCCTTTTCCAGTTTGCCATACTGGAAATTGGGAACTGGGTGGAGGCAGACCAGAGTACAGGCAGGATCATCCACATACCCAATGGTAAAGTATTTCTGACGGCCCAAGCTAATTATAGCAAAGGATTCCAGTATATCTGGAATGAGATACCTGTCATGGTCACTTTCGAAAGCAATTGGGAATCAGCAAAGGGCATACTGGAAAAGATTATCAGCCAACATGCCGAGCATCTGACCGCGACAGTAGAAAAACAGATCAAAGAGGCAACCAAAAAATACCTGATAACCTATACTCACCTGACCCCTGTTGTGTATACTTCGGTAAAAGACAGTGGTATCCTCCTGACCATAAGGTACCTGTGTGATGTGCGTAAGCGACGCACCAGCGAGCATCCTATTTGGGAAAATATTTTGAAGGAATTTGCGAAGACCGAAGATATCGAGTTTGCCTACCCAACCACCCGTTTTTTTAATCAGCACCTTGAGGGTCCTGGTCCAGTTTCCGGAAAATGAAAAAAAGTTGATATGAAAACTACATCATGGATCTTTATAATTATTGCGACTGGTTTGCTTATTCAATGCCAAACTCAAAACGAATCTGAGTTTGAGCAAAAAAATATTTATTGGGGAGATATCCATAACCACTGTAATATAGGGTATGCCCAGGGATCGTTGGAAAGAGCTTATGACATTGCAAAAAGCCACCTGGATTTTTACTGTTTTACACCCCATTCACAATGGCATGATAAGCCTGAATCCAGTAATTTTGACAGATTTACCCAAGGTTTTGAAGTTACCAGACAGAACTGGGAGAAAGTAAAACGATACGCGAATGAATCCAATATTCCAGGGGAATTTGTTTCGTTTATCGGTTATGAATGGCATTCAAGTATATATGGAGATGTCTGTGCTATAATGCCTGGACATGAAGGAGATCTGGTATACCTGGATGACATCGCAGATCTACAACAATTTGCCAGGGAAAATAATGCTGTATTGATTCCCCATCACCCGGCATATCAGCAGGGGTGGAGAGGCCAGAATTGGAGTGTCCTGGGACCTGTAGATGTTTCACCCGTGGTGGAGATATTCTCGGAGCATGGGAATTCGGAATCGGACAGGGCCCCGTATCGCTACATCCGGCATAGTATGGGTGGGCGGTATACTAAAAATACCATACAATATCTGTTGAACATGGGACACCAGGTTGGACTGGTGGC
>CAZXOJ010000549.1:0-2260 GCA_964642325.1 uncultured Bacteroides sp. | reverse complement strand
ATTACAATTATTTCCATAGCATGCGGTTCGGGCAGCGGTACCGGAAACCATTCCAGGAAAGACCTGCCCGGCCAAACCCTTCTTGCTGATACACTGGAGAATAGCCTGTTTGAGTTCATCATTGAACCATGGTATCCGCTCATTATTGATACACAAAATGGTGGATACACTTCAGTCTTTGAAAGGGACTGGGCCAGGGCTGAAAATTTTCAGATGAGAGCCCTGGTGCAACAGGCACGCCACGTCTGGGCTACATCCTTTATCTACGAGCATTATCCGGAACGAAAGGAATTCCTGGAATATGCAGCTCATGGATTCGGGTTTTTGAGCGATGCATTGTGGGATAAGGAAATGGGAGGATTCCACGCATATTGCGAGGATGACGGTACACCTGCGGTCAGAAGCATGAACGAAAAACGCATTTATGGACAGGCTTTTGGCATATATGGATTGTCGCAGTATTATAGAATGAGCAATGATCAGGAAGCACTTCAACTGGTTAAAAAAGCATTTCTCTGGATAGAGGAACACGCACATGATAAGGAATATGGTGGGTATTTTGAGTTTTTGAAACGAGATGGCAGCCCTTACCCTGTTGGTGTTACGGATGATATCGATGTCCGGGATTCCAGGACCAGGGGACTGAAAGACTATAACAGTTCTATCCACATTATGGAAGCGTTTACGGAGCTTTACAGGATCTGGCCGGATGAGCTTGTGCGGACAAGACTGGAAGAAATGTTTTACCTCATCCGTGATACCTTCACACATCCCGATGGGTACCTCCGTCTGTATTTTTACCCGAACTGGGAACAGGTGACTCCAGAGACCATGAACAATTCGTCAGAAGAAATCCTTCGTTTTACCTCTCATTTTACCTATGGCCATGATGTGGAAACGGCATACCTGCTGCTAGAAACAGCCCATTTCCTGGGAATGGGCGAGGATAAAGAAACTCATACACTGGCTAAAAGGCTGGTGGACCATTCCCTGGAATCAGGCTGGGATCACGAAGCAGGTGGATTCTATGATGCCGGTATATTAAATGAGGGAAAGATCAGCATTTTCAACGATCATAAGTCGTGGTGGGGACAGATAGAAGGCTTGAATGCATTACTGATGATGCACCAGCTTTATCCGGAAGATCCAAACGATTACTATGGTAAGTTCCTGAAATCATGGGAGCACATAGACAGGTATTTGATTGACAAGGAATATGGGGGATGGTTCAATCATGGACTGGATACCGATCCGGAAAGTGTGGTACGTCCTAAAAGCCATATCTGGAAAACCACCTACCATAACACAAGGGGTATGATCAGATGTATACAAATGTTACGGGGAGAAAACGAATATTAGCAGGCTTGCTTTTTTAAATTTTTAGAGAGATTTTTAACTTCCCAAGCCATCCGGTCACCAGGATAATCAACAGGGAGAACACTAAAGATTTTATCAGTCCGGCTGTACCGGTCAGAAGCATTGCCGGAAGCTGCAAGCTCACCAAAGCAAAGATCGCATATGCGTAATAGGGTATCAGATAACAGGTTAAAGTACTATTACCCGCCGGGGCAATAATGTCTGCCCACCTTGTAATCTTCATTCTGTCAGATATAATATGCAGAATGATTAAACAGGCTGTACTGATACCTGCACATATGGCAGTCCACGAAGGAGTGGCCAGGATTTTAGAGATCCCCCAGATTGGCCTCGTAAGGAACCCAAAAATGAATAACAGTAAGGACAATCCCAACAGGACAGGGATCAGATTTTTCATCTGGTCCTTGTCTCTAAGGTTGATCAGGATAATGGTAACCAGCATGCCGGTCATGACACTCACATGGTTTGAAGCACTGACTACAATGCGCAGATTAAATTCGAATGGTGAAATGAACTCATTGATATTCAAAAGATAAAAAACAAGAGTCGCAAGCACCATCCATCCCAGCCGGTGCCGGAGTCCCAGGTATAGCAGGGCATTTACCAGGTAACCCCATCCGATCAGTCCCAGAATCCCCCACCAGTGGGGCTTCATCCATTGAGGATTATCGGCCGAACCACCCTTGTAAATCACTGCCAGGAAAATTAGAATTGCCAATCCTGCAATTTTTATCACATTGGGCGGGATCTTTCCCAGTACCTTTCCCCTGTAATTGTTCCAAATCATGAAAAATGCCAGGGTCATCAGGATCTGCCAGTAGCTTTTGTTTATTGGCAACTCAGCAGCATTGATATTTTCGAGATTAACCATGAAAACACCCAT
>CAZXOJ010000548.1:0-2271 GCA_964642325.1 uncultured Bacteroides sp. | reverse complement strand
GAAAAAAGTGCAAAACTACGACCAGAGCTTTTCACAGACAATCTTATATGGAGATACTCAGCAAAAGATATCGACACTCGACAATGACATCTTCAAAGATAAAAGCACTCCCCTGACCTTGTATTCCAATGGGCTGGTGCAATCAATTGATCCGGGATCCCACCAAGTACTTGCCAGGTTTGAAGATGGGAATGCAGCCATTGTTCTCGCAGAAAGTGGAAAGGGAACCATTTATTACCTTACTGCACCATTAAAGACCGAAGATTACCATACATTGCTTTCCCCGCTGGCCCAAAAGCTGAGATTAAAGCGCCCTGTGAAAGGCATTGATCAGAAGGGAGAGCTGGTTACCGGGGTTGAGGTTCGGGCTGTTGAACGCGAAGCGGATTACCTGGTTTATGCGTGTAACCTGACAGCGGAAACGGTAGAGTTTGACCTGAAAGGACCCGGAAATCCGGGGGTCATTATGGACCTGCGAAGTTTATACGAAATTCCGGAGGGACATGTCAGGCTAGCTCCTTTTCAGGAAACAATGTATAGCGTTGAAAAAAAGAATTATTAAAATAAAATGAAAATGAAAAAATTAATAAGCTACACGGTCATCCTAGCCATTTTTTCAGGATTTGTGATTGAGGTAACAGCCCAGAAAACAGTCTATGTGAGACCGGTTGAAATCGATGATGTTCTGATCAATCCGGGGATTGGCTTTATGACCTTCCAGCGCTTTAATGGTGATGAACTGAATGAGGGAAGTGGTTGGACCGAAGGATTCCCGATCGAGTACCAGGAATTTGATGGAAACCTGGAAAACAAGGACCATCCGCAAACATCCATAGCCTACCACAGGGTTTACTGGAAGTTTGTGGAACCGGAAAAGGACAAATATAACTGGGCAATGTTAGATAAAGCATTAAAAACAGCTCATGATCGGGAACAGACCCTTATTCTACGTATAGCACCTTATGGAACAGGACCAGAAAGGGATGTACCTTCATGGTTTCGTGCCATGGTAGGTGAAGGGGACGAATGGTTGCCGGGCGGAAAGAAAGGCTGGCGGGTAGATGCAGAAGATCCCAGGTACGCCCAATACTTCGGAAAAATGTTGAAAGACCTTGGTCAGCGCTATGATGCACACCCTGACCTTGAAGCCGTTGATTTATCCATTGTAGGATTCTGGGGAGAAGGCAGGGGATCTGCAATTCTCACACACACAACAAGGGCAGCCCTGGTAAATGCCTATACCGACAATTTCAAAGAAACACCTTTGATCATGTTGCTAACAGATGAGGTAACGAACAAATACGGCCTTAGCCAGGCAAATGTAGGCTGGAGGGTTGATTGTATTGGTGATCTGGATTTCTGGGCTGATGAGCAGGATGGCTGGACCCACATGTTCAGATATTATCCCCAGGGTATCATCAATTTTGGGATGAAGGATGCATGGAAAAAAGCACCGGTCAGCCTGGAAATTTGTGGTACTTTTAAAAGCTGGAAAGAGAAACGGGGCTATAATGCTGAAGATGTGGAGTATATCATTAATGAAACATTAAAGTGGCATATTTCTTCTTTCAATGCCAAATCCTCTGGAGTCCCGGAAGAATGGGAACCATTGATCGATGAGTGGCTCAAAAAGATGGGTTACAGGTTTGCACTACGCAGTTTTGCTTATCCCGAATTTGCTGCACCCAATGACAAATTATCTTTTTTATCCTGGTGGGAGAACAATGGTGTGGCACCCTGTTATAAAAAATTCCTGCTGGCGATCAGGCTCACAAATAAGAACAGATCAACTGTTATGCTCACCGACGCTGACATTACCACCTGGCTTCCGGGGGACAATGTATATGATGATGCAGTATTTATTCCCGCGGACATGCCTGCCGGGGAATATGATTTTCAAATTGGCATTATTGACCGTCAATCACATGAACCCAGGGTCAAGCTGGCCATTGAAGGAATGGATCCGGAAGGATGGTATACGATTGGAAAAATGAAAATTATTGAAGCAGCCTACTAAGCCAGGAGCACTGCATACTTAAACCATTACCATTCATTGCGGATCTCTCCCTGGCGGACCAGCTCTCCAATGCGGTCTATGGTCACATATTCGACATCATAATTGGCGTTGAGATATTCAATGGCAGTGGTCATATGCACCGGAACCACCTCACGGTAGTCATGACTGCCAATGATCACATAATCAGCAGATTGCAATCGATGGTTTATGGCTGTCAGAATGGCCTCTTTTTCTTCGTCAAGGTAAATGCATGT
>CAZXOJ010000547.1:0-2278 GCA_964642325.1 uncultured Bacteroides sp. | reverse complement strand
ACTCAATAAATATACCTGGAAGGCACAGAGATAAACTTTGTGCCTTCTTTTTTTAACTTTGATTCCGGACAAGAAATGATCAAACTAATAATAAAGCATGGATAATAGCATAGTTATTTGGCTCACCGGATTGTCAGCATCTGGTAAAACAACGATAGGAGAAGCGCTGGTAGAAAATCTGAAGACACTGGGACACAGGGTGCAGCATCTGGATGGGGATCTCGTGCGTAAAATGTTCCCCGGGACTGGTTTCTCCAGGGAGGAGCGTGACAGGCATGTAAAACGAATAGGATACCTGTCTGCCATGCTGGAAAAACACGATGTATTTGTCGTAGCATCATTTATTTCACCCTACCGGGAAGCCAGGGAATTCGTACGTTCACAGTGCAAAAATTTCTACGAGGTATATGTATCCACCCCACTGGAAGAATGTGAAAAAAGAGATCCCAAGGGATTGTATAAAAGAGCCAGGACAGGTGAGATTACCAACTTTACAGGGATCGACGATCCTTATGAACCACCTGAAAATCCAGAAATCGAGATTGACACTACAGGCATTTCTGTTGAGGACGCAGTCAACATTATCCTGAATTATCTGGAACCACATTAGTTATTTCAGCAATATGGCTTTTCTTGTGCTTCTGGTCTCATTGGTTGAAATTTGATAGAAATAAATCCCGCTCCCAACCCTATTTCCTTCTTCATCCTTTGCATCCCAGGAGACAGAATAATGACCAGCCTTACGTCTTTCATCTACCAGTATTCGTACTTTTTGTCCAACCATATTGTATATTGTCAGCTTAAACCACTCATCCCTTGAGAGCTCAAAATGGATAGTGGTTTGCTCATTGAAGGGATTTGGAATATTTTGAAATAATGCCACTTTACCTGGGGTGAAGAGGAGAACATTATCTATCCCTGTGGCTATTTGTGTAGAGAGGGGGCCTCCAAATACACCCATGTCATTCCTTGACCCATCCGGATCATTGAATTTGGGATCAGGATCTCCGGTATCAATACATGGGGATCCTGCCTGCAAATGGAACTCACCGCTGTCAGCATTCACAAACTGTGGATCTTCAGAGATATTATTTCCCGCCGCAGAAAAAGATTCGAAGGAGTCCTCCACGTTTCCCCAGACATTATTGAAATCAATGCTTGCCGATGCAGATTCCATTCCGATGATCCCAAAGCCTGCATTGTTAACAATAATATTGTTTTTTATAATTGCTGTGGTGGAATCGTGCAAAAAAATGGCGTCTTGACCATTTCCTGCAATTACATTGTTAATAAGATTAAAATCCGAAAATGAGCCCCAGATGGCAGTGCCTGCATAATCGGCTATCACAGAGTTCGACAGGGACAAAGAAGAAGAAAGTAAATGAATCCCATCTTCTATCCTTAATCCGGATATGCTTACTCCTTTCGCATTTTCTACATTTACAATTCCGGCCAAGATGGTTGAATCAGCACCTGCACCCAGAATTGTTACACTATCTTTAAGGTTAATCCCACCTCTTGTCTTACCAGGAGCAATCTCCCCCGGATATATTCCCGGGTGTACATGAATGATATCACCGCCAGAATTGTCAATGGCCTCCTGAATGGCAGGATAGGGATTTCCCCTGGTCCCTGAAGGAATACCAGGATTCCCAGACACCACATGGATCACAGATCGATATTGAATGCTTCCCTCCTCCTGTTCCAGATTTATTATTACAGGATTGGACGTATTGATGGAAAAAGCTTTGTTCAGCTTGATGTTATTTGCATCTGTGGTAAGTATCCACTCATCCTCATTGTTATCATAGTTGAAGGTAATGTCAAATGTGGCCTTTCCATCTGTGTCGGTTTTGCCATTCCAAATGACAGTCCCGTTCTTTGAAAGGGTGAGATTGATATTGTCGAAAGGTGATTCATCCAGGTCATCCAGCAATACAACATCGTAAGTACGGGTCATGGTGGACGATTGATCAAATAGGGGCGCAGTTGGCAGCATACGCACGCTGCCCCGGATTTTAATACTTGAACTATCAAATATCTCATATCCCCCCAGCCAGGTAGAGTTCTCAAAAATTAATGTTCCGGAATAGTTTCTGGGATCGATTTCACCAACTTCTGAATTGAAAACATGAACATCGGCGTCCCCCCCTGTCATAAAAATAAAGAGCCCTTCTGAGTCGATGATGTTGGCCGGACCATCCTCCATAAACACACCCCATTGTGTCTGAACCTCAGTATTGATCAGGTGAATATTGTTCAGATCAAAATTCATTGG
>CAZXOJ010000546.1:0-2291 GCA_964642325.1 uncultured Bacteroides sp. | reverse complement strand
CTATGGATTCCTCTATCATGTCAAGTCCCATCCCTGCATATTTCTCATCCATGATCAGGGGAGGGGACATGCGCAGGATATGGCCTGCTGGTATCCATGCCAGCCCTTTACGGAAAGCTTTCTGATAAACGAGTTTCCCGGCTTCTTCAAAAGGTTCTTTTGTCTCAAGATCCTTTACGAGTTCAATCCCCAGTAAAAATCCCCTGGCCTTAACATCGCCAATGATGGGATGTTCCTCTTTCATTTTTTCAAGGCGCTGGCTGATAAACTTGCCTGTTGTCCTGACATTTTCCAGGATATCCTCCTCCTCAATAACTTCTATAGAAGCCAGGGCTGCAGCGCAGGCCATTGGATTGCCACCATAACTTGATGAGGCGGAGATCTTATCAAGTGCTTCGGCATATTCCTCTTTGACCACCATGGCCGTAACCGGGAAGCCATTTCCGAATGATTTGCCAAAAGTAACGATGTCAGGGACCACGTCCCAGTGATCCATGCACATCCATTCACCGGTCCTTCCCATGCCAGTCAATACCTCGTCTGCAAAAAGCAGGATGTTCTTCTGATCACAGAGTTTTTTCAGTTTCGGGAAGAAATCATCGGGCGGAACTATCGAACCTCCCCATCCCTGTATTGGTTCAAGGACAAATGCTGCCACATTTCCCACCGATCCTTCCTGTATGAATTCTTCAATGAATTTGATGTAAGCATCGGTATCAATGCTGCCGTCCTCTTTCTTGAAATGCGGGCGGTAGGGATCCGGCCTTGGGACCATATAGAATCCTGGCGAGCGGGTGGGACCGTAACTGAATACATCTCCCCTGACCATCTGGGCACAGCTGACCGCTCCCATTGATTTGCCATGAAAATCCCGAAAGCAGGATATGAACTCATGCTTGCCCGAGATGGCACGGGCTGCCCGCAAGCCTGCTTCAACAGCTGAGGTACCATCAGAATAAAACTGTACGGCATTCAGTTTACCGGGCAGGATATCTGCCATTTTTTCCAGTAACTTTTCCTTTACGGGATGGGTAAAATCATGACAGTTCATCAGGCGTTTTGCCCAGTGGGCAACAGCTTCAGAGACTTTTGGATGGCAATGGCCCAGGGAAGTCACATAGATGCCCGAAGAGAAATCCAGGTATTTGTTACCGTCCACATCCGTCATGGTAATGCCAAAGCCCTTGTCAAAACATACCGGGAATAATTTTACCTGGCTGCTCAGTCCCCTCATATATTTCGAGGTATTGGAATGCATCTTCTGCGAAGCCGGACCGGGAGGAGTTGTCCGTATTATGGGAATATCAACCGCATCATTTCTCCACCATTCTTTATTCATGATCTATTGTTGTTTTCAGTGATTATTACTTTAATATTTTGTTTTTCATATGCTTCAATTAGCACAGGATCCATTTGATCGGTAACCAGGTAATCAATCATCTCCAGGGGAGCAAAATGGACGAAGGCGTTCTTTTCAATTTTCGATGAATCACATAAGAGGTAAACCGTATCAGCTGCCTGGGCCATCATTCTGGTAATAGACGCCTCCTTTTCATTACCAGCACTCAGTCCGTCGATAAGGGACACACCCCCGGCCCCAATGAAGGCTTTCCTGGCACGGTAGTACCGGATCATATTCTCTGACATCGGACCATACATGGCCCTTCTTTTATTATCCAGTTCACCGCCCAGGAGATAGACCCTGATCCCTGTGTGAAAGATCAATTCTGAAACGACAGGTAGTGAATTGGTTATCACCCTCAGGTTTCCAAACTGGCTGAGATATTTGCTCAGGTGGTAAACTGTCGTACCGCAATCTATGTATATACTGTCCCTCTCCTCTATAAATGGGGCTGCCGCCGCGGCAATCATCATCTTCTGGTCCTTGTTGTGCAATGCTTTTTTATCATAGCTGAACATGGAGTCAGCTGTCCGCGATTTAACGGCGCCTCCGTGTATTCGTGACAATAATCCCTGTGATTCAATGGTTGCCAGATCACGACGGGCAGTAACATCCGAGATAGCACAATTTTCGGTGATTTCCTGTATCAAAACAGTCCCGCTTTCTTCAAGCCTGTTCAGGATAAACCGCTTTCTGCCCTCAAAATCCATTCATAAATTGGTTGAAGATGATTGATAGTCGTAAATATAGTCATATATAATCATTAAGTCAAGTCAATATAATCATAATCGATAGAATGAATTTTCAGGTACATTGATTTTTATATGTTTATAAAATATTGATTAATAAATATTTAAAATTAATTGGGAGATTATGATTATATTGACTT
>CAZXOJ010000545.1:0-2295 GCA_964642325.1 uncultured Bacteroides sp. | reverse complement strand
ACAAGGACTCCCGGATCAGGCGCATCTCCGTTCAGGGGTTGAAAAATAAGGTGAGTTTTTCTGAAATGATCAAGATATGCATGTACTAGGGCTTTCCTGGTTTCATCCCTGAGTAAATGGGTCCCTGATCCCTCACCCCAATAACCTACAAAAGAAATATCAACGTGCTCCAGGTCTGGGTGGCCATCATAACGCTCGCCCATGGCTTTGATCATACCTCCAAAATATTGAACATACCTGGGATCTTCAGGATCAACCCTCCAGTGCTTACCGGATCTTGACAGGGTATCCTGGCCCACCATTTTTCGATACCAGTCCGGCACATCCTTCTTTTCACTGGCTTCATAAGGCGAGATCCGCAACATCAAGGTTTGCCCTCTTGAAGCAGCAGTTTCCAGGGCCCTGTCAATCATCTGCCAGTTGTATACCCCCGGTTCTGTTTCCAGGAACCGCCAGTTAACCCTGAAATAGGCAATGGAAGTCTGTGGATAAGCTTTGTTTGTAAGATCTCCGTCAAAGTCCTGGTAAACGATGGGCAGTCCTTCTGTCCATCCCTGTCCGAAATTTAAAGTATCCCCATTAAAGCGCTGAAAGGTGGTAAATCCTATTCCCGGATTGATCAGTACATCATCAATTTCTATTGGTCTGACTGTAACTGTTTCGATTTCTCTATTTTCCTGACAGAAACCTGCTGAGAAGAGTGTAATGAATACACCTGTAAAGACAATATTCTTCATGTTCTTTTTATGTTTTATTCTTCCTTTCATGAATTATAATCTTATACGTACCTACAGTTACCAGAGGAAGCAGGTAAACCAAAAGAAAACCCCAGCTCAATGCACCATAGCCTTTAGCTATAAGATTGATCAAACCAAAGCTTGAAATGCCAAATGCAATCAATAAAAACACAGAGGCAATGATAGGTCTATAGGCCCTGGGCATTTCTTTTCCTCTGGCTTTGAAAGCTGACTGAACGCGTTCATTCACAGCATGAATTAAAGCAGTTCCTGTTTCAATCAGAGTGCCGTATAGTACAATCTGAAACGCAACAAAAAAAACAGGAATACCCAGGTTTTGGAAAGCGTAGACAGAGGGTAATTCTTCATCTAAAATACCCGGATAATACCCTAATATAGAAACATATAGAAGCAATGCAGGGACAATGCCGATGATACCAGCAAGAACCCCGGCAGTAATTGCTTCCTTCCTTGTCTCAAGATGTTTTAAGCAGAATAAAACCCCAACAGCACTGGCTATATTATAAAAGGAATATTTGAATCCGGACATTGCCCATCCTGGCTCAATTTGAGTATTAGAAAGAGACTCTTTTATAGCTGGTCCGAATTTAATCAGTGTAAAAACCAATAAAAGCGCAAATACTATATATAAAATTATGGACCAAACTGAGAGGAATTTTTCAATGATTCGGGTTCCTTTAAAGGTTAAATATCCAACGCCTACCAGCATGATTATTACACCTACAAAGTAAGGGACACCAAAATTATCACGCAGCAGAATACCTGAAGCAGATCCTAATACAGCCAATATAATTAATATTAAGGAGAGATAAATAAGGTCGAAACTTGGCCAGATCGGACCTAACAGCTCTTTAAAAAAAGTACGGTAATCAAACGTGCGGAACAGGCGGGTGAATTCGAATGTCAATGCCAGAAATATTGACCATACGACCGTAGTGATCAGAAGCATTCCCAACAACCCTCCGATCGGACCAAACTTTAGAAAATATTCGACCAACTCCCGTGCAGTTCCATAGCCTCCTCCAATGATTACACTCTGAAAGACAAAACCGGGTAAAAGATATTTGTTGAAAAATGATCTTTTTATGGTATTCATATTCACTGTAAGAATACTTTCAAGAATGCCTCACGGACAGTCTGCTCATCCGGACCGCTCACCAGGTTAAAATTACCGGGTACTCCTTTTTCTGAATAGACCATTGAAGGAAAGAGCATGCTATTCTTGGCTTTTGCTTCATCAGCAATTTTACCATCGCCTGACAGAGGCTCCAGTATAAGCACTCTCCGAGGGCATAGCCCGGCCACCAGGTCAGGCAGGTCATATTCTCCAACGGCACCAGGGACAGTAAAAGGAATATATTCCGCTTCATAGAAACGGGTAGTGGCTATATCAGCATAACTTAAAAATGGTTTGATAAGGCATATTTTATTGATGTTCTGTTCGAATGTAGCTGCATGCAGCAATTCACTGCACAGGGGACCGGTGGCAAGCGCTGAAATGCCTGAGAATTCGTGTGTGCTGTTCTTTGCAAAATGC
>CAZXOJ010000544.1:0-2295 GCA_964642325.1 uncultured Bacteroides sp. | reverse complement strand
ATCACATCCTGTATGGATTGGGAGTTGGTCAGGGTCATGGCCAGCCGGTCTATGCCAATGCCCAATCCCGCGGTGGGTGGCATGGCATATTCGAGTGAGCGGAGGAAATCATCATCAAGTACCATGGCCTCGTCATCCCCCCTTTTTCCCAACTTTACCTGTTCCTCGAATCGTTCCCGTTGATCGATGGGGTCGTTCAGTTCTGAGAAAGCGTTGCAGAGTTCCTTGCCATTTACGATGGCTTCAAACCGTTCAACCAATCCTTCTTTCTCCCGGTGCTTTTTTGCCAGCGGTGACATCTCTATGGGGTAATCCATAATATAGGTAGGCTGGATGAGTTTACCTTCAACCGTTTCCCCGAATATCTCATCGATGAGTTTTCCCTTACCCATGGTTTTATCCACATCGACTTTAAGATCCAAAGCCGTCTTGAATATTTCTTCTTCATCCATTTCTGAAATATCAATACCCGTGAATTCTTTGATCGCCCCGTACATGGTATAGCGTTTCCATGGACGCTTAAAATCTATGGTATTATCTCCCACCTCTACAGTGGTTTTCTCATATAGATCGAGTACAGCCTTTTCTATCATTTCCTCCACCAGATCCATCATCCAGAGGTAGTCTTTGTAAGCAACATAGAGCTCCACCTGGGTGAATTCAGGATTGTGGAAACGGTCCATTCCCTCGTTGCGGAAGTCCTTGCTGAACTCAAAAACCCCGTCGAAACCACCAACAATAAGCCGTTTGAGATACAATTCATTGGCGATCCTCAGGTAAAGCTTTTGATCAAGGGTGTTGTGATGGGTGGTAAAAGGCCTGGCTGCAGCACCACCGTAAATAGGCTGGAGGATGGGTGTTTCCACCTCAAGGTACCCGCGATCGTTAAGGAAATTCCTGATCGAATCAATGATCCTGGTACGCTTGACAAAAGTGTCACGGACTTCCGGGTTTACTACAAGGTCCACATAACGCTGGCGGTACCTTTGCTCAGGATCGGTGAATGCATCGTAGACTTTTCCGTCCTTCTCCTTTACTATCGGTAGGGGTCTGAGGGACTTCGACAACACGGTCATCTCTTTGACGTGCACCGTGGTTTCCCCTACCTGGGTCTTGAAAACAAAACCCTTTACACCGATGATATCCCCAATATCCAGTAGTCGTTTGAAGACGGTATTATACAGGGTTTTGTCATCGCCTGGACAGATATCATCCCGCCTGATGTAGATCTGGATACGGCCAGAAGCATCCTGCAACTCAGCGAAGGAGGCATTCCCCATGATACGCCTGCTCATGATCCGCCCCGCGATAGTCACTTCTTGCAGGTTTTGTTTGTCCGGATCAAACTGGTCCAGAATCTCCCGGCTGGAAATGTTGATCGGGTATCCCTCTGAGGGATACGGCTGAATGCCGAGAGATATCATTTCCTGTAGGGAATTTCTTCGGATTTCTTCCTGCTCTGATAGTTGCTGCTGACTCATTGTAAGGCGTTAAAAAATTTGTGCAAAGATAGTTGATCCGGGGGAATTTTAAGCTAAATTTGCTTGATCGAAATCCCGGTAAGCTGGCTGAAACTTTACTCGCCCAAACCTGAGCCACAACATGCCGATGAACACGGATGCCGGAAACCGATATAAGGACTTGGTTGTGATATGACTCTGCAGGGAAAAACAAGATCGATAGCGTTCAGGGACCTCGGATTGATAGATTATAAGGAAGCATGGGATTTGCAGGAGGAAAGCCTTGCCCTGGTTATCAAAGAGAAACTGGACGCCGGGAAAGCAGGAGATAATGGATTTTCGTCCAGGGAACAGGTAGTTTATTTCTGTGAGCATCCACATGTTTATACCCTGGGAAAAAGTGGCCAGGACCAGAACCTGTTGATCCCGGATGCGTTTTTGAAAAAGATCAATGCCACTTTTTACAAGATTGACCGCGGAGGGGATATAACCTATCATGGACCCGGACAAATAGTGGGTTATCCCATCATTGACATTGAAGCCTTGAATATCAAGGTAAAGGACTATGTCGGGGGACTGGAAGAGATGGTTATCCGGACACTTGCTGATTATAAAATTGAAGCTGGAAGGCTGGATGGTGCCACCGGTGTTTGGCTGGATACTGGAGTACCAGGAAAAACAAGGAAGATCTGTGCCATAGGGGTAAGGGTCAGCCGCTACGTCACCATGCACGGATTTGCACTGAATGTCAATACTGATCTGAGATATTTTCAGTATATTAATCCCTGCGGATATACCGATAAGGGAGTTACATCCATACAGCAGGAAGCAGGCC
>CAZXOJ010000543.1:0-2313 GCA_964642325.1 uncultured Bacteroides sp. | reverse complement strand
GCCATGAAAGCCGCTGTTGAGAGTCCCTGGGTAGATGTTCTTCATGCACGTATCAATCCATACGGCATGGTGATGGACAAACCGGAACCCGAAGAGGTTGTTTCCCTGATCCATAAGCTACATGACTCGGGAAAGGGAGTTATTGGAATGAAACTGGTAGGAGGGGACAAGTTAATTGAAGAAAGTGATAAGATTGATCATTCCCTGAGGTTTGTATTAGGCCTCGGAAGTGTGGATATGATCATTGTCGGTTTTGAAAGGGAAGACCAGATTGATAATTATACCGGGAGGATGCAGCGTGCACTCACAGAGATGAAAAGTGCCTAATTCCCTGGCATGACTGGAAGAGAAAGAATATTGGCTGCATTGGGGCACAGGGAAGCAGACAGGGTTCCATACGACCTTGGGGGCACCACCGTCACCGCCATTACCAGGAATGCCTACGTGAAGGCGATGAGAATGAGGGGATTGAAGGAGGATTTCGGATTTGAGAATATTGACCCCATACAACAAATTATCACCCCTGATGAGGAAATCCTGGATTATCTGAAAGCAGATGCCCGGCGGATAGGGGCCCAGAGAATAGTTGATTATCCGGAAAACAGAACGGTCAGCGGTGGAGTCATCGAGGTAGTGGATTTTTACGGATGCCGTTGGCAGCAGGATCCTGAAAAAGATATCTATTTCAACCAGGCATCCTTCCCCCTTGAAAAATATGATAGCCTGTCAGAGGCCATGCAGTATCTGCCGGAATCAGACTGGGAAGCCTATGCTCATGCTGTTTCAAAAAACCTGGATGAACAGGTTGACTATGTTGGCGAACATTGCGGTATTGCAGACAGGAATACTGCAGGTTTAACCGAGAACAGTCTCAGGATCAGGGGATATGAAAAGTGGTATATCGATACACTGGTTGATCTTCCGGGGGTAGAGGCTTTGCTGGACAGGATAGTGGATGATAAGATCAGGTACTGGGACATCATCATCGACTGGGCCCTTTCTACCGGGAATGAAGAGAAAATCCAGGTGGTTTCTGAATGTGACGATCTTGGATCACAGAGTTCAACCATCCTGGAAGTGGATAAGCTCAGGCAGGTGGTCATACCACGGCTGAAAATAATCTTTACCCACCTGAAGCATCGCCTGCCGCATGTCAAAACATTTATGCATTGTTGCGGGGCCATCCGGGAAGTGATCCCGGACCTGATAGAGGCCGGTGTTGACATTTTGAACCCGGTTCAGTTTACAGCAAAGGGGATGGAGCTCGTGGGACTTAAAAAAGATTTTGGGGATGTGCTGACCTTCTGGGGAGGGGGTGTGGATACACAGACTGTTCTGAACCAGGGCACAGCACAACAGGTTGAGGATCAGGTAAAAAAAATACTGGATATCATGGCACCCGGTGGCGGATTTGTTTTTGCACCTGTGCATAATATACAGGAGGATGTACCTCCTGCCAATTTCTGGGCCATGTGGGATACCTTGCAGGAATATGGCAAGTATTAGTTAAACCACAAAATATTCAAACATGAGAAATTTTCTATACTTCTGTCTGATCCTGGCAGGCTGTACCTCAACCCCTGGTGAAATCCGTGAAACCATATCACTTGCTGGAGAGTGGGATTTCAGGCTGGATTCACTCGATATTGGATTGGCTGAAAAATGGTATGCCTTATCATTCGATGAGCATGTGAACCTGCCGGGTTCTATGGCCGAAAACGGGAAAGGTGATGAAGTGACCCTGGGGACTGAATGGGTCGGGAACATAGTAGATAGTTCTTATTTCACTGATGAAAAGTATCGAAAATACCGGCAATCCGATAATTTTAAAATTCCCTTCTGGTTAAAGCCGGTTAAGCATTATATGGGACCCGCCTGGTACCAGAAAGAAATTCGTTTACCGGATCACTGGCAGGGCAGAAGAGTGGTCCTCTACCTTGAAAGATGCCATTGGGAATCAAGGGTGTTTGTCAATAAGCTTGAAGCTGGCCACCGGAACAGCCTTGCTGCACCTCATAGCTATGATATTACCGAACTGCTTGATCCGGGTTTGAACAGTATCAGTATTCGCATCGACAACAGGATGATTGTCCCCGTAGGTGTTAACTCACACAGTGTAAGTGATCACACCCAGTCAAACTGGAACGGGATCGTGGGTGAGATTAACCTGGAGGCAAGTAATCCTGTTTACATAAAGGAAATACAGATCTATCCTGATATCTCCTCAAAGACTGCAAGGGTGGATGTAACCCTTGCCAATCAGAATGAAGGTCCATTTGAGGGTGAAATCGAACTTCATGCCGGCAGTTTCAA
>CAZXOJ010000542.1:0-2328 GCA_964642325.1 uncultured Bacteroides sp. | reverse complement strand
CCCCGGCTGAATCAACAGCACGGATATGCAGGACATTCATACCTTCATTCAGGAGGTAACGATAGATCTCCACGTTAAAATCACCATCTCTTGCCAGTCGCCTTCCGTCAGCACCCATGGTAAGAGGATAATAATCATTTCCGTTGAGGGAAAATTCAAGCGCTTTAATGGGGTGATCACTACGGACATTACCCAGGATATTGATGGCCCTTTGAGGGTTTCCCGGGCTTCCGAAGGCCTGGCTGTCTCCATACCAGATATCAATATTGATAGTGTTATCACAACATCCCTGCAGTACTGGAATAATCAGTAACAGGAACCATATGCCCAAATTGAGTTTCATATAAGATAATTCGCAAGGGACCTTACAATGATTCAATGGTCTCCAAGGCGAACTGCACGGCCCTGCTGACATAATTGTTTTCGTTGCTCTGCTGCACCTTTTTAAGTTCCGGGAAGGCCGGGACCAGTGCTTCCGGTCCCAATTCCTGCAAGGCATTCACGGTAAACAATACTGTTTCCGGTGTTTCATCGAAAAGGGTTTCCCGGAATACTACCAGGGCTGCATCCTGCCTGTTCATGCCAAACATTGCTTCTGCTGCTGCTATACGCACCTCAGGGAGCTCGTCTTCCAGGGCTTTCTCAAGCTCCGGGATCAAATCTGAACCCTCGTCCCCCAGAATGATCCCAGCTGTAGCAGCCCAGAATCGTACGATGGGATTGGCATCCCTGAGCCTGGATTTTAATTCAGGTATATTCTTCGGGTCTCCGGCTCCGGCCATCGTGGCTGTTTCCAGTATCTTTTCAAGGGGGTATGCATCGGTCCTGGTAAAATCATATATTTTGCCACCGGAATTGATCTTTTTCAACATTGATTCAGGCATAAACCCTGCATCACGGATGGATAGCTGCCAGTCAAGGGTAGCCTCCCTTAATTCTTCAAGCTCATCAGCATAAGCAGGATCATCCGCCAGGTTATTTACTTCCCAGGGATCTTTCGCCCTGTCATAAAGTTCTTCGAATGGTTTGGTCTCGAAAAACCGGCTTTGCTCCTGGTTACAGTCTCCATTGAGGAAAGCATTTTCCCATGCCCTCATGGAAGGTGCCTTCCAGAGGTATTCCACATGCTGGGCATAGATGCGGTGGGGCATATAATTGATGATGTAATGAAAGTCTTCACTGAAGGTACCGCGGCAGAAATCATAACGTTCATCCATCCTCCCGCGAAAAGTATGGGTATATGGTGGAGCTTTGGGCTGGTCAGGTCCAAGGAAAGCATCTCCCTGCATGTAATCGGGGACAGGTATGCCAGCTATGTTCAAAAGGGTGGGAGCCAGGTCTATGAAGCTGACCATGCGCTTTGTGCTGCTACCTTTTTTACCGGGAGCGAGGTGTTTGTATAACTCAGGAACACGTACGATCATGGGTACCCTGAGCCCGGTCTGGTACATAAATCTTTTGCTCCGTCCGAGGATGCCACCATGGTCTCCATAGAAAATGACTATGGTACTGTCAGACAGACCAGATTCTTCCAGTTCTGCCAGTATGTTACCTGCCAGGGTATCCATCATGGTGATCTTGTCATAAAACTGTGCCCAGTCATGGCGGATCTCGGGGAGATCTGGGTGATAAGGAGGTATTTCCATGGCCGCAGGATCATGAACCAGGTTCTCCATGGTCTTGTGTATACAGCTTTCATGGCATACAGTGAAATTAAATATGGCGAAGAATGGTTGTCCTGGGTCCCGGTTTTTATAATGGGCTGTTCCTGAGGATTCATTCCATTCATCGGTCTTTTCGACCAGGTTATAATCCTTTTTCCGATTGTTCGTGCAGTAATACCCTGCATCCCTAAGGTAACCGGGATACAGACGCACAAAATCGGGGACTTCATTGGTGCTTCGCATGTGCTGAGTACCCAGTCCAGGTGGATACATCCCAGTAATGATGGTGGACCGGGCTGGAGCACAGACCGGGGCATTGGCAAAGGCATTTTGATACAGGACCCCTTCAGAAGCCAGCCTGTCAAGATTAGGTGTAGTAGCATTGGGGTCTCCATAGCAGCCTAACCAGGGACTGATGTCCTCGGCTGTAATCCAGACGATATTGGGTGGTGGTAGTTCAGGATCATTTATCCCGGAGCAGGAAAAAAGGAAGGTTAATCCCATCAAGAAGATGGGTAAACGAAAAAAGCTAGCATATTTCATTTCCACGAATTATTTTACGACAAGTAATGTACCTTCAATCTCGACTGTAAGGTCATCCCTGCAAATATTTGCCTGGAGCCAGACCATGGGAACATTCCCGTACCTTTTCTCACATATTTCC
>CAZXOJ010000541.1:0-2331 GCA_964642325.1 uncultured Bacteroides sp. | reverse complement strand
CCGACATCACCGAAATAATTCAAAAATCCCACACCAAAAACGGCTTCGTATCTTCTCAGTTTCCATCGCTGGGCATTGCCCTCTTCCGGGAGGGAAAGCGCGATTAAGACTATAAATGGTAAGACTCTTTTTAGCATTAAATGCGGTACTTATAAACAAATGTAACAATTATTCTGCAAATACTAATTCCTTTTGTCAACTCCCCACATTAATTTACTACGCAATGTATTGTAGAAAGTTGCATCTTTTATCCTCAGGGTTTTTATTGTAAAATCAGCTCTTTTCAAGCGCATCTGGACTTCTCCCTCTATGATTTCGGTACGTGAATCCAGGGTCAGCAGGAAACTATTATCCCGGCTTTCCACCTCAATCCTGATTAAATTATGATCCGGGACAATAACCGGTCTTATGGTCAGGTTATGCGGGGCCATTGGAGAGATGATGAAATTATTTGAATCAGGGCTCACGATGGGGCCCCCGACACTCATGGAGTATGCTGTAGATCCCGTGGGTGTGGATACGATGAGACCATCTGCCCAGTATGAATTCAGGTAGGTATCATCCAGGTATGTATGTATGGTGATCATGGTCGAATGCCTTTTCTGAATGCTGACCTCATTCAATGCACAGGTAAAACCTTCCCAGGGTGAATTGATCAGATCCAGCTCAACGAGGGATCGGTGCTCAACTTTGTACTGACCATTGAGTATCGCCGAAAGGGAGTCTTCAATATGTTCGGGTGAGATATCGGCCAGGAAACCCAGGCGGCCTGTATTTATCCCGACGATGGGGATACCATAATTCTGTACAATCGATACGGCTTCCAGGAAAGTGCCATCTCCACCTATGGAAAACATGATGTCCGCATTGCCAATGATATCATCATGTGTTCTGAATGCACCCGCCTTCTGAAAGGAAAGTTTTTCCTTCTTCCTGAGGAATTCATAGAATGGCTCATGGATAAAATATTCCACACCATGTTTTTCGAGTAAAACGAACAGGGCAGAAATGTTTTTCTCGAACCCGCTACTGAAGGGTCTACCGTATATGGCGATTTTCATCTCAGATATTCAAAAATTTCATAAATGCCTCATACCTGTTATGGAGCAGGTCTTCTAATTCATCACTCTCCATATAGGAGGCCCTCACCGAATAATTATACCTATTAAATGTCTGTATGATAGAGGTAATATCTGTAGTATTCACCTTCAGGGTGATGGTCATTTGCATGGAATCCTCGAGCGTTGAAACATACATACTAAGGATCTTAGCATCATTGCTCTCCACAATCTGGCTGATCTCGGTGAGGGTATAATCATTCACCGCCAGTTCCAGTTCGATGATCCCCCCGGGGTGCTTCAGGGCTGAAAGGTTGGCAAAATTCTGCAGCAGATCATTCATCGTTATTAGTCCCTGGTAATTCTTCTGCTCATCCAAAACAGGCACTACAGATAGTTTAAGGCGGGAAAGGATCTCAATGACCTCATAGATATGCTGGCTCAGCAGTACATAGGGACTGAAAAGTGACAATTTATGATTGCCAATCGCCTCCTCAGCCATGTTAAGGTTATAGATGTCCTTATCTGAAATCAAACCCAGAAACTCCTGATTATTAACAATCGGCAAATGAGAGATCCTGAATATATCCATCCAGGTCAAGGCCTGTAAACCTGTATCTGAGGTTTTTAGGGCAGGTACAACTTCTGATATAAGATCTTTTGCTAACAAATCTTTAACCTTCTCCCAAAATACTCGTAATTTAGTAGTAGTTTAAGAAATCATCAAAATGACCAGATTAAGTGTAAATATAAATAAAATTGCCACATTGAGGAATGCCAGGGGAGGAAATATCCCTGATGTACAAAAAGCAGCTATCGACTGTCAGAACTTCGGTGCAGAAGGCATTACCGTCCACCCACGACCGGATGAAAGACATATCCGCTACCAGGATGTCAGGGAGATTAAGTCTGTTATCAAAACAGAATATAATATTGAAGGTTATCCCTCCCGGTCTTTCATGAACCTGGTGGGTGAGATCAAACCGGACCAGGTAACCCTGGTTCCCGATCCGCCTGATGCAATCACCAGCAGCGAAGGCTGGAATACCATAAAATGCAAATCATTCCTGGTTGAAATAATCGCTGAATTGAAAGAGCAGGGGATCAGGTCATCCATTTTTATTGACACCAATCTGAAGCATATTGAAAATGCTGTTGAAACCGGGACAGACCGGATTGAACTCTATACTGAACCTTACGCACGAAATTTCCCGACAGATCCTGAACATGCCATCGCCGGTTTTGCAAAGAATAAATGCGATAACATATAAAA
>CAZXOJ010000540.1:0-2336 GCA_964642325.1 uncultured Bacteroides sp. | reverse complement strand
ACTGATAAGATCCACCTTCTAAAAGTTGACTTCGAAATTACAATTGGTCCTGGGAAAAGAATACCCAGGTTTGTCAATGTAATTATTATCCTTGGAGAAAAAATAACACTTATCGATTCAGGCGTAAAGGGAAGTGAAACCCAAATCTCAAACTACTTGAAGGATTTCAACAGAGACCTTTCTGAAATAGAATCAATAATCTTATCTCATTCTCATCCTGATCATATAGGTGGTGCCTCGAAAATCAAAAAACTAACAAATTGCAGGATT
Source organism: uncultured Bacteroides sp. (assembly GCA_964642325.1). GTDB lineage: Bacteria > Bacteroidota > Bacteroidia > Bacteroidales > SM23-62 > SM23-62. Next base: position 2,066 of record CAZXOJ010000540.1, on the reverse strand, counting down.
TTAGCCCATGAATTGGAAAAATCATGGATAGAAGACATTGAATATCAGAATAAACAGCGACCTGTGCCCGGTTTTTTCACATTGGTGGATGAACCAGTAACAGTAGATGCTTTTCTAATCGAGGGTCAAAGAATAGCAATTCAAGAAGATCTGTCTCTTATTATAAAACATTCTCCAGGCCATTCGAAGGGATCAATCAATATCGAATTCGTAGAGGATAAACTCCTTTTTACAGCAGATTCAATCCCATTGAAGAATGATATTCCGAATTATGATAATTATCCTGATTTAATTCGGTCACTAGAAGCTATTAAGAACAATACTAAATTTAAGACTCTATTAACCTCATGGACTCATGCATTCACTGACAAACAAATGGTGAATAAACTAATAAATGAAGGAGAACTATATATAAATCAAATTGATGAAGCAGTAAGATTATTTTACATATCCGAAAACCCGGGAGACTTGAGTGCCTGCCAATCAACCATAGATCACCTTGGATTCCCCCAGTTTATGGTAAATCCGATTGTTGACAAAGCCTTTAGGAGTCATATATCATAAGCCAAAAAAGTACAAACTGGGATACCGATTTTAAACTTCACCTCCACGCCATGTACTCTTTCAATGGCTTGATGGGAGCCCTTTATACAATTCTTTCCAGTCACGTAAGAGTTCCTGTTTAGTACGCTCATCCTCAGGATAATTCGGACTGTAGAGCATGGGTTCTTCCCTGACTACCAGTTCATTATCAAATACAAACTCCTCACCTCGCTCTCTCAGGTGTTCTATCATTTTTCTTCTCCATGACTGAAGAGTATTATGGTATGTTTCATTGGCTGATAATTCAATCTCTTCCCCCGGGTCTTCTTTAAGATTAAAAAGCTGTTCCTCGCCACTGCTGAAAAACCAGATATACTTCCAGGTGCCATCGGTCAGGGCACACCAGTAATTTTCCTTACTGTAGCATGTTGCATGTTCCAAATCGATATGGGGACGCCAATCGGAACCGGGATCCACTACCAGACCCAATAAAGACATTCCATCCATGTCTTCAGGGATGATTCCACCTGCAGCATCCAGGAATGTCGGAAGGAAATCACGCAGTTCGACGGGATTTTCCAGTATTCCGCCTCTTTCCAGTTCTCCCTTAAAACCCTCCGGCCATTTTAACAGGTAGGGGATATTCGCCGATCCCTCGTAGGCATATGTTTTACGCCAGTGATGATGATCTCCAAGCATATCACCATGGTCGGATGTAAAGCAGATGATTGAATTTTCATACATACCTTTTTCCTTCAGGGCTTGCATTATTTTACCGACCATATCATCGATAAAAGTGATATTGGCATAATAATGCCTTCGGCTTTTCTTTGCATGTTCGGCTCCAAAATTTGAAAATGCAGTACTATTACCGCCCTGCACCGAATCAAGATGATGGCACCAGTCACCTTGATAGGGTTCGGGTATCTCTGCACCTTTATACATATCCAGGTATCTCTGCGGCGGGTCATATGGACTATGGGGCCTCGCAAACGAGACCTTCAGGAATAGTGGTTTACCCTGATCATAATTCTGAATCAGCTCAATGGCAGTTTTTCCGGTCCAGAAAGTCGGATGCAACTGCTCATCCAGCCGGTAAGCACCTGCTGCATGCTCATTCCATCCTATCCCTGTTTCATCTGGATCCTGTCCGGGTGCATTCAGTTTGAACCAGTCCCGGTAGTCACTGACAAATCCATCCTGTTCCACTCGCCCGCTTTCATCAACCAGCGTGCCATGGAAACCGTGCAGAGCCTTTTGCGGGAACCAGTGCATTTTCCCTATCCCAAATGTGTAATATCCCGCCTCCTTCAACATTCGCGGCAATTCATACCTGTGTTTCCGTGCTACTCTACCGTATCCGAGCATCCCATGGTTCCAGGGTGACAGCCCGGTTAGCAGTCCAGACCTGGCGGGAGTGCAACTTGGGACCGAGGAATAACCATTCACAAAAGTGACCCCATCCTTGGCCAGATTGTCGAGGTGAGGTGTGATTATTACATCATTGCCCATACAACCAAGGG
>CAZXOJ010000539.1:0-2351 GCA_964642325.1 uncultured Bacteroides sp. | reverse complement strand
TTACGACCTCTGATTCCTAAATATATTCTGCCCTGTCCTTCAGTGCTTTGTTCATCTATATAAATCCTTGTTGAGTGGCACTTAATTAAACCTTTTATCTTTATTCATGTCTAATAAGGGATGCATCACCCGATGACATTTGATATAGGGTATTTTATTGTAATATTGTAATAGAGTATTAAGGCTGGTTTAATCCAGCACTGAAAATTATTTCATAAATCTATGGCAGCTGATCAATCGGCCGAATACTTTATTTCACCGGTCGGCATTTCAAGCATGATTCTCACATGGCTCATCCTCTTCATGCTGGTAGCCCTGCCTCCTGGCTTACATGCCCAGAAATCAGATACAGGCATCCTGGCTGAACTGGAACAAATGATCACTAAGAGTTACGGGCCTGACCAGCATCTCATCAGTGGCATTGAGTATTTTAATCTGCATATCCGGTCTGCTGGACATAAATTCCTGGATGAGGATGAATTCTACAAGGGCAAACTAGTCATTGATAAAAAGGTTTATAACGATGTTCTTATTAAATATGATATCTTCAACCAACAGGTAGTGCTCTTGATAGACCACCATACGGGAGGAAATAAACAAATCATATTGGATAATTTACGAATCGATGAATTTGAGATCAACGGCAGGATATTTCGCAAATTCACATTTCCAGGTACCGGATCACTTTTCTATCAGGTTATAGGAAACGATGAAATGGCCTGTTTATATCATTTTAAAAAACAGGAGATCCCCCGTGCAATCGACCAAAACACGCTATCAGAGTTCACAGACGGACAAAAAAAGTCATATTTATTCTGGCAGTCTGAATTGTTTGCATTCAAGAGCAACAGGTCATTTATCCGGATCTTTCCTGAACATCAGGCTCAAATAAAGGCATTTATTCGTCAGAGTAAGTTTAAGGTCAGAAATTTGCACGATCCACAAATGGACTGGCTGATCACTTATTGTAATTCCCTGACTAAGAATTCCTTAGAAGAATAATGAAAACAGTTTCATTGATCATACTGTTTATTCTTGCGCATTCATTTGCGGCTGCCCAGGGACCTGTTATTACCGGAAATTTTACTGAGCTGGCATTCGACGAGTTCACCCGGGAAGTAGAAAAGCTGGTTCCCGTGAAGTTTGTTTACAGGAAAGAATGGACCAGGGAAATTCGTATCTCAGCCAGCGGTGATAACATGGAACTCTTTAAAATCCTGTCTGATCACCTTTCAAGAAATAATCTGTACTATTTTTCCAGCGGTAATCGGATATTTATCACAAGGGACAATCCACTGGTGGATGTACTTCCTGATTATGAAGGAATTGATGAAGCATCGGGACCCTCCCAGGACAGCCTGGAAACTCAGACGCTCACTGAAGCAGAGAAGCTGTACATCGAGGGCCGCCGTAAAAGCACTATGAAGACCTTATATGTCGGGAGCCCCACTGATCACGTCAATGGCCAGGGGGCAGTCATCAATGGCAATATAAGGGATACAGAGACCGGTGAGGCAATGGTCGGAGCAACCATTTATGTGCAGGAATTATCCAGGGGGTTCATTACTGACATCAATGGATATTTTACCATGTCAATTCCTGCAGGTGCTTATATATTTCGTTTTAACTGCCTGGGCATGAATGAATTGCAATATAAAATGGAGGTCCGTTCCAGTGGTGAAGTAGATATAGAGATGACAAGAAGGCTGTATCCCATTGATGAAATTACGGTCAAATCGGGTGAATTTAATAATGTACGGGGATTGCAAATGGGTTTTACACAGATTTCCATAAAAAACATTAAAGAAATACCTGTGGTACTCGGTGAAAAAGATGTACTCAAGGTCGTACATATGCTACCTGGTGTTCAAAATGCTGGAGAAGGATCTGCGGGCATTAATGTCAGGGGCAGTGCAGTGGATCAGAACATGTTCTTACTGAACAAAATACCGGTTTATAATACCTCACATCTTTTTGGTTTTTTCTCAGCTTTCAATCCGGATATCATTCGTGATTTCTCATTTTATAAAAGCAACCTGCCCGCCAAATATGGTGGAAGACTCGCTTCCGTCATTGACATCTCATCCAGGCAGGGAAATAACAAAAATTTTACTGCACGTGGAGGAATCAGCCCCATTACTGCCAAAATTGCTTTAGAGGGACCGATTATAAAGGACAAGAGCTCTTATGTCCTGAGCGCAAGATCTACCTATTCTGATTGGATCCTGAATAGAATGGAGGATGCTGATCTCCGGAACAGCAATGCCCAGTTCTATGACCTGGCAGCTGGAATTACCACAAAGCTGAATGATAGAAACCTTATCAAAGTATTTGGATATTACAGTAAGGAC
>CAZXOJ010000538.1:0-2354 GCA_964642325.1 uncultured Bacteroides sp. | reverse complement strand
GTCTGGTTTGACAGGATCAGGATTAGAAGGTTGAAAAGAAAGGCAAACAAACTGATGAATAATAAGCGATACAGGATGAACTCATTTGAAGATACCGGTAGCACCCGGATGGCGGCCAGGACTTCCATATCTTTTTCATCGAGCATGATAAAAGAGAATATAAATGCCGGAAACATGGCGGTAACCAGGCAAATGCTGGCCACGATGACCATTTTATAAGTGGTTATTGCAGGCAGCAACTCAATCAGCGGGGGCAGGGCATAGCGAAGGAGGACGATAAAAAGTACCGGAACAAAGAACATAACATACAGCACGGGGTCCCTGAAGATCAATCTGAGATCATTTCTGGTATATGTTAAGATGTTATTCATGCACGGCTTGATATAATGATATTCCTGTCAAATGCCCTGAGAGCGAAATAGTAAACCAATCCAAGCCAAAGGGGCAGGTAGATCAGGGAATATATGATCCGTCCTGCTGATACTGGATAAAAGGAAGCCCAGAGCAGATCAAGAAATGCCTGTGTTGGGATCAGGTAGAGTATCCAGCTGTTGGTGAGATTGAAGAAATTCAAAAGAGGCAGCACAAACGGTACTAGGAAAAACGGGATAATAATAACAAACTGGTTCATGGACTTAACCCTGGAAACTCCAATAAAACCGATGAGTGTAAAAATAAAAGAGGTAAATGCAACACCATAGATGAACAGGAAATAATTGAATCGCCAGCCATGTCCTGCAATCGCCATAACCAGGCTGCAGAAAATAGCGATCAATCCCAGTGAGAACACTTTGGAAAAAAGGTATGCTGATTTTGTAAGTGGGGTAACGATCAGGGCGTTTATGGTCCCTGAACCTTTCTCGAAAAGTACAAGGGCACCGATGAATATAAATCCTATCATGGCTGGATCGGAAAAGATAAGGAGTACCAGGACCTTATCAAATCCATCTTCGGCAAGCAGTTTAAATACCAGTGTATAGGTGGCTGTTATCACAATGGCCACTGTGATGATCTGGTACCTTAATTGTAACAACAAATCCCAATATATGGTTCGCAAGAACCTGTTCATATAAGGTGTCTCCCGGTTACTTTAATAAAAACTTCATCCAATGAAGCTTCCTGGGAATGAATGGAAATGATTTCCCTGGATTTCAGAATTTCCATAAAGGCCTGATCCTGTCCCAGCCCATTCAATGGAAATTCATGCTGGCATGACTTTGAAGGATTACCCTCATCGGCATATTCTATCCTGACTTTGGCTTTACCATATTGAAGTTTAAGGTTCTTAGGGGTATCTGTTACCATAATTTCTCCATCCACAATAAATGAGATCCGGTCACAAAGTTCATCTGCGTCATGCATATTATGGGTAGTGATGAATATGGTCTTGCCTGATTTTTTCCTAGCAAGAATAATATCCTTGATATTCCTGGCATTAACCGGATCGAGCCCGGAAGTGGGTTCATCAAGAAAAAGGATCTCGGGATCATGCATGAGTGACCGAACGAAATTAAGTCTCACCTTCATCCCTTTGGAATATTCCTCTACTTTTTTATCGGCATCCACAAGTAGTCCTACCTGTTCCAGGAGTTCTTCGAAATCAAGTGTATGATGGTAAAAGCTTCCGAAAAAGGATAGGTTCTCCAGGGCAGTAAGTTTAAGGTAATGGTTGGGGAGTTCGAATCCAACGCCAATGTGGTTATATAGTCCGGCATTCCATTTTGCCAGGTCTGTATTTTTGATGCTTACCTTCCCGGAATAACCCTTCAGCAAACCAATGAGAATTTTCTGGGTGGTGCTTTTCCCCGCTCCGGATGGACCGAGGAAACCGAATATTTCACCCGGCAGGATCTCAAAAGTGAGATTTTTGGCAGCAGGTGATTGGCTTCCAGGGTAATTAAAGGAGAGATTATCAGCTTTAATCATTTCCTTGAATGTTTTCAAGTAAATCCATAATGGTTTTTCTGTAGGTCCGGCCTACGGGGATCTCTATATCCTTTATACTAACAGAATAAGTAGTCCAGGAGTCCAGTCTTTGGTATGGAACGATAAAGGAGCGGTGTACCCTGATAAATTCTTCATCTGGCAGGATATCTTCAAGACTTTTCAATGTTTGCCGGGTGATCAGCCTGCCATTGTTGGTGTGAACCATGGCATAATCTTTAAGTCCCTCGACATATAAAATACTGGAAGTGATTACCCTGTAATTCTTTTTATCAGAATAGATAGTAATTGTTTTGTTTGATGCTTCCGACTCAAAGGTTTGTGGACCGGGTTTCCGGGATATCCTGTCATGGTACCTGTTGATTGACCTGATCAATCTTTCCAGGGAGATGGGTTTGACCAGGTAATCA
>CAZXOJ010000537.1:0-2367 GCA_964642325.1 uncultured Bacteroides sp. | reverse complement strand
TATCTGATCCGGAAGAAACCAATAGGCATGAGCATTGACGTAAATAATGCAAATTATCTTGTTAGCTACAGGTTTATCGATAACACCTGGCATCTGAATTACGTCAGAACAGAATTGATGTTTACTGTTCGATGGAAAAAGAAGCTGTTCCGGTCACGATTCACTACCATGACAGAAATGGCGGTGACAGATCTTGACACCAGGAATGTTACAAAATACAAGTTTCGCGAAACCACAAAAAGGAGTGATATCTTCGCTGACCAGGTAAGCAATTTTGAAGATCCCGATTTTTGGGGTGAATACAACATTATCCAGCCTGAAGAGTCTATCCAATCAGCCATCCAGAGGATAGAACGGAAACTTCAAAGAAGGAACAGATAGAAAATAATACCCTTCCATAGGGTATACATGTTTTCATGCATCATAGGTATAGAAAACAACTAATACTATTATGCAAATGAAAACTTTATCCTCACACAAACGTTTTGGAAATCCGCTGATAATAGCGTTTTTATTCATCCTTTTACTCTCCCTGGCATTTGCCTCCGTGACTTTGGGGGCAGCCATACCAGATGAGCAGACAGCTGAAGACAGCCTTTCCTATAAAGCCTACACAGGTAAAATTCTGGACAGCAAGACCAAAAAACCAGTGGTCTTTGCCAATGTTATCCTGAAAGGGACCAGCATAGGAACGGTTACCAATGCCGACGGGGATTTTCTGATCAAGGCACCCGCAAAATCGGATGTGCAGGTAATCGAAATTACCCATATCGGGTATGAAACAAAGCTTATTAAACTACCTGACCTGCAAGCTGACAACAGCAGCATAATGCTTTCAGCAGCGACTGTACCGATTGAAGCCGTAACGGTTTCTTATGGAGACCCAGTCCAATTATTGTTGACAGCCATTAATAATATACCAAAAAATTATTCTGTAGATCCCGTTATGCTGAAAGCCTTTTACCGGGAAACCATCACGCAGAATCGGAATTATGTTGGTGTGGCAGAGGCTGTTCTGGATATTTACAAAGCTGAATACATCAACAGTGCAGGTTCAGACCGTCCATTGATCTACAAAGGCCGTAAAAGCCAGGACTATAAAAAGATGGATACCGTTATTGTTAAACTGCAGGGAGGACCCTATGTAAGCCTGATGTTAGACATAGCAAAACATCCAGGGGAAATCCTGTCGTCAGACATGATGGATCAATATGTTTATACCTATGGTGGAACTACATCAGTACAGGACAGGCAGGCCGTGATCATAAAGTTTGAACCCAATGAATATGTTGATATGCCGCTCTACAGGGGAAGCATCTACCTGGATGTTGAGAACATGGCATTCATAGGTATGGATTTCCTGCTGGATGAGAGGATGATCGCAGATGCTGCAGCCATGTTCATTCGCAAAAAACCAGCCTCCATGAAGGTGGATATTGAATCAGCAAATTACCTGGTAAAATACAGGGTATACGAAGATACCTGGTACCTGTCTTATGTAAGATCAGAATTGAATTTCAGATGCAAATGGAAGAAGAAGCTTTTCAGTTCAAGATTTGGCCTTATGACAGAAATGGCTGTGACAGACCTTGACAGGGAGAATATCACAAAATACAAGTATAAGCAGGCTACAAGAATGTCTGATATCCTTTCAGAACAGGTTTCTCAATTTGAAGATCCTGATTTCTGGGGTGTTGACAATATCATTAAGCCTGATGAGTCTATTGAAGCTGCCATCGCAAAATTGAGCAGAAAGATGAGAAGAAGATTGTAATTGTAATTCTCGGGGTTAGTGGTAATTTTGCGAATGGTTAACCAGTCCCGGTACATTACTGCCTTCTGCCGGTAACCGGGGCTGGTTTTTAGTAGGATATCCAAATGATAAATTGAAAGAAAAACAGGTCATAAGCAGGATTCGGGAAGGTGATGAACAGGCATTCGAATGGTTGTTCAGGCATTATTATGAAAAGCTTTGCCAATGGGCATATCATTACCTTCGTGACCTGGATTCATCAGAAGAGGTAGTCCAGGATCTGTATTATAATCTCTGGAGAAACAGGGCCACCATGGAATTCAATGTATCGGCAAAGTCCTATTTGTATAAGGCGGTATCAAATAATTGCAAGATGCTTATCAGGAAGAAGGGAAGGCATGCTGCCATTGAGGCCGAACTGGCATTACAGAACCCTGGGTCTGTTACAGAACCCGAGGAATTGCTCGAAGTAAAAGAAATTAGGGAAGTCGTTAATAAAACACTGAATGAATTACCCGAAAAACCTGCTCAAATCTTCCGGATGAGCAGATACGAGGGATTGAAATACAAGGAAATTGCAGAAAAGCTATCCATCTCGATCAAAACGGTCGAAG
>CAZXOJ010000536.1:0-2368 GCA_964642325.1 uncultured Bacteroides sp. | reverse complement strand
TATTCTTCACGACCATAGTCAGCATGGTTTCTGTCCCACGGCGATAGATAGATCCCGAATTTTAGGCCGTATTTATCACATGCATCCCTAAGTTCCTTTACCACATCACCCTTGCCTTCTTTCCAGGGACTTTTCTTTACGGAATGTTCTGTATACCTGCTGGGCCAGAGGCAATAGCCGTCGTGGTGCTTGCAGGTCAGGATCACTGCCTTGAGTCCCACGTCCTTGAAAACCCTACACCATTGCTCCGCATCAAAATTTGTCGGATTAAAAATGGCTGGATCCTCATCACCGTATCCCCATTCCTTATCGGTAAATGTATTGGTGGTAAAATGAACGAAAGCATATTGCTCCATTTCATGCCAGGCCAGCTGCCGCTCTGTAGGCAAAGGTAATATTGGGACCGGAGGGTCCACTGTAGTTGATGTACATGACATCAACGTCAGTATAAAAATGAGAAGTGCCATCAAGCTAATGCTCGGTTTGGTTTTCATGTATGTTAAGTTTCGCATCTGTGTATTTATTTAGCTTATTGTATCATTTTATGAATTTTGCCAATCTTTATGACTGGTTTCTTTATGGCTGCCCGGATGATGTTCCTGATTTCATTGAAATCCTTGGTTTCTGCAAAACCAATAGTCAGGTGAACAGGCACTTGATCCATGTATGTCCCCGGACTCTCATGGGGTTTCCTGCCAAATCCGAATACCGTCATATTCCCCTGCATCTGCCAGAACTGGTCGGGATGTTGATCATGATCATGTTTGGCGAGGTATAGTACCCGCTTGCATGATTCATCCGCGAACCAGACCCACTCAGGATCCGGAAGTATCCCGGTCCAGTCGGTGGACACCGGCCGGCGGAAACCATTTGACTGCACCCAGTAATCCCGGTCCATATCAAGTTTTCCGGCGGGTGTGCCCTCATAGAGCAACCAGTAGTTGCCAGTATCCTTTTTCTGCAGGGTCATGGTGGCATGGTCGGGGTAAACCTCCCAGAGGCAGGACCATTTTTTATCGTTTGTTTCAGATTCAAAGGTAAGTTTAATGGGACCGCTATGGATGATCCGGCTGTTGAGGTTCTCATTGCCAGGATGAAAGCCGGCAGGACGGATATTCGGAATGCCCCGGTACTCCCCGGCAGAACCACCGCCTGGCTGGTAACTGATCCAGTCATTGCCTTCAATATCGATCATGCTGGCGAAACCTGCGCCGTTCCTGTGGTAAAAATAAGTGCCCCCCGGGGTCTTTACCTGGTAGCTTCGCTGACCCTGGTGAAGAATATGGTTATCGAAATCAACCACCTTTGTAAATACGGGATTTATAAAGTATCCTCCCTCGGCTCCCATCATGATCCTGAAAAATCTCTGGCTGCCTTTTCTCAGCATGCCTTTGACCTGGAATACCATCTTACCCTGACTTGCTTCATCGGGATCCCTTTCATACTGGTACAATACCGTCTCATCAATGATCTCTCCTGCTTCATTGGTCTCAAACACCCGCAGGGACCCCATATCAATAATCCGGAAATCATTGATCTCCTTTGCATATGGCTCCAGGTCCAGTTCAATCTCAACAATTTTATTGGTAAAATCCTGATCTCCTGTGCTTATTGTCAAGGGCAAGTAATAGCGGTAATCCCCTTCTGGTCCAAATCCCAGTGGAACAGGGTTGGACAGGCCATGCCAGTCATCGAGAATGGCATCGTTCCTCCAGACATGAAGGAATTCGAAATCATTCCATGCGATGCTCACAATGTCCATATCACCATCCCGGTCCAGGTCCGCCAGCCTGGCCCCGGCATGGCTTTCTTTTCCTTTATCGATGGTATGCAGGAAAAAATTTCCTTTGCCGTCATTCTCCCAAACCTGCAGCTGTTCTGCCGGTCCCTTGTGTTCACAGGTAACAATATCCGGATCACCATCCAGGTCCAGGTCAGCCACATCCAGGTTGTTCATGGAATACTGGCTGATGATTTGATGCCTGTTCCAGTTCCAGTGTGCAGGATTTTCTGGTGCTTCAAACCAGTACAAGCCTGCGTCGGGATCCAGTCCGGGCCATCTTTCCTCGGTCACCACCAGGTCAAGCCTGCCATCCCCGTTGACATCTGCAGGAATGACTTTGTCCCCATGAAAGTTCGTGAGTCCGATTACATGTGGTTTCCATTGTTCCTTGATATTTCCAGGGTTCTCCAGCCAGGTAACACGGTTTAAGTTCCTGTCAGCTTCCTTGGTGTTTGTCATGAAAAGACAGACATCCTGATCCCCATCCCCGTCCATATCACCTGAACTGATCCATTCCCCGTTACTACCGCTCTCCAGCAATGTTACGGATGGCCATTCCCCGTCCCCCGGGTCATCAGGGATGAT
>CAZXOJ010000535.1:0-2376 GCA_964642325.1 uncultured Bacteroides sp. | reverse complement strand
GTTTCAGTGGGACTGCTTTGAGAGATATTCCAGTTCTGGCAATTCAGGCAGGCCAGGTTGCATCCTGCTGTTGCTATTGAAAAAGACCTGCTGCTTGGGAGGAAATGATACAGTGGTTTCTTTTCAATGGGATCGACATGAATGGCACATGGATTTCCATAGGCAATGGTATAAAGCTTGCCGTCTTTGTTAATTCGGTTCCTGCAATCACTTAATTCCCCACGTTTCAAAGTACATTCATTGGGACAGATTAAACACATTACTCCTTTGGGAGTTTCTGCATAGAACAAGGCCTCCCGGCTATGCTTGGAGGATACTTCATTGGCTGCAAAAAGCTGTTCTGTCCGCAAACACATCAGGCAGCCCATGCCCATGAGTCCTGATTTAAGAAATTGCCTCTTGTCCATGGCTATCAAAATAACGGAAAAAAGAAATTGAAATCAATCTATATTGCGTTCTTTCGAATAAGTGAATACAAGAAAGAGAGCAGGTTGAGGAGAATAATAAGGACCAGGCTTCCTGTGAGTCCGAGCAAAGGAACCAGGAGTATGGAAGTAAGAAACGCACCGGCTGCTGACCCTGCAAGATCCGTACTGTAAAGCCTGGATGTAGTGCTGGCAATGCCTGACCTGCGCAGTATGGCTGCCGACGCAAAGAGAAGTCCGGATACAAAGGCAACCATGAATGTCAGGCTTATAAAGAAGGCATGCAGCAGGATCTCCGGAAGCTGTGTTCTTTCGATCAAAAGAAAGCTTATGATTATGAGCCCGATAATCATAGCCAGGAGGACCTGGGTTAATCGGAACTTAGCATATGTGATTTCTCCCAGTATCCTTTCTGAAAGCAATGCACCGGTTCCCAGACCAGACATAAACACAGTCACTATAATGGCCAGATACAGATATATATAGCCAAAGACGACCTGAATCCCCATTAGTAAAATAAATTCAGCAGCCGTCCCCGTAAATCCTGCAGTGAAAATACCGGTTTCTAGGGGGCCACTGCGTAATCCTGCCAGTACGATCAGAATCATCAGTATAATCACAGGCATCCAGAAATTTGTATTGAAATGACTTAGCCAGAAGTCCAGTTGCAGGAAATAAGCCCTTGGCCGAAAATCATGGTTGATAAGATCCCCATCCTGAATGATCTCTGCAATCTGCTGGCTTCTTTCCTGCATGCTGACAATATCAAGATAATATGCATTGACATACATGGTTTCTATGCCTTTATGCTCAATTAAACCAGGGATATCAATATTAAGTTCAGCATCAGATGCAAGAAAATATGTTTTTTGTCCGGGTACAACCAAAATATGCCTGAAGGTCGTTTCAAGGGTATTATATATAAGGGAATAGAGTCTTTCAGCTTCAGTGCTAATGTAATTCTCTGCACCTGGCAGAGAAATAGAAATAATACCTCCCATATGCAGGTGAAATTTTACCTCCTGGAAGAACTCAGTCGTATAATACCTGTTGACCTGGACTGTTCCAGGTGCCTGAAGGTTCACCATTATCACATCATATGCATTTTTACTTTCCCTGAGAAATTTCCTGCCATCTGTATGCAAGATATTCAACCAAGGATATTCCGGGTGCCCCAGGTGTTTGGAACGAATCCTGGTGATCCATGGATTGAGCTCAACGTAATCGGCATGCCGGACAGGATATTTCGCTATTTCGGATGTGATCCCGGCCAGATCACCTGACATGATTAGCACGGTATCGGGATGAATATGCTGAACCATGGCGTAGTGGACATCTTCTTCAACCCCACTTACATCTGTAGTGTAGGAGACAGGTGTTCCATTCTCATAGATGGTGATCTGATCACCTGTTTCAGTTACAACCAGGTTGCCATATGGCGTATCATGTGTCTCAATGGTAAGCTGATTGGGAAATAACTGGCTTCTAGTTCGAAGATCCAGGTCCATAAAAAATATCAGAATAAAAAATACAGTAATCATCAGTCCAGCGAATAAAACCGCTCTTCGCCCTGCCTTATACAATACAAGGGCAACAAAGATGTTGAGGATCAACAGGAGGAAAAGGATCTGGAAGGTATCCAGGAGAAATACAAACAGGAAACTAAAGAGTAGTCCACCAACAATACTACCGATCGATTCCACAGCATATGACCTCCCCAGCAAGTTGGCTTTGTATTTCCGGGATAAATCCACCGTCAGCCTTGCAAACATGTAACCGGACAGAAGACAGAAGAACAACATTACAGATACTGAAAAGATCAGGATGCCGGCAATACCAGCCATGCTGCCGGTTGGAAACACAATATTCTTTAGGAGCCTGATAAGTAATACCGTTAGCAGAGGCAAAATACCAAGGAGAATGAATCCGGCTGTATGTATATTAATTTTTA
>CAZXOJ010000534.1:0-2383 GCA_964642325.1 uncultured Bacteroides sp. | reverse complement strand
CATTCAGGTTTGTAAAATGGAATGGATCGTTTTCGTTGTGCAGGTATCCCCCTTTCGGATTCAAAAGTTGCGGAAGTTTATCGAAAGGGATAACCTTTGTCCATACCTGTGAAGATCCGCTTACGGAAATGGAATTTGTATCACCCCCTGAAACATGCGGCAAATCAGGAATGGCAGCATTCCAGACATAATAAATATTTCCCTGATCATCAGCATAGGTGTAATTAGACGATGAAATGGCCTGCATTCGCATGGCATCTTTCCATTCTTCCATATTTTTGGACATCATCATCTGTACAAATTGCTGCCCCCTTCGATATTCTCCATCTCCTGCCTGTCTGATAATATAAATCTTGCCATCACTCCGGTGAATAACCGGACCCAAGGGAGTAGTTAAAAATTCTCTTGTCTCCAGGCTGATTCCCTCACCATTTTTGAATTCTGCAGTTATCGACTTTCTCTGAATTGGAACTGATGTTTCATCGAATAGGTAATGATCTGGATTGTCAGGATCGATATCGAAAGCATATATTTCATTGAGATCTGGATAATTGTTTGTTGTCGACCAACCTAAATGATCATTAAATCCACCGATAATAGCAAATAAACCTCCAATACGAAAATCCCCGTAAAAGTTCAATTTCCCATCTACTGTTAGATGTGCTTCATAATATCCTGCATCCCATGAAAGGTGTGGATTACGCAGAAGGATTGCATTTCCCGACCTGGTTCGTTCAGGGGCAAATGCCCAGACATTGGAGCCATCTTCACTTAAGGCCATGACTGAATCTTCCCTGGCTTTTTGCTCCATCAGCTGATTTAGGAATCTCCATGCACTCCCATAAGTTGTAATTCTGACAGTAGCAGCTGCAACATCATAACCTGTAAATGAAAAAGAGGAATACCTGGGAAATTCATCCGGGAATGTTTTGAGGTATAAATTTACTCCGGCTGCAAAACCTTCATACATATCCCGGGTATCCTGGTCAAGCAAAAAATAAGTCTCAAGTGTACGTTGATAGCCCTGTTGCCTGATAAAGTCAGATTCTATTGCTTCGTACCCCTCTACAAGGGCAGCATCTCCCCGTGCTGCCAGTAAAGCGGATACTACCTTTTCTCCATAATCTTCCACTTCACACCAGGCTAAGCCAAGAGCAACATCATGAAGACTCGAGGCTTTGATGTGCGGTACGCCATATTCAGTGCGCCTGATTACTATATCCTCGTGTATATTGGATGTCATTGATGAGAGCGGCATGATAAAAAGGGACCAGGTAATGAAAAGTAAAATCAATTTTTGCATGGCTAACGATTTCAGTGTCTTACATTTATTATTCTCTGCTTGATATTTCAATTTAGTAAAGATTGTTTTAATTTCCCATAGTGAAAATATTCACTGTTATTACGACAACCTTTATTCATAATCATCGTGATGAGATTAATGAAATCACCTTTAATTGTTTGTATCCTGGGCCTGATTTGCCATTCAACATATTCTCAGCATCCACAAGATCTGGCTAAACCTTCCTCAGTTCAATACGATTGGCACGAGCAGGAACGTATCATGTTTATTCACTATGGACCCGCTACCTGGCAGGGAAGAGAATACGATGACCTCTCCGCACCTTTGGAGCGGATTAATCCAAGGGCCCTGGATAAGTTCGTGTCTGTAGATGAAAACACAATCAATATCAATCGCACTGCTCAAGTGACCGAAGAGAGTAAAATTACTGTGAAGTTTAAAATGGAATGCTCAGAGATGGGCAAAGGGGTCATACAATTCAGGCCGGGATTAATTTATTGAAATATGAAATATTTTGTTTTTAGTGCTTTTTTATTTTGTCTGCTATTTACCGGAAGCCAGGCTCAGATCACCGAAAGGGAACGGCCAGCAGAGTGGGAAGATTTAGTGTATGGTGGCAGGTTCATGGACCGCTTTTTGCGCATGAAGGTGCAAGGGCCTTTGACAGATGCCACTTGGGGAGCTGCTGGAGTGGTTCCCCGGTATATTGAAAATGGTCTCGAAGACAATGAATGGTCATATTGGGGAGGCAATGCAAGACTGGACAAAGATGGAACATTCCACCTGTTTGTTTGCCGGTGGAGGGAGGATGCAGAGAAAGGCCATATGGCGTGGCCAGAATCAGAGGTAGTACATTCGGTGGCAGAGCAATCTTTTGGGCCATATGAAGTAAAAAAAACAATAGGGCCCGGCCATAATCCTGAATGGTTTCAGCTAAGTGATGGACGTTATGTAATATATGTATATAAGGGTTATTATCTGGCTGAGAGCCTGGAAGGTCCATGGACGTATAATAAATTTGAATTTGACAGCAGAGACCGCAAGATCAATGACGGTCTGTCGAACCTGACCTTTGCCCGC
>CAZXOJ010000533.1:0-2384 GCA_964642325.1 uncultured Bacteroides sp. | reverse complement strand
CCCTGGTTCAGGGATGTACTGGATAGCATTAACCAGAAGATCCTGACTATTTGTACAGGGGGAACAGATCCCGTGAGGATGTACAGGAGCATAGATACAGCCAAACAACTTGTGAAAAAAAATCCACGTTATTATGCCTGGGTTACCACTTTTGACCTGAACGGGAGGGATGATCCGGACTGGGCTGAGAGTGTCATTGGTCAGCTTAGAGAAGATTTTCACAATGGAGCGGTAGGTGTCAAGATATGGAAAGATGTGGGGATGAAAATCACAAATAAGGATGGAGAATATATTCAAATAGATGATCATATGTTTGAACCAATATTAAGATTTATCGCGGAAGAAGGAAAAACCATAATTGCGCACCTGGGTGAACCTATCGATGCATGGATGCCCAGCAATATAGAAGGGAAGCCGCAGTTCTACTGGTCAAACCATCCTGAATACCATTTTTGGGATAAACCGGAGAAGCCATCCTACAGCGATATCATGGCTGCCCGTGACCATGTGCTTGAGAAGCACCCTGATCTGAGGTTTGTGGGAGCCCATATGGGAAGCATGTCCTATGATGTAAACGAGGTAATAAAACGGTTGGATAGGTATCCGAATTTCGCCGTGGAGATCGGCGGGAGAACCAGGTATTTATCCTGGCAGGCAAGGGGCAAGGTGAGATCATTTTTCATCGAGTACCAGGACAGGATTATGTATGGAACTGATCAGGGTGCAAGTATTTTTGATCCAGATGGAAATCCCTTGTCAGAAGAGCAGATAAATAATATGAAACAGTCCTATCTCCGAAGGCATGATTTTTTTATGCGATACTATGCTACGGATGAAGAATTTCCCTGGGCAAATAGTATACGGAGCGGCGGAAGGCCCGTACCCGAGGCGAGTTACACTATTCAGGGATTGGCACTGCCTAGGGAAGTGCTGGAAAAGTTTTATTACAGTAACGCTATAAAATGGTTTCCAGGGATCGACCTGGGATATTGAATCCCTGGTTCTCACTGATGCAAGCTTGAAAGTGTTTCACGTGTATGGAAAAAACAGATATGTCTTCTGGATCAGGACAGATTTAGATCGATAATTTTAAATTCCCCCTGTATTGTACCATACGCAAACCGACCATTGTTCTGAACCTCTGTGAGACTTGTAACTAACAGATTAGTAGACAGTATAGCAACACACTTCTGGGAATGGACTTCCCAAACCCTTATACTATGATCCCATGACGCAGTAATAATTTTGTCCTGTCCGGGTATTTTTCGGATAGAGATTATTTCATCCGAATGTCCCTCGAAAATACCAAGGCAATCACCTGATAAAATATCCCATTGCCTGACAGTGCAATCAGATGAACCAGAGAAAAGGTATTTCTCAGATTCAACCAATTCAAGACATGATACCAATCCCTTATGGTTTTGATACATTAGCCTCATTTCATTTTCTTTGGTATTCCAATACTGAATTGAACCATCACTGAGACCCAGGTATAAATTATCCATACTATCCGGAGTAGCTCTGCTTGTGATTTGAACCGGGCTCTGGTGGGTTTGTAAACACTCTCCCGTGATGGCATCCCAAATTTTCAGGCTGTCTTCATAACCTATACTAAGTATTTGTTTGTCCCCATGAACATAGGCAGCATAAATAATACAGGTTTCTTTGCTAGGGTAAGTTTTAATCTGCTTTTTCTTGTCCAGGTCCCATTCAATAATTTGACCATCCCATCCACAGGATACTAATTTTTTATGATCATGTGATAAGCCGAAATTCACGATACCATCGGAGTGTCCTGTTAATAAGCCATAACATTCATTTGTTTGGAGATCCCATAGCATTATTGTCTTATCTAGACTGGCAGAGATGATTTGATTTCCCTCAGGATTCATCCATACCTGCTTGATATGGGCCTTATGACCTTTTAATTCACTTATGATCTTACTGGTCCATGGATCACGGATTTGAATCACTTTCCTGCAAACATTAAATATAAATGCCCCTGAAGGATCAAATTGAATTTCTCTGATATTCCTGGAAACTGTCCTGGCAGAATCCGGAAGCTTGCTTTTATAAATATTCCAGACCCTGACTGTACTGTCATATTTTCCACCGCCTCCTGAAATGATATACTTTAAGTCAGGAGTAATCTTCAGACTTCGAATAGGTCCAATATGCCCCTTGATTGTTTTAATACATGTTTCAGTTTTCAGGTTCCAGATGCTTATTGTCTTATCCATGCTGGCAGCAACCAGGAATTGTCCATCATGTGTTACTTCCAGGCAATTCCACGCGTATTCATTGCCCATAAAGGTTTTAATGCAGTACCCGGTTTTGATGTCCCACACTTTGATTGTTGTGTCAACATAGCCAGCGCTTGAATA
>CAZXOJ010000532.1:0-2408 GCA_964642325.1 uncultured Bacteroides sp. | reverse complement strand
ATAACCAGGATCATTTTGAGTTTACACTGCATGGCATAGGACATGAACACTGGTCGGGTGGAAAACTTACCAGGGCTGAATGGGCAACCGGGGATGGAACCATGCGGCCAGTATCCCACGTTAACAGGCATCTTGATTATTACGAGAAGATCATGCAGCAGAACAAACTGGGCAGCCTCCCTAAATCCTTCGTTCCAACTGCTTTCAATCATGGCTTTGGACTTACTGGGAAACATACCCAAAGTTTGGCTGAGCTGTTGAACAAAAGAGGCATAAGCTACATCAATACACCGTATTACAAGATGCAAAATGCTGATAAAGTAGCGAATGGTGTATTTGGACTTGATGCAGGTGTCCTGACCATAGACAGGGGGAATGACCTGCTGAACTGGAATGTAATCGGGGGCCATCCAAAAGGTGAACTCCAGGGGCCCACCTGCGGGATGCACTGGCCGAATCTGCTCCATGAAAACCCGGAAAGAAATTCCGAAATTGTTGACGGATGGGTTGCATTCCTGGAACCTTATAATGAAGGGATTGAGACTATACTGGCAAAAGATTCTTTACATTTTCAGAAACAACTGGTACATCATGTGAGCACCCGATTATCACTTACCGGCAAGCAAATCGAAATTGATTTTTCAGAGACCAATAAACTGGGAACGGATAAAGGTATGGATGATCTTACCATTAAATTCATGAGTTTGGAAGAAAAAGTTTTTCACTCCGAAGAAATTCATATAGTTTCCCAAGAGGTTTCAGGAGAAATGGATACCCGGATGTATACCCTGGTTCTCCAGAGAAAAGATAAAAATGATAAAGTTCTCATTCATTATCAGAGTACTCCCTAAGATCAGAAATATGATGGTAAAATTTTCAATACACGCTAAATTGTACAGATTCACAGCCTTTCTTGCATTGTTCATTTCGTTTGTTTCCAATATACATTCGCAGCAGTATCCGGAACCCGGATCTACATTGGACTCTCCGATCCGGTTTTCAAATGTTGCCCCTGCCATGGATTTGTCTGATCAGATCCTTGGTGTTGCTATACATGGAGCTGCCTGGGGTGATATCAATGGCGATAATTACCCGGATCTTTTCCTTGGTGTATTTGCCAATCACAGCACGCTGCCAAACCTCATCCTGTTAAACGAAAAAGGCAAAAGGTTCAGAAAGTTGGACAACCCCGATGTCGAAATCCGGTCTCGGAATTCAGGTGCATCTTTTGCTGACTTCGACGGGGATGGAGATGATGATCTTGTTGTTGTTCATGTCAATGACCTGGAAGGGGTCAGGCATGCACCTGAGATGGCCAGGAGCAATTTCCTGTATCGCAATGATGGTGAGGGGAATTTTACAGATGTCACACCTGCAAGCAATCTCGGATTTGCCGGGGAATGGACGGGACGCAATCCTTTTGTACTGGACTACGATGGTGACGGGATGCTGGACCTCCTGATGCAGGACGATGCTGTCTGGCCTGAATCTATTGGACATTCAAGGCTTATGAGGAACAGGGGAGATCTTGTCTTCGAGGATGTTACCCTCGATGCCAGCCTCGGAACTCATCTTAATGGACTTGGTGGAGCCGTGGCAGATATTAATGGAGACAGCTGGCCGGATTTCTTTTTTGCCCAGAGCTGTACAATGTACATAAATGCAAAGGATGGAACCTTTATAAAAGCCAGGAATGAATTTATCCCGCCACCGTATAATGGATCCACAGCTGATGGGAATTATGAATGGACCTGTGGGGCAGACCTGGGGGACCTGGACAATGACGGTGACCTTGACCTTGTGATGGGAGAGCATTTCCGTGATTTACCACATCATATTTTTGTATTTCTGAATGAAGGCAATGATGATGATGGATTACCGGTATTCAGAAATGTTACCGAAGCTGCAGGCATACATACTACAAATAAGCGCCAGCCATATGTTGAGATCCAGGACTATGATAATGACGGCAGGCCTGATATCCTTGTTGGCAACCCGGAAATATTTATATACCGCAATACTGGTATAGCAGAAGGTATTCCAAAGCTTGAACCTGTATCTATTCCTGAAGATGCCAGTGCCGGCTTTCTCGGTTACTGGGTCTCTGCACCCTCTGCTGATTTTGATCTTGATGGTAAAATGGACGTTTTCTATGGATCTTATGATTCCCTGGTATTGTCACCCATGCTAAAAAATATATCCAGGGACAATAACTATTTAAAAGTGAAAATTTCTCTTCCTGAAGGTGGGAATAGAAAGGGTATTGGGGCTACGGTTCGCATCTATGAGAAAGGAATGTCCGGAAAACCGGATGGCTTACTGGGCATGCAATATATTACGGTATCCAGGGGCTACAGCAGTGGAGGGATCCCTGAGGCGCATTTTGGCATTCCGGGCAAGGACAGTGT
>CAZXOJ010000531.1:0-2413 GCA_964642325.1 uncultured Bacteroides sp. | reverse complement strand
TATGGTTTTACATTTGAAGACGGGACAATAAAGGCATATGCACCTAGTACCGGTGCCCAACCGGATCTTGCTGCTATCCATTTAATATTCAACCAGGAGATTTCGGTTACGCTTCAGAGCTCCAACCAGATTGACGCATTTTACAATAATGGCGATTTTCAGAGTGCCGGTGAGGCAGAGTCCTTTTTCAATGGGTACGCTGAAGTAACAGCGAATAACTTTCAACCCCAAGGGGATAATATTGAAATCAACCAGGTCTGGACCATCCAGACCGCTTCCGATAAATATGCCAAGATCTGGATCAAGGATATCCAGTTCAAGACAAGTACTATCTCTGATTATGTTGAGCTGTCTATCCGGTACCAGTACCAGCCTGATGGATCAAAAACCTTTCCCTAGCAAGGTTTGTGACCTTCCTGCTGGGTCTATTAATCTTGTCCGTATCCTGTCCGATTAAAAATTTGCCCTGACTGACAAGCCGCCTGTGTGGATGACAGACTGCTTTTCAGATACCCTGCCAGCATATTCCAGGTTCACCTCAATCCCCCCTGTTATGGTCCGCTGAAACAGCATGTTCCAGGTCCCATTATGGCCAGGAAGCAATCCCTGTAGCATCTCATAACCAACAGGGGATGCAGGATCATCGTTGTATGAGAGGTGGACATAATTTATCCTGAAGGTAAGGATACCCTTGTTCAATCTGCTATACCTTAGTTCAGTGCCAATATTATGCTCCTCTGATTGCTGGATATCCAGACGGTTCACCTGGCTTTTAAAGCCATAATCGGCCACCAGCCTGAAGGCCTGGGAAAACTGGACCTGGGTGCTTAATTTATTGGATAAAAAATCGATCTCATAATCCCGGCTGGAAAGAAACTCTGAGGCAAAGCTCTTTTCCCCATTGTCAAACTGGTTGATGATGGATGTCTGATCATTGATGGTGACCCTTGCCCTCAGGCCATGGCTCTGTATGGTGCGTGTATCGAATCCATTGGTGAGAAAAGTCCGGTTCAGGTTTTTCAGGTATATATAGTCCACCCCGAATACTCGGCCTGTCTTATTGAAAGAAAAATTGTTCCTGACTGAGGTAGAAATGGTAACCAGGTCTGGATCATCCAGGTCAGAAAAGAAAGGATTCAGATTTTTCAGGATATCATTGTTCGTATTTTTCCGTTTGATACGGTATGCGAACTGATTGGAAAATAGTGATATACCTTTATAAAAACCCTCTCTGGTCTTCCAGGTCCGGGCAGGGTTAAGATTGATGGTCTGATTAAACTGGTTACTGTATACTGTCATAAAGTCGGTGGAAGGAAAGAAAATCCTGATATACCTGGCTTCATCCTGGAACTGGGCAACTTCAAATTCATCCAATTCTTTCAGGCCATTCTGATTATAATCAATCCATTGATATACTCCCTGTCCCGGTGCAACCTCCAGGTAAGAAAACTCCCTTTTGGACTCCAGTCCGGATCCCACCTCGTAAAAAGTGGATGCCGTTATGGCTCCCTTTGCCAGTTGCAGTCCATACTCAATTCTCCCGAGCAATGAATTTTCCGGTTTGTTTTCACTCAGTGTAGAATCTTTGATGGACAGTTCCCTGTAGGTAAGCATTACCCGGAGCTGGCTGGCCGGGTTTTTCAACAAATTGGCCCCCAGGTTCAGGTCTTGTCCCAAGGTAGCATAAGCCAGCTGGTTATCTCCTGGATAGAAATCCCTGCGGTTCCTGTAACTCAGGTATCCTCTGTTCTGAATGGAATCAGGCTGGGTAAGGAAGAACTCGAATTCCTGGAAAGCTAGGCTGTTGGGGGATAGGCTGTCATTCCTCCGTGTTGTCCATCGGTTCTGTTCTCCTTCTTCCTTGATCCCCAGAATGGCATACTTGAAGTGTTTGGCAATCATGGTGCGGTGCCTGAGGAATTTTGTATCATTAATAAGATCACTTGAGTTCAGCAGGCTTGCATTCACATCAAATTCGAATCCGCTGTATTTCAAATTCCCGAGAATTGTATTCCGTATCCCCTCAAAATCAGTGCCCCTTTGCATGTACTCAGCATTATACCTGATCCGGCCAGCCTTTGCTTCATAGAATTGAAGTCCCACATTAGCCATATGTTCCTGCTCCTGGATTGGACTTTCTTCCAAATTCCAGTCACGCTCGAATTCGACACTCCTGTACCTTTCCACCGAACTGAAATACCTGCTTATATGCCTGTAACCAACTTGTCCCCTTAAATGGATACGGGAAGTATCCCTTTTCAGCATATCCTGGTAGAGTTCAAGATTCAAGGCATAACCAAGATTTTCCTCTTTATTCATGCTGGAAAAAGTATTAAGATCATTGTTGGAAAGTACAAATTCAAAATTGGTCCGGGTCATGGATCCCCGAACATGTGATCAATTCCCGAACATA
>CAZXOJ010000530.1:0-2418 GCA_964642325.1 uncultured Bacteroides sp. | reverse complement strand
TCTGAGGTTACGATCACCAGGGTATTCTCTAGCATATCTCTTTCCTCCAGCATCTGCAGCATCCTTCCAATGTGGCTGTCGAAGTATTCTACCTCCATTGCATAATCCAACATGTCGTTCCTAACCGTATCGCAGTCCGGCCAATACGGGGGCACTTCATCTATATCAGACAGGGATTTGCCGGCCTTGTTGACGCCCGACCGGTACTCATACGCCCTGTGTGGTTCTATGCTGCCATACCAGAAACAGAATGGCTCACCTTCCGGTTTTGATTCCAGGAAAGCCTCGAAATTTCCAGCATAATCATTACCGCTGATAAAATCTGTCGGTGGCTTTATTTTATGCTCATTAAAGGCAGGTCCTAACAGCTCGCGTCGTTCCCCCTCAGCAGTTTTTACAATTCCAGGTGCCCAACCTTTGAGGGTATGGCCCACAAAATAGCCGTTCTCTATCAAACATTCTGCATAGGTCTTGAATTTGGGTGGGAAGTAACACCAGTGGTTGGCTGCCGCCTCCAGCTGCCAGGAATTCCTACCCGTAATAATGCAGGACCTGGAAGGGGCACATTTCGCATTGGGGGTAAAAGCCCTGTTAAACAGGATGCCCTGCTGCGCTATCCTGTCAAAGGAAGGTGTTTTTACCCAATCGCATCCATAAGCCCCGGCATGGGGAAAGGACTGGTCATCGGCAATGCAGAACAGGATGTTTGGCCGATCAGCTTCGGTGGAAGGTTTTGCACAGCCGGCAATCACTAACAGCATGACGGCTACAAAAAATAGGGTCTGTCTTGTCATAGTTGTAATATTTATTAGTCTTTTGTAATCTTGCTTCCCCACCAGTCTTCGTTTGGTTGCCAGTCCGGGGACAGGTAATTCAATCTCTCCTCTTCCAGCCTGGGCCAGCGGCCATTCCTGATCTCCTCCTGCCTTTTCACAAAAAGTTCCTCCTTATATTCAGGATCAGGGACAGGTATTTCAGCATCTACTTCTGCCAGCCAGGCCTTCAGCTCAGATCTCAACTGCCCGCTTAGCTCAGGGTTATCGGCTGAAACATCATTCTTCTCTGAAGGATCAACTGCTAAATTGTAGAGCTCATCCTGCCCGTCTTCCCAGTAATGGATGAGTTTCCATTCACCTTTCCGGATGATGGAAGAAGGATCACCGCCCTGGTTCCCATAATGCGGATAATGCCAGTACAATGATCTTTCCGGGATATTTCCGCCGCTTAACAGAGGCACCAGGCTGACCCCGTCCACATGCTGGTCCGGCTTCAGGTCAACCCCAACCAGATCCAGCAGGGTGGGATAAAAATCTGTTCCCGTTACGGTTACATCACATTTTGCACCCGGGCTTACCAGCCAGGGTACCTTGATAAAATAGGGCTCCCGTATCCCCCCTTCCCACTGGTATCCTTTGCCTCCCCTCAGGGGCAGGTTGGAGGTGGAGAAATTATCCCCTGATGATACGCCCCCGTTGTCGGAGGTAAATATAACAATGGTATTCTCTTCCAGTCCAAGTTCCTCCAGGCAGCTTAAGACCTCTCCCACCGCCTCATCCATAGCTTCTACCAGTCCCCCGTAAATAGGATTATCCTGCTCCTGCCTTATGGGAAGCCTGCGTTCCATGATGTATCCTGACTCCTTAATGCCCTTCATCTCAGCTTTCTGCCTGTATCTCTCCCACTTCTCCTTTGTTGTCTGGATGGGACCATGCACTGCGTAAAATGATAAATAGGCGAAAAATGTAGTATCCTGATTCTCCCTGATAAACTGAACAGTTTCACTGGCCAGCCTCATCGAAAGGTTTTCTCCGGGTTCTCCGTCGGTAAGCTTGGGATTCTTATAGGGTGTAAAATATCCGCCCGGTGGTGAACCGCGTTCATGACCTCCCTTATTGATATCAAAACCATGATCTTCAGGGTAGGATCCTTCTTTTCCAAGATGCCACTTACCAGCAAAGAAAGTCAAATAGCCTGCTTCCTTCATAGCCTCCGGAAGTGTAGTAAAGGCATGGGGCAAGTTATGTACGTAGGCTGCTGGCAGCAGCTTGTTATATCGATTCGCTTTCCTCCACTCAGTTCCTGACCTGGCCCCGATCCAGTCAGTAATGCCGTGCCTTCCCGGGAACTGTCCAGACATAATGCTGGCCCTAGAGGGACTGCAAACCTGGCAGGTAGCATGCCCGTCTGTAAAGATCATACCTTCCAGTCCAATCCTATCTATGTTCGGGGTTTCATAATATTCACTGCCCATGGAGCTCAGGTCATGATATCCCAGGTCATCTGCCAGGATAAAGAGGATGTTGGGTTTAGGAGAAGGGGGTTCTTGCTGGCAGGATAGCAACAGGGCAGGGCCTGCAAGGAGAACCATGGCAAACATTTTTGACATTTTATTTCGAAAAATCATTTCCTAGATCTTTT
>CAZXOJ010000529.1:0-2466 GCA_964642325.1 uncultured Bacteroides sp. | reverse complement strand
GCCACCCCGGTATATAACAGCTGGTTCCCATCGCGGAACTCAATGCCTGCCACGGGATGTATGCCATGCTGCCGGCATGCCTTGATGAAATCCATGATGCCCATGGAATTATTGATATCAGTCATGGCCAGTGCCGGCGCACCTCTTCCGGCGGCCTGTTCAACCAGGTTTTCTACGGACATGGTGCCGTAGCGCAGGCTATAATATGAATGGCAATTCAGGTACATATATAGATGGCAGTGCAGGTGCTGATACCAGCCAGCTAACTGGCGTTGCCCGTGAGGTAATCCGGGCGGTTGATCTTCCAGAGCCGCTTGAAGGTACTGCCACCGACCTGCCAGCTGCTCCGCTGTTCAATCTCACCTGGCAGGGGCTTGTCCTGCTTCTCCTCATCCTCTTCTTCTTTCATTTTCTCCCGGTTGCTGATCCCTACAGCCCTTCGTATCGATTTTTTTCCGTAACGGTTCCGGAGCTTATCAAGGGCCAGGTACAGCCGGATCATTTCCGGGGTGTCTTCGAACAGGTCCAGTTGCTGCACCCCGCCGACCAGGTGGCTGAGCTTGACCCCGATCAGGCGGATCAGTATCCTACGCTGGTAGAGCCGATCGAACAATTCCTTGGCGGTTGAGATCAGCACATGGTCAAAAGAGGTATAGGGGATGTGCTTCTGCAGGGTATGGGTGTCGAAATTGGAATACCTTATCTTCACCGTGATGCAGGCCGTCAGTTTTTGTTTTTTTCGCAGGTCATAGGCCAGCCTTTCCACCATACTTACCAGCAGTTCCTGCATGTGAACCACGTCAATGCTGTCTTTCTCAAAGGTCCTTTCCGTGCTGATGGATTTGCGCTCAGAGTAGGGCCTGACCGGGGCGGCATCGATCCCGTTAGCCCTTCTCCAGACCTCGTTGCCATTTTTGCCCAGGACTTTTTCCATCATCTCCACGGGCATCTCCTGCAGGGTCCGGACGGTTTGTATACCCATCGAACGCAGCAGGTGATAGGTTTTGTCCCCTATCATCGGGATCTTCCGTATGGAAAGCGGGGAAAGGAAGGGGATCACCTGGGACTTGACCACCTCCAGTTCCCCGTTGGGTTTGGCTTCTCCCGTGGCAATCTTGGAAACAGTTTTGTTCACAGAGAGCCCGTAGGAGATAGGCAATCCCGTGTGCCTGATGATCTTCTGGCGCAGCTCATGCGTCCATTGCATGCAGCCGAAGAATCGGTCCATTCCCGATATATCTATATAATGTTCATCGATGGAGGCCTTTTCATACAAAGGCGCCTCCTCGGCGATGATGTCGGTCACCAGGCGGGAATATTTCGTATACATCTCCGAATCCCCCCGGATAACGATCGCATCGTCGCAAAGATTCCTGGCCAGCTTCATGGGCATGGCCGAATGTACCCCGTATTGCCTTGCCTCATAACTGCAGCTGGCCACTACCCCCCGGTCCGACAATCCCCCTATGACCACCGGTTTTCCCACCAGGCTGCTGTCCCTCAAACGCTCGACCGATACAAAGAAGGTATCCAGGTCGAGGTGCACGATATTTCTTTCCCTCATGTCCAATAAAAAAATCTCCCAATATTTTGTTTTTTAATTATTTATTGTAATTTTGATTAGTAATTAGTCATTTCATACGATTATAATATAATCATTCCGATTGAAAAGTAAAACAACCGGAGAAATATTTTTATCTGACAACCAAAACATACAGCCATGCATTTTGCCCATAACATCAAGCTCCTCCGCAAGCGCAGGAACCGTACACAGGATGAACTGGCCCATACCCTGGGCATGAAACGTTCCACGCTGAGCGGGTATGAAAACGAGGTGGCAGAGCCAGGTATACAGGCCCTGATGTCATTCTCAAAATATTTCGGAGTAGCGGTGGATACCCTGATCAGGATCAACCTGGACAGCCTGTCGGAAAGCCAGCTTTCAGAGCTGGAAAGGGGGAACGATATATACCTGCGGGGTAGTAAGCTACGGGTGCTGGCCACCACGGTTGATGAAGAAAACGAGGAAAATATCGAACTGGTGAATGAAAAAGCCAAGGCCGGGTATACCAACGGATTTGCAGACCCGGAATTCATACAGCAACTGCCGACCTTCCAGCTTCCTTTTCTTTCACCGAGTAAAAAATACAGGACTTTCCAGCTGTCGGGAGATTCCATGCTTCCCATCCCGGATAAGGCCTGGGTAACCGGGGTATTCCTGCAGGACTGGAATGATATCGTCACCGGGGAGGCCTATGTCGTCCTGACCCTGGATGACGGAATCGTCTTCAAGATCGCAGAAAACCTGCTGGAAAAGGAACATAAGCTCACCCTGTTTTCCCTGAACCCTGTATATGAACCTTTCGACGTGAATGTCAACGAGATCAAGGAAGTCTGGAGGTTCATCAATTATATCAGCTCAGAGATCCCGGATCCTGTAACGCCGGAGGAAGAACTGATCAAGAC
>CAZXOJ010000528.1:0-2476 GCA_964642325.1 uncultured Bacteroides sp. | reverse complement strand
AATACCATCCTAAACTTTCCCGGCTTTGGCTTGGCTCAGAAAGTGAATGGCTGTATCATGTATAGACTGTTTCACCGGGATGAAATCTATGCTGATAGCCTCCCTTATCTTTTCATTTGAGAACAATGCTTTTCTTCTGCTGGAGTTGACGGTATCACGAGTGATCCTCCTTTTTTCACCATTGAGTTTAGAAACCAGCCAGTTCATTCTCCAGGCTATGGAAATTAATAAAGGAGTTGCATGGATCCTGGGAGGAGGTTTGTCAAGTGCCGATGCTATCATTTCAAGTACCTGCCGGTAAGAAAGATTTTCAGCTGAGATGGTATACCTTTCTGATGAAAAATCCCCCATCATCAAGTTGATCATGGCATGCACCACGTCACGGATATCTACATACCCGGTTACTCCTTCAGTATAGAATTTCAGACCTTTCCATACAGCGGAAAAGAGATAGGGAGAACTCCTGTTCCAGTCCCCCGGTCCAATAATAATGGAAGGATTGACAATTACAGCCTGCAGTCCCTCAGCCATGCCCCGCCAAACTTCCATTTCGGACTGGTATTTACTGACAGAGTAAGAGGATAAGATATTTGAATGGGTCCAGATCATATCCTCCCTGATCAGCTCTCCTGA
Source organism: uncultured Bacteroides sp. (assembly GCA_964642325.1). Taxonomy (GTDB): domain Bacteria; phylum Bacteroidota; class Bacteroidia; order Bacteroidales; family SM23-62; genus SM23-62. Next base: position 1,843 of record CAZXOJ010000528.1, on the reverse strand, counting down.
AGGAGCATTACCCAGGGCGGCGGTAGAGCTGACATAGCATAGTTTTTTCACCTTTTTCTCCAGGCAGGCATTTACCAGGTTAGCTGTTCCTTCAACATTGATCTGGTTCATGGTATGGCGATCCCTGGGATCAAAAGAAACAAAAGCAGCCGTATGATAGACATAATCAACACCATCCAACGCCTGGGTAAGTGCATCAAAATCAGTAACATCTGCCTCAATCCATTCTATCTTATCATAGTAAATACCCGGATCATCCACATATAATGCGAATGTTTCATACACTGACTGGAGATCAGATGATGCCCTGTGTGTTGCCCTGATCTTATCATGCTTTTTTGCCAGCTCCAGCAATAAATGTGTACCTACCAGTCCAGTGCTGCCTGTAATTAGAATCATTCCATAAATATAAAACAAGTAGCTGATTTTTTAACCTTTTGTGTATTAAGGGACAGAAATGACTTTAAGGTAAAAATATGGGTAAGGATAATTTATATAAAATATCATTGGATTCTGCTTGCGCGCTTGATACATCAATGGTACGTGCATATGATGATTTATCAATATTTTTTAAGATCAGGGATGAAATGAACAGGCTTTTAATGAATCTAACTTACAGCCAGCGGACAGATTTAAGGGCTCATCGGATACATTACCTGTTCGTAGCCCTTGAACATCTCAATAATGTTGAAAAAGAAATACACATTTCGGATGTAGATGAAGAAATTATACGTTTTGAACGGATTCTGGATAAAATCCGGTCACTAAAACAATTGATCCTGGAATACATCAGATGCTTATCCTCACAATCCGGGGAGACAGGCATCAGGATTTTTTGAGGGTAAAAGAAAAGGAAGAACCGGCACCCGGTTCACTCGCCACTGTAATGGTTTGGTTATGAGCTTCAATTATATGTTTCACAATGGAAAGACCAAGCCCAGTCCCTCCCCGGTCCCTGGAACGGCTTTTATCGGTCCGGTAAAAACGCTCAAAGATCCGGGGGATTTCATCTTCTTTAAGCCCCAGGCCATTATCTGTAACGCCTATCAGTATATTCTCTCCCATCTCTGCGAAACTGACGGTTGTTTTACCTCCTTTATCACCATAGTAAATGGAGTTAATAATCAGGTTATTCAGCACCTCCGTAATTCTTTTTTTATCCCCGGTTACCATAATGGGCTTGTCATAGTTACGGTCAAAGGTAAAGTCAATATTGAATCTAGTCCTGATGGAATCCTGTAAATCATATACATATTTTACCAGCTGGACAATGTCAAAATTCTCCCATTCCAGCTCAAGATCCCCTGTTTCAAGCTTGGTGATGGATTCAAGATCTTCGATGATGGATACCATGCGGTTGATGCTCTTTTCTGTCCGTTCCAGGTATTCCCTGTTGATCTCAGGGTCTTCGAGTCCCCCATCAAGAAGGGTCAAAATATATCCCTGGATATTAAAAATGGGCGTCTTCAGTTCATGAGAGACGTTCCCCAGGAATTCCTTCCTGTATTTCTCCATTTTCCGCAGTTTTTTAATCTTCTTGGCACGGTTCTGGGTATAATTGATCACCATCCTGTTCACCTCCTGGATCACATCTTTACCTTCCAGTTTCTTCTTGAGTTCATCTTTGGTTATGGGGATGTTTTCAATGGTTTTGTAAATGGGATTTATCTTTTCGAAAATAAAATTGTTTACTGCATATAAGATTAGAAAAAACGCGATGATGAAAATAATGACTGTCGAGGCAATGATCATTACCACTGGAAACCTGATGTTCAGGAACAGGGAAATGATCATCAGTGTTGCACAGGCGAATGAAATGATCAATGAAATCAATAAGACCAAT
>CAZXOJ010000527.1:0-2484 GCA_964642325.1 uncultured Bacteroides sp. | reverse complement strand
AGAAGGTAATTCAATAACCTGGGCACAACAGTGCCAAAACCATATATGGCCGTTTGCCCAAATAATTGTTTCAGAGGATTCAATAAGGGATATATAATAATTTGATCAAAGATATGATACCCCCATCTAGGTTGCGCCTACAGGTGTTTATTTTAATTAACAATATCCTCAATGGCTCTATCAATATATTGAAAATTAAAATGGAAGCCTTCTTTGATCAATCTAGCTGGAACCACTGCCTGTCCACACGTTACAACGGCGGCACCTTTTCCATACAACAGGCTGAATAACATTTTTGGGAGCATAAACCGAGCTGGTCTTTTGATAATTTGTCCAAGTGACTTTGTGAATTCCTTATTTGTACAATATCCAGGGGAAGTCATGTTATAAATACCGCTTTTCCTGTTCTCCATTAAAAAAATTATGGCCCTAATGAAATCCTTGATATGGATCCATGAAAAATATTGATCCCCTTTGTCAATCCATGCACCCAGTCCTTTTCTGAAAAAGGGCAATAACATGGCAAGCATTCCTCCATCCGCAGCAAGTACAATGCCTGTCCTCATAATGCATACCTTTGTTTTCGGAGACTCAAGTCTTTGAGCTTCGGTTTCCCATTTACCAACAACTTCTGCCATGAAACCTTCACCCCGGGCAGCACTATCCTCCGTGTGTATATCTTCATCATTATAAATACCAATAGCTGAGGCAGACAAGTACAGTCGATCCCGGTCCTGATTGTATTCCATGATGCAGGCAAGTTTTTTTGTAGATGAAATACGGCTGTCCAGGATTTCTTTCTTGTACCTCTTCGTCCATCTTCGAATAACAGGAGCACCTGATAGATTTATTACTATATCACTTTCCCGGTATTTTTCTGCAAATTCCGCATCTGCTAATTGCAAATCATTCCGGCTTATTTTCAGTAAGTCGTATTCATTAAGATTTCCGGAAAGGTATGTCCCAATCAATCCGGAGGCACCGGCCAATGCAACAGTTTTCATTTTCACCCGGATGTTTATTAGTTTTGTGCCTTCAAGATACATGAATTCAGTTATATGTAAACCCTCATACAATGAAACCAAAAAATTTCCTTTTCCTCATATTCATATACGTCCTGTCATTGACATCATTACAAGATGCTTTATCTCAAACTGCAGCTCACACGCTGTTTATTGAAACCAGTAAGGGAAATATGAAATGTATACTCTATGAACAAACACCTATGCATACAGATAACTTTATCAAACTTGTCAATGATGGAACATATAATGGCGTACTCTTTCACCGGGTGATCAAAGATTTCATGATCCAAACGGGAGATCCTGATTCCAAAAATGCAAGGAAGGGGACTCTTTTAGGGACCGGTGGAGTAGATTACCGGGTGCCGGCTGAATTCAATCCTGACCTGTATCATAAAAATGGAGCTCTTGCGGCAGCTCGTCAGGGAGATAAGACTAATCCAAACCGTGAATCTAATGGTTCACAGTTTTATATCGTCCAGGGAGAAGTTTTTACTGACGAACAGCTGGATCAAATGGAAAACTCCGATGCACATATCAAGTTTACAGCTGAACAAAGAATGGTATACAAGGCTGTAGGAGGAACACCTCATCTTGACTATGGCTATACAGTTTTTGGTGAAGTGATTGAAGGATTTGAGGTTATTGAAAAAATAGCAGCAGAACAGGTAGATGAAAGGGACAGACCCCTTGAAGATGTTAAAGTCATTAAAATAACCGTATTGAAGTAAATTCCTTATTTTAGCGTTTTATCAAAGAGCCATGCTGGAAAAAATTGAACAGATCATTCAAGATATCCAGTCCCTTTCTATAAAATCCAGGGATGAGGCGGAGTCTTTCAGGTTGCGTTACCTCAGTAAAAAGGGGATCATTTCCGATTTGTTTATGAATTTCAGGACCCTGCCAGCTGATCAAAAAAAGCTTCTGGGACAAAGAATCAATGAAGTAAAAAAAATGGCCCAGGAAAAGATTGATTCCTTCCTTTCATCAACAGATAGTCCAACCTCCGAAAAACAAAAGATGGACCTGACCAGGCCAGGGGAGCCACGTCCACTTGGATCAAGACATCCTGTTTCCATTGTCAGGAAGGAGATAATTGATATCTTCTCCAGGGTAGGTTTCGTTATATCAGAAGGGCCCGAGATCGAGGATGACTGGCATGTTTTCAGCGCCCTTAATTTTCCTCACGATCATCCTGCCAGAGATATGCAGGATACTTTCTTTATCAGGATGAACCCTGATATCCTGCTTAGAACACATACTTCTTCCGTACAGGTTAGGGTAATGGAAAAACAACAACCTCCCATCAGGACAATTTCACCGGGAAGGGTATTCCGTAATGAAGCCATCTCTGCCCGGGCCCATTGTATTTTTCATCAGGTTGAAGGTTTATATATTGATGAGAATTTATCCTTTGCTGATCTCCGCCAGGTATTGTTCTATTTTTCACGTGAAATGTTTG
>CAZXOJ010000526.1:0-2490 GCA_964642325.1 uncultured Bacteroides sp. | reverse complement strand
AAAAATAATCGGGGCGGTAGTAAACAGCATGCTGATGTATGCAGGATTGAATCCAGCGGATTCTCTCACTGCTATGAAGATCGCCATCAATGCCGGCCATTACCTGGTGAACGCCAGTAAACCGGCCGGAAGTCCACTGGAATTTTTCCCTCCTACCTATGATGGAGATTTTGTGGAAAAGACTGATCCGGCAGGGGACAGCGAACACGAATATGCAAAAAATAAAACCATCGAAATACGGGATCAGCTGATGATGATGTATCCGGCTGAAGTTGGTAATGCATACCTGAATCTTTATGAGCAAACCGGGATTGAAGAATTCTTTGAGGCTGCGGTCAGGATTGCTGACACCTATTCATCTATTCAAATAGAAAATGGGACCTGGTATCTTACTTTGAACTTCCACACAGGCGAGAATATCGATCCCAACCTCTGCATTCCAACCAACATAATAAATTTTCTGGAGAGGTTAATGGAGGATCATGGTCTGGATAAATTTGCTGAAAACGCTGAAAAGGCAATGAAGTGGATTATCGAAAATCCATTGAAGAATTTTTACTGGGAAGGGCAGTTTGAGGATGTTCCACCATCGCTGGCTTTCAGAAACCTTTCCAAAGGGCATGTTCTATCCCTGGCCAGTCATTTTTTCACAATAGAGAAAAGCAATCCGGGACTTATTGAAACGGCAGAAGAATTGATCCGTTTTGGAGAAGACCAGTTTGTTATCTGGGAACAACCATTCCCGAATGAAACCGAAAAAACAGATAACTGGATTACCCCCTGTGCTCTTGAACAATACGTTTACTATGTACCCATTGACGCAAGTGCTGCCAGGTTTATAGAGACATTCCAGGTAGCCTATGAAGCCACCGGAAAGGAAATATACCTGGCCAAAGCAAGATCGCTGGCCAATGCAATGACCATAGCACAGGATAGCCTGACTGGTGAATATCCAACATACTGGGAATATGAACGACGGCATCAGCTGGATGGATGGATCAATTGTGCTACTGCAGATGCCAGGGCCATGCTTGGTTTTGCAGATTTAATGGATAAACTGAATAAAAATTAAATACTATTAAAAAATGAAAGCATCCAATGTCCCAACTGCTGGATATGTAGCCTTCGGCACCATGTTCTATGAACCCGAAAACCTGCAAATGATCAGCTCCCGGGCTGTGAAACAGCTGGAGGATTCCGGACTCAGGCTTATCCAAACTGATCCGGTATATGGTGAGGACACAGAACCCATCAGGGCCATTAAAGAATTGAAATCCGGTGAATGGGATTTCCTTTTTGTAAATATCATTAACTGGATTGATACCCGGGGGGTATTCAGGGTCCTTCACGAATTCCGCAATGAACCAATGATCCTTTATAGCCTCGGGGGATTTACAGATCATGAAGGGACCTTTGAAGAGAAGGGAACCCTTATATCACCTGCTGCGGGTGCAGGTTCCACTTCCCTCCGCTTACCTATGGAACTTTGGGGAATCAAATTCAGATACCTTTTCAATGCACCGGATGAACCCATGGATATCGAAGGAATAACATCTTTTGCACGGGCTGCCCATACCATGAAAAGTTTGCGAAAATCCAGGCTTGGGATGATTGGATTCAATGATATGGGACTCTATTCTACGGGGTACAATCCAACCCTGCTCCGTGACCGGATCGGTCCTGAAATAGAAAGCCTTGATATGCTACAACTCAAGAACAAGATGGACGGGCTTGAACCCGGTGAGGTGAATGAATCATTGAAGGAAATCACAAAAGACTGGGAGTATCCGCTGGGCAAACCCAAGGATCAGGTCATTGAGAAGGCCATAAGAATGTACCTGGCCACAGTGAAGATCTGCCAGGAGAAAAATTTCGACACCATGTCCTATAAATGCGTGGATGGTGTGGATCTTGAAATGGGACTCACCCATGCCGTGCCATCATCCCTGGTGGCTGATGCCGGATACCCATACGTTGATGAAAACGATATTGGTAATTCGGTGGCGCAACTGATGCTCAAATTTATATCTGGACAAACCCCGACCTTCATTGAACATTACGAGCATCACCCGGACTGGATCTTGCTCGGGGAAGATGGCTATTGTCCGCGGGCATTCATGGAGGGCAAACCCCAGATCAAAGATGTGTCCACGGTGCTGCTCGATGGGATCGCCCACTGTTCCAACATGAAAAAGGGCAGGATGACCCTGGCCTGCCTGTCTGAAGTCAAAGACGGCTACCGTATGCACATCGTCACCGGAGAGGGAAAGGAAAGGCCTAAATGGGTGGAGATGGGTGTTCCCCTGCCTTCCTGGCCGAGCGTAACTTTTTATCCCGATGCTACCGTACGGCAAATACTTGATCATGTTCAATCCCAGCATTTTGCAGCCGTATACGGAGATTATGTGAATGAATTGGTGGATCTTTGCGCCCTGCTTGATATAGAAGCCATACTTGACATTACCTAAACTTAATCATAATGAACAGGAT
>CAZXOJ010000525.1:0-2498 GCA_964642325.1 uncultured Bacteroides sp. | reverse complement strand
ACTTCCCCTTCCACCGCAGAGAACCAGAAGGAGTCGGAAAAAGTATAGGCCATGCCGCCCACAAAACCAGCTCCCAGGATAGCTACCAGTCCGGCCACGGATGGCTGCTCAACATTCTGAACCAGCTTTCTGCCAAGATGTGTGATTGTCCAGAATAAAAAGAGGATTGTAAAGCTGCTGGCCAGGGCAGATACTGCATTGATCATTTTTGCAGCGTTTTCGGGACCGGAAGCAAAAATGGAGAAGAACCGGGCTATGATCATAAACAGGGGGGCTCCCGGAGGGTGAGTCACTTCCAGTTTATACGCAGTTGCAATGAATTCCCCACAATCCCAGAGGCTTGTGGTGGGCTCAATTGTCATTAAATATACGATGGTTGCTATCAGGAAGGTAAACCAGCCGGTTATATTATTCCAGAATTGAAATGTTTTCACCAGTAAACTTTTTATATTGAGAGAGGTCTAATAATAACTTTGGCGAATTTAATGTTTTTTTATCATACGGGAATTTATATTTTTCATGATATTTTATGAGACGGCCAGGTACATCATTATTGAAGCTCATCAATACAGGAATTTTACTCCTCCTTGTATTTTCTGGCTATGCCCAGTTCTACAACCAGGGAGAAGATCCGGGATACCTGAAATGGAGGCAGATCCGGACCGGGCATTTCAGGGTTATCTACCCAGAAAGCTTCGATCAGGAAGCACAGCGGCTTACCAATATATTGGAATATTATTATGAGCCCAATGCCGGATACCTGGATCACAAACCTGCACAAATTCCCGTAATACTTCACTCTCATTCGGTACGATCCAATGGATTCGTAGCATGGGCTCCCAAACGGATGGAACTGGTCACTACGCCCTCGGCCCACCTCTACCCGCACGATTACCTTGAACAACTGGCCCTTCACGAGTTCAGACATGTTATGCAGATCGATAAGCTGAGGCAGGGATTCACCAAAGGGCTCTTTTATGTTACTGGAGAAATGGGAATAGGAGCTGTGGCCGGCTTGATGCCGTTCTGGTACCTGGAAGGAGATGCAGTGGATGCTGAAACAAGATTGTCACGAACCGGCCGGGGGAGGCTGCCTTCTTTTGAAATGGAAATAAAAGCCATACTGGCGGAGGTACCCGGACTTTATTCCTATGAAAAAGCCACAATGGGCTCATACAGGGATTATATCCCCAATCATTACAAGTATGGTTATCAGATGGTCGCCCACGCAAGGAACAAATACCAGAAAGATTTCTGGGGGAAGATGGTTGATTATACTGCCAGAAATCCCTTTACCATTTATCCCTTTTATTTCGGCCTGAAGAAATATGCTGGTTCTTCTAAAGTGGGACTGTATCAGGAGACATTTGAAATACTTAGATCGCACTGGGCATCCCGCGATAGTTCACGCAGCCTGACAGAAGCAGAACAATTGAATCATCGGGATTCAAAGCATTTTACCGGTTACCGCTTTCCAGGGTATGTGAATGACAGCCTTGTGTTTGCTGAAAAATCAGGCATTGACCAGATCAATGAATTTGTGGTGATTGACCGGAAAGGTAAAGAAAAGCGCATACACAGGCCTGGATTTTACAATCCGGCCAATATTTCTGTAGGCCATGGGAAGGTAGTATGGACCGAGATCATCCCTGATGTCCGCTGGGCAAGGAGTAATTATTCCATCATCAAGGTATTTGATATAAAAAGGGGGACAGAGAAAATGCTGACATCGAAAAGCCGGTATTTTGCACCAGACCTGTCACCTGATGCCAAAAATGTGGTAGCCATTGAAACTGATTTACAAAATCAATACTTCCTGGTTGTTTTAAGTGAGAAAAATGGAGAAGTGCTTCACAGGATCCCTTCTCCCGGAAATAACTATTTACAATTCCCGGTCTGGGCTGCGGATCAAAAGGGTATATACATGACAGCCCTGGAAACAAGCGGAAAGAAGATCGTGTATTATGACCTGGCGGGATCAGCCTGGGAGACACTTTTTGAAGCAGGATCAAAGGATATTTCAGAATTGTATGCTGGAGAAGATTATTTACTTTTTAGTGGAACCTTCTCGGGGATTGATAACATTTACGCTCTTGACCTGGAAACCAATGAATGTAAGCGTGTTACCTCATCCCGTTTCGGGGCATTTATGCCCGGCCTTTCCTCGAATGGCGACAGGTTAATTTACTCAGACTATACCTCCCAGGGTTTTAACGTAGTGGAATCAGCCTTCGATCCCGGTAGGTTTATCGCACTGGATGAGGTTATAGATGATGGTGAACAACTTAACCTGCCCTTGGCTGAAGAGGAAGAAAATGTACCTGAACCCTCACAGCAAATACAGGAAAATTTCGAATCCAGGCCTTACAGGAAATTTACCAACCTGTTCAATTTTCACAGCTGGATACCAATGTATTTTGACATTGATGATCCAAGCATTGAGGAAATTCCAGTATCACTGGGTGCGATGGTTTTTTCTCAAAACCGGCTGAGTACAG
>CAZXOJ010000524.1:0-2512 GCA_964642325.1 uncultured Bacteroides sp. | reverse complement strand
CAACCTGCTCCAGCAGATCAACGACCTTTCCCCCCGGTTGGCCCCTGGTATTTTGTAACCCCGTCTGCCAGCATTTTTAAATCCAGGGTTAAATCTTCAAAATCAGGATGCTCCCGGGGTAAAAATTTCAAAACACCCGTTATAGCATAGGCTAACCATCCGGATGCCCTGCACCAGAAGGTTTTTCCCAGACCCGTGGGGAACAGAACCGTTCTGGCGAGCTGTTTTTCTTTATCCAGAAAGATCGAGGTGCAGGTTTTTATCTGGTACATGGCCTGATTACGATAAACCTCTCCATGAATCCCGTCCAACACTGAGGCAATCATCAATGCTTTCGTAACAAAATAGATGGAATCAGGGATAGTGAATGTTTTGGATCCATCACGGGAGTTAACGCCGTCGTCATGCAAAACCAGGCCATATTTATTCCGGGCAGATTTATGCAGGATGGCATTGGCGACATCCATGCAAATATCTTTTGCCCTCTCATCTCCATTTATTCTGTATAATTCGTAACAGGGGAAAGGAAGTCCGAAAAAACCACTGTACATGGTGAAAGGCAGATATTTTCCGCGCATTATTCTGCAGGTACTCGGACCACTAAAAGTATCGTAAAACTCCTCATCCGATAATTTATGATCATTTTCTATGTGAAAATCCAACCAATCCCGGGCATATTCCAAAGTACCTTCAATCCCTCTCCTGCTCCACCCCAGTAAAGATTCCATGGCCATGGTGCCATCCCAATCGGTATTCCAGTAACCAGGCTCTATGGATAGCAGATGGTCAATCACAGCTTGAAATTTTGGAGGAATTTTCTCCAAACCGGGTAATCTGGAATTATGTAGAGCGAATCCGGGCAATGTTGATGCCATGATTCCCGCACCTGCTGAAAGTCTGATAAAAGATCTTCGCTTCATGACTCGTTAATAAGGAATTCGTACTGAATAATCATATCCTTCAAAATGGATCTTTAAAACTCCATGATAAGTGAGAATTTTTGCATCCACCATATTGGCCATTCTGTTCCTGGTGCCATTTACATAAAATACCTGTGGCACATTAGGCGGAACAGGATCATTACTCCTCCAGTATGGAAATGCCCCAATGCCTCCGAAAAGATGGGTATGCTTCCAACCTTCACGCGGGATGAGTATGGTTGACTCAAGTTTTCCATCCGCCGCCTGGATTGCATGAATAACAGAATGATACTGTCCGCCATCTATATGAATGGCTGTATCTGATTTCATCTCGGCCAGATCCTTGCTGGCCTGCAGGCTAATACCATAGCCTCCCATATGCAGGTATACTGGATCTGGATAATTATGCCAGAAAACAAAAATTTCTCCATCATTGCCTACGATTGTATGGGTAATGATCTCATCCCGGTTTTCTACCCTTACCTCGCCATGGTTCTCTCTAGGCTGAAGGGTGTAGGTACTCACCTGATGGTCATCCGAAATAATCATTGCCTTAGCCCTTTCCCGGAAGAACCAGTTGATGCCATCATAGGAATATCCGGACCGTCCTGCTCCAAGGTTCCCTCCTCCTTCACCCACAACGCAAAATCCCAGGAAACTTGAGTAGGCATGCTGGTCGTATTTGGCCGCATTCTGCCATTTTTCCCGGTTCTGTGCGTAGGGTTGTCCCGCAGGAAACATTCTAGCCTCACCATCTATATCATTAACACGCAGTGATAATTGGGCACCATGTACTGCCATTTTACCACCTGTTCCATCAGCAGGAATGGGTTCCTCTTTGGATGTCCAGAATGGGTCAGATTCGGGGATAAGCAGACAGGCAAGTCCGTGCGTTGCCCAGTATCCATCGCCGTAACAGAGATAAGGTTCTGCTATTGATGCATTTGCCCCCCAGTAACCAATGGATAACAAATTGTTCTTATCAAGACAGCCGTGCTCCCAGAAATATTTCATGGTTCCTGAGGCTATCCTACGCGCCTGACCCGGAGGCAGTGTACTCGTACCGTTAATGACGGCCCATGCAATGGCTGCGTTCCCTGCAAAACGATAACTCAGGGATCTCCCCCAGGGAATTGGTCCACCATCCCGTCCAAACAACAAGGGCAAAGTCTCCAAAAATCTTGCAGTGGTAAATTCTATCCTTGCTCCAAATTGTTCCTTCCACTGGGGATTAAATTTGTACAACACCTGGTTGAAAAGCTGAAAGCCCCATAGATTATAATGATCAAATCCCCGGTTGCTGCCATCAAGAAACCAGCCATCTCCTCTGTACCATCCCATCAAACGCTCATTCATGCTAGTCAGATAATCCCTGTTCGATTCTAATCCATTCTGCTCCAGGAGTTCGACCGGGACAGTATGGAAATAGTAATGATTATTATCATAGGCCTTGGTTTGAACCTGTTTTTCAAAGAAATTCAGCAGGTTCTTTTTTTGCTCTTCTGAGAGTGGATCCCAATATCTTTCAGGTTCAATATAGGCTGCTAAGGCAAAGCTTGATCCTACCTGGTCATACTTGGGAGGATCACCCC
>CAZXOJ010000523.1:0-2513 GCA_964642325.1 uncultured Bacteroides sp. | reverse complement strand
CGAATCTTACCTTGACATCCGCCCTTCCATCGCCATTTGTGTCTCTCATGGCCACTATACCTCCCTTGATTGAATCAGATGCACTTAGTTTGACATATATATCCCCGTCTCCACTGACTGCGAGATGTCTCGCCCGTCCTACGCTGTCCCCTACAACCAGGGCTTTGAATCCTTCCGGAAGAAAAATTCCCCCATTATCGGGATCTGGTGAGGGCAATCCAGAGGGTGGTTGACATCCTGACAGGCATATCAGGAAACAGACCAAAATGGTAGCATTTGAAATGAACTGGATATTCATTTAGCTTGAACCAAAGGTGATTTTTTAAGGTTACTAAGGTAAATCTTTTCAAGGTTCAGCATGCATTCCGGGATGAAAATCATGCTTGATTTCCCTGCTGAACCAAAACTGATGATGATCAGTCTTTTAAGGTGTAAAGATCTCATTTATTTTAAATTAGCTCATCAGTCCCAATTCCGTATTCACAGCTTGTATCAATGCCTTTATATAACCAAAAATATAGGCTTCACCTGTTAAAGGTCCTGCCTCACTGTTTTCACAGAATGGTACATGGTCAGGGACGACTATCCCATTAAAATTGACTTCTCCCAATGCCTTCATCACCTTATACATATTAAGATATCCATTATCGGGAAATGTTTCATGGAAATCTGGCAGGCTGCTGCTAACATTCCTGAAGTGTACCTGGTAAATATGGCCCCTGGAACCAAATTCATGAATAGCTTCCACCAAATCTTCTCCTTTGCCATCAGGTCCCGACATTTCTGCAAAAGTACCTGTACAGAATAACATCCCTGAAAATGGACTGTGATTCGAGATCTCCATAGCATTTCGAAATGCTTTCGTACTGCTAAAAATCCTGGGCACACCTTTGTGAGTAACCGGAGGGTCGTTGGGATGCAACTGTAATCTTACACCTGCATCTTCAGCAACGGGCAGAACACGATTCATAAAATATTCATAATTATCCCATACTTCGGCCTCTGAAAAATCCTTATCATACGAATTTGGTTCAGCTTGAGCTGACTCAAGCTCAAATAAACGGGTCCTGCAGCCTCGCGTTTTCGTTGTTCCAGTTTTGTAAACACCTCCTGTTTGCCAGGCATATGTTGTCGTGTCAATGCCTGCCTTACCAAGGTCCTTTACAAAGTTTTGAAAGAACAGTATTTCTTCATCTCTTCCTGGAAGTCCTAATGCAGCCTCCTTGAAGTTATATTTATCAGCAAGCATAATTTCGAACACCTTCAGGCCAGCCTTTTCCACCTTTTCTCGAATATCCATGATGTTCCTAAGGGAGCTTTGTTCACTTGGAATTCTGATCTCCAGGTATTCCACTCCCATCTGTTTTAGATAATTAATATGTTTTTCATGAAGTTCATCCGGTCTCTGATGGCTTATTCCCAATTTAAGGCCATTAGCTGACCAATGATTACCGTTTGTATTGATTTGCCCGGGACTGGCAAGTAATGCCTTGTCTCCAAGGGCACTTAAACCGATAGAAGATATCAGCGCTTTGGAAAAAGTTCTTCTTTTCATTCGATTAAAAATTAGAGAATCCTGATGTATATTAGGACAACCGCTTCGCTCTCACATGATTTTATTAAGTGGTATCTAAATATAAAAAAAATCAATAAGTTTGTTTTCAATGATTTTCATGGATTATTACGTTTTCAACCCAGGGTATCTCCGATTGTCTGGAACCAAAGTAAAACAATACAGTTAAAACCTCAATCAAAATGAAAAATACCTCAAGGCGAAAATTTCTCAAGAAATCAGCCATTGGAGTGGCTGGTGGAATAATGGCCACCGGAAATGTACATGGAGCCATGTCGAATAAAAAGCAGGAAAGGCTGCCCCGCGAAGTCTGGATTGGGACCGTTTCACAGGACAGAATGGAAGCTGATAGCAGGGAAGAAGTAATAGATACCATGATTGGATATCTTGAGGCTATGAAAGTCTATCAGCCTGATATTATCTGTCTACCGGAGACCTTTACACATTATGGTAATCCTTCAGGCATATCATTTGGGGAGAGTGCAGAATCAAGCCCATTTCCTTCCTTGATACGTTTCCAGGAGTATGCAAAACTGCATCACTGTTACCTGATCTGTCCGATAAACATCAGAGAGGAGAATAAAGCCTACAATGCAGCAGTTGTGATAGACAGGCAGGGCGAAATTCTTGGCAATTATAAAAAGATACATACTACCATAGGTGAGATGGAACAGGGTGTCCACCCGGGACCTATGGACCCGCCGGTATTTGACCTGGATTTTGGTAGGATAGGTATTCAGATCTGTTTTGATATTGAATGGAAGGATGGCTGGGAAGCCCTGAAGGAAAAGAATCCTGATATCATCTTCTGGGCATCAGCTTTCCCCGGCAGGAGGCTTATCCAGACCAAGGCATGGGAATGTTCTGCTTTTACTGTCAGCAGCACCATAAAAGGGCCTTCAAGAATTTGTGATCTCCCGGGTACGGTGATGGCCCAGAC
>CAZXOJ010000522.1:0-2533 GCA_964642325.1 uncultured Bacteroides sp. | reverse complement strand
GATGTCAGCAAGGTCATTGCTACCACTTTATCAAGTGACAGTGGGTATTACAATGCAAGCCTTCCGGAAGGCAAGGCATACGGGGTGGAGGTTGTGGCCAGGGATTACCTGTTTTACCTGGATATACTGGATCTGTCTGTAAAAGACCCAGATCAGGTAATTGCACATAATTTCGGATTGGATCCAATCGAGGTAGGAGCTACAGTGATCCTGGAAAATATTTTCTTCGAACTCAACAAGGCAACCCTTAAGCCTGAATCATTCCCACAGCTTGAACAGGTTCTGGAATTCTTGAATGGTAACCCGTCCGTGAGGATGGAGATATCAGGTCATACAGACAATACGGGATCCCTGCGGCTCAATACAAAGCTGTCGCAGGCAAGGGCAGAGGCTGTCGTAGATTACCTGACGGAACGTGGGATTGCGGTCGACAGGCTGGAATCCAAGGGCTATGCATTCTCTCAGCCTGTAGCGCCAAATAATACTGCTGAAGGGCGGGCTCAGAACCGTCGCGTCGAATTCAAGATCCTGAGTAAATAAGCAGATGACCTGCTATTGCTTGATCAGTCGGAGGGATTGCATCATGCCAGAAGCCGTTTCAATGCTTATCATGTAGATCCCCGGCGAAGCTTCATATCCTTCCTCTCCCCTTCCGTCCCATACGACAGAATAATCTCCCTGGCTCTTTTTGCCCGTATCCAGGTACCGGATGATTCTGCCTGCCGGGTCTGAAATGCTTAGCCTTACCATGGAAGGCTCCTTTAGATGATACTCAATGGTAGTGCTTGTATGGAACGGGTTTGGGAAATTATTCAGGTGAAGGGCATCGGTGTGTATTCTTACAGAAGTATGGACTGAATCCACTGAAACCCGCTGAAGCATCACCTGGTCATTATACATGCGCCGCTCAAAGCCGGTGTATGCAGAGTCTTCCTTACTCCATAGAGGGAACACGTAGGCAGGACTCAGGATGGCCTGCCAGAGACTATCGTTCAAAGGCGAAATATTAACTTCCAGGTGCCCGTAATGCTTTCCACCGCCAAGCAGGATGCCTTCCTCCCATGTTTCCGGCGCATCTGCATGCACCAGGAATTCCTGATATGGATTGACCAGCTCCGCCTCGGGTCCCCTCAGTCCGTCTCCACCGGTGCCCACATCGTAGAAATGAATCGTATGTAACTCCCCCTTGCCTTCAGGCCCGGTTTCCACGCCATTCACCTCAGACCGTTCCCACATCTCATCATGACCGGAAAAAACTGCATCCACTCCATATTGCATAAAAGCAGGGGTGAGCTGACGAACAGGGATCCCGGTCAGGTAATCCTTTCCTGCTCCCAATCCCGGCGGATATCCGTGAGGTCCGGAGGAGTATGGAGCGTAATGAAATACCACAAAGGTAAACAGGCTGTTTTCCTGTGCCTCAGCAAGAACCTCCTCCATCCAGAGAAATTGCGCGGAACCAATCCCGAAATCAGGGGCATGCCCTCCATCAGGATCATTCTCCCCGAGCAGGTAAAAATTGGTATCCTCATCCGAACTATCCGGACTGTTATTACATACATCCAGTACAATAAAAGTTACAGGACCGTATTCCATAGCATAATACCTGCCTTCCTGTTCCTCAACAGAAGAACCGTTGGATGGATACTCGAAATAGGTCAAATACCTGTTAACAGCACGTTCTGAACCCGGCTGGTTGTAACCGTCCAGGTATCTTCCTTCATAATAGTCGTGATTTCCCAAAGCGGCCATGACCGGAACCATACCGGCAAGGCTTTGGAGGCTTTCAGGACTGGTATTGTGTTGCCAGAATTCATCCCAGTGCCGTTGTTCTCCTCCATGCTGAACCAGGTCCCCGGCTATGAAAACCAGGTCTGGATCACGGGATCGGATCACTTCGAGGTTGTTCCGGTAACCCATGGTCTGGTCGACAAGGTAGTTCCGCGATTCACCCGTTGCCGGATCCGGCCAGTTGGAATATTTACCCAATGACTCCGGTTCTGTTTCAGAATCTCCGTAGACCATAAAACGAATAGAAGTGTTCCTGAGTGGTGCAGTTCTGAAAGCAGATCTGAATGTATCGGCACCCTGAACCACCATATAGTCGTAGTCTGAAAATGGTTCGAGATCTTCAATCCTGAGACGGTGTCGAAAGGGAGGTTGTGGAGCGAATCCACCAAAGAAGGTAGTATCCTCCCATACGGGATAAGCCAAAGTCCCGGCCAAAACAGGTGAACTGGTCAAGGTGGTTATTGCCTGAGAACCTGGCTTCCAGAAGGAAAGGTATCCCAGCGAAGATCCTTCAGAAAACCATAGGATCGACATTGCCTCTGGGGCAGGGTTCTGCAAGTAGGGCGGAATACGAAATCCATCCTGGGCTATCAGCGAACATGAAAAGAATAGTGTAAGAATAAATGAGACTCTCCCCTTCATATTTTAATTTCGTTTGAAATAGCGATTGCCGGCTAGAGTAAAAATAAAGAAATAAAATTGACCCCATCGGAACCTGGAAAACGCGATTGCCGTTGACATG
>CAZXOJ010000521.1:0-2540 GCA_964642325.1 uncultured Bacteroides sp. | reverse complement strand
TTTACTACCCCCGATGGATGCCAAGATCATGGATAAGGAAGAAGTAGAGAAATTGGGGACGGCACTATATGTAATTGACCTTACTGCGAGGAACAGTACCCCGGCAGATGTGCATAAGGGACTTACAGAATTTATCAAAGAGCATGATGGAGGCAAATATGTATTTTCCCTTGAGTATGATAATGAGATTCCCTATGGGCAGTATATTGAAGCAGTCGATATGGTTTTTTCTGTAGTGTATGAATTCAGGGATAAGCTGGCAATGAAGGAGCACGGTGTTAAGTATCTGGAATTGGGAACTGACATTCAGAAGAAGATCAGGAAGGTGTACCCCATGGTCCTTTCAGAGGCCTGGAGCGGAAGCTGACAGGGTACTACAGGCACAGGAAAAGGCCGGGCACATCGCCTGGCCTTTTTGGTTTTATTCACTGCCGATTATTATGAGATTAATTTTGGATTAATATCTTTGTAAGCTAGCCTTAATTCACCGCAAAAATACAGACATGCTGCTAAAGACTGTAGATATCCTAATCATTCTCGTTTATCTCTCAACAACTGTTTTCATTGGCCTCTGGGTAAGAAAAAGGGCCATGAAGAGCAAAGATGCCTACCTGCTGGGCGGGAAAACCCTCCCGTGGTACCTTTTGGGACTTTCAAATGCTTCCGGGATGTTCGATATTTCAGGAACGATGTGGCTGGTAGCATTGGGATTTATCTATGGACTGAAAAGCATATTTATACCCTGGCTTTGGCCTGTGTTCAACCAGGTATTCCTGATGGTCTATCTGTCCATGTGGCTTCGCCGGTCTAATGTTACAACAGGAGCGGAATGGATGATTACCCGGTTCGGATCTCTGCGGGATGCAAAGCTGGCCCATGCCATCGTTGTGGTCTTTGCCCTGATCAGTTGCCTGGGTTTCCTTGCCTACGGTTTTATCGGGCTTGGAAAATTCATTGAGATCTTCATCCCCTGGGAAACAGTCTCCCGTTTTGTTCCCTTTGAGGTCAGACCGGAACATGTTGCCCATCTTTATGGCATAGTTTTCACACTGTTTGCTGTGTTCTACACTGTCATTGGCGGGATGACCAGTATCGTCTGGGCGGACCTTATCCAATACATCATTATGACAGTATCAGCCATAGTTATAGGTGTCATTGCCATGAAAGAACTGGCTGGAAATACCCTGAACGTGCCTGATGGATGGATGAATCCCCTATTTGGATGGAAACTCGATCTTGACTGGACGGGTATCATTGACGAGGTAAATGAAAAGATACGGACTGATG
Organism: uncultured Bacteroides sp.; assembly: GCA_964642325.1. GTDB lineage: Bacteria > Bacteroidota > Bacteroidia > Bacteroidales > SM23-62 > SM23-62. Next base: position 1,253 of record CAZXOJ010000521.1, on the reverse strand, counting down.
GATATTCATTGTTCACTATATTTTTCATGATGATGGTTTTTAAAGGTATCCTGGTCAGTATAGCGGGACCGGCTCCCAATTATGACATGCAGAAGATCCTTTCGACCAGGTCACCCTCAGATGCTGCCAAAATGAGTGGTTTTGTATCTGTAATCCTGATGCCGGTCAGGTACATCATGATCACCGGTTTTGTGGTGCTTGGTTTACTCTATTATGACAAGTTGGACCTGGTCGTCGGGGGTAAGATCGATTTTGAACAGATCCTGCCATCTGCCATCAGCCAGTTTGTGCCTGTGGGGCTCCTGGGACTTCTCCTTGCAGGATTGCTGGCAGCCTTTATGTCAACCTTTGCCGGGACCCTGAATGCAGCCCAGGCATACCTCACCAATGATATTTACCTGAAATACATCAAACCAAAAGCCTCAAACCGGCAGGTCCAGAACGTCAATTACCTGGCGGGCATCTCAACCGTGATTGTCAGTATTATTTTCGGATTTTACTCAAAGGATGTAAACAGTTTGCTGCAATGGATAGTGTCAGCACTATGGGGAGCTTACCTTGCAGCCAATTTGCTTAAGTGGCACTGGTGGAGGTTTAACGGAAACGGGTATTTCTGGGGAATGATCGCAGGTATCATCCCTGCCCTTATCTTTCCATCCATCTTCTCGAAAACATTAGACCTGTATTATTTCCCGCTTATCATGGCCATTTCGGTTGTTGGATGTATTGCAGGTACCTTTGCTTCTCAGCCAACCGATATGGAAACACTCAAGTCTTTCTACCGTACGGTAAAGCCCTGGGGATTCTGGAAACCTATTCGGGAAAAGGTTATGCAGGAAGATCCTGAATTCGTTCCCAATAAAAATTTCAAGATGGACATGTTCAATATCGGAATAGGTACCATAGGACAAACCCTGCTGGTCCTGGCACCCATGTACCTGGTTTTGAGAAAGAACATACCCATGTTTATAAGCCTTGCAATCGCTACGGTCTGTGTAGTAATTATGAAGCGGACATGGTGGGACCGTCTGCCCAAGGATTAATGTTGAATTCCGGGAAGTGCTTATGATTTCTCTGTGGCAATGACGTACCTGTGCTCCCCTGCGATATTTTTCCAGGGCCAGATCTTGTTGCGCCACCATTCATCTTCCTTGGATTTGAGATCAATTCTTTTACCGCCTGCCTCGCTGTATCCAGGCAGGTCATAATCCAGCTTAAAGTCCTTATAATATATTCCTATCGGCTGATCATCC
>CAZXOJ010000520.1:0-2544 GCA_964642325.1 uncultured Bacteroides sp. | reverse complement strand
GTTTTTAATTTTCCTGCCGGAGAAAATGGCGAGTTGACATTCCGTGCTAAATTCACCGAAGGCTACGAGGGGATGACTATTAGCCTGTGCGACAGGTGGTTTAATCCAACCGATTCAACAGCAATGATTTTTGCAATGCATAATTTTGAGATACCGGCGAATTTGTTGCTTGGAAAGACTGGCAACCTTGGAACCAGTGACTGGCATGATTTTAAATTAAAATGGATAAAATCAGACGACCTGAAATCCGGATATTGTAATGTGTATATTGATGGAAAAAAACAGGATAACCGTATTCCGTTGAACTGCGAAACCATTAATGGAATATCATATATCCACTTTTACTTAACGCTGAAAAATACTAGCAACACTGGAGTTTTCATCGAGTCGATATACGCAAAAGTAAAATGATTATTATGAAAAAATATATCCAAACTGGCTTATCGGGACTGTTTTCATTTTGGACAGGAGAGCTACTGAAACAAACGTGGTCAGGTTAATGTCTGCTGATGAAAATGCCAATTTGCATGAATACAGGGTCGGACCCGAATTATTTAAGAAGGGTAATTGAAGAAGCAGATTTTTCTTTTGGTTTCCAGGGGATCATGGCCGAGGTTCTCTTCATATAATCCCTGTAGCCGGTTTTTCTCCGAAGCATGCGTTTATCTATCATGGGTATGCTGACCGTATAAAACATAAGGATTATAATGACCGGTCCGGGTACAATCCACCAGTAAAGCCTGTCCATACCGGTTGAAAAAAGGAAAAGTCCTATCCAGAACAATACCTCACCGAAATAATTGGGATGACGGCTGTATTTCCAAAAACCGGAGCATAAAAAATCACATTTCTCCTTATCATTTACATACCTGCTGAGCTGAAAATCCGATATGGTCTCATAGATTATCCCGCTAAGGGTGATCAGTACAGCAAACCACTCCATAAGCCCCATTTCTCCTTCATGCAAGACCAGGGCAGGATAGACCGCAAGACAACCAAGGAATACAACCAATGTTGGAAAAAGATGGATACCGAAAAAACTCACCAACCAGTAGTTTTCCCTGTATTTAAACCTGAATGCCAGGTAACGCCAATCTTCATCACGCAAACCTCTCCACCTGAGGATCCAGTTTACAGTCAGCCGGATGGACCAGCCACATACCATAAACAATACCAGGGCTTGAAGCAGTGTCATGGCTGTCCAGGTCTGGTCGTGAAAGATCCAGTAATAGAGAATAATGGGTGGGATCAGGCTCCAATAAGGGTCATACATACTGGAGTTATTGAATGCCATGCTGACCAGGAATATGATTATGGTAGCCAGGACATCCAGGACCAGCACCACCAGGATGGGGTGAATGATAGACACAGCATCATATATAAGCCATACCATAAAGCCTGCCACGATATATCCCAGCAGGCAAATGATGAGTCCTAATGCCTTATTTACTTTCTGATTTGCCATACAGCCTATTGATTCCAGTCTGATTCAGGCAGGAAAAATACCAAACTTTTTCAATTTCCAGAATTGATCTTACGAAACAAGCAATAAACAGTTATATTTATCAAACACAATTTGATTAATCTCTTATAATTTGAAATATGGAAAAAGCAGAATTCTACACAGAAAAAGCACTAGACCTACTTATGACATGGGGACCCAAGCTGGTCCTTGCCATTTTACTGCTGGTAGTTGGTATTATTATCATCAACTCATTTTCGAGATTCCTCCGAAAAATTATGAAAAAGCGCAATGTGGATCCAACCCTGGTGCCATTCCTGGTTGGACTGGTCAGTACGCTGTTAAAGGTTATGTTAATCATTTCCGTGGTGGATATAATGGGGGTCAAAACCACCTCTTTTATTGCCGTACTGGGTGCAGCCGGTCTAGCCATTGGATTGGCTCTGCAGGGTTCATTGTCTAACTTTGCAGGAGGTGTACTGATCCTGATCCTCAAACCATACAGGGTCGGTGATTATATTGAAGCCCAGGGAAATGCAGGAACTGTAAAAGCCGTGCAGATTTTCAATACGGTACTGAACACCCCTGATAACCGCAGGGTATTCATCCCAAACGGTGCCATCTCAAGCGGAACCATTACCAATTTTTCAGTTGAAGAGACAAGGAGGATGGACCTGGTATTCGGAATCGGCTATGACGATGACCTCGAAAAAGCCAAAAATGTGCTGCAAGAGATGGCCGCTGCAGATGAGAGATTACTTACAGATCCGGCACCTTTTATTGCAGTTAAGGAACTGGCAGATAGTTCAGTGAACCTGGTGGTCCGAGTATGGTGCAAGAAAGAGGATTACTGGGATATTCACTTCGATTGGCAGAATAATGTGAAGCAACGCTTCGATACGGAAAATATCTCCATCCCATTCCCGCAGAGAACTGTTCATACTGTTACTCCCACATATTGATGACAGAACCTAAGAATAACTGTTTGATATGCGGGTAGAAACTGGTCACATTTAGCGTGGTACAGTGCCATCGAGATCGAAACTTACCCAGACTTGCTGCGAGTAGTCTATCTGTCCCCC
>CAZXOJ010000519.1:0-2547 GCA_964642325.1 uncultured Bacteroides sp. | reverse complement strand
AAAATAATGACCATCCTTGTGGATGACAGTTTCCAGAACATGCAGGAGCTGATGAGGAACAACAATTATCCGTGGACCTTCCTGCATTTTGCGAACCAGCCACAGGTTTTAGATGATTATGATATACAGACCTACCCATCCTACTTTTTGATAAGTCCGGAAGGAAAGCTGATCCTCTCTCCTGCCCCTTCTCCTGCAGAAAATTTTGAAGCGACTTTCAGGCAATTACAAATTCAGTAGGCTGATCCTGATCCTCAGGCGGGAAGTATTGTTTTGAAAACATCAATAATGGAGGTATAGGTATTGTCATAGATCTCCTTTAACCTGAATCGTTTGATCCAGCCGGCCTGGCTGATACCCTCCTTGGCCAGGGGAATGGGTGCCGATTCACCCTTGTATTTCATTTCAAACCAATCGGTCCTTTTCAACATCAGGTCCTTATTGAGTTTATAAATATGGTAGGTACTGATAAGGAATCGTTGTATGATAAGGCCTGTGAGTCCGCATTCTTCTTCCACTTCCCGCAGGGCCGTCTGTTCCGGTGACTCGCCAGGTTCGGCTTTCCCCTTGGGCAGGTCCCACTTTCCACGCTTTTTAATTACAAGGATCTCTCCCTTCTCGTTGAGTACCAGTCCCCCGGCAGCATCAATATTATTAAAACAATGGCGGAAAGTCTTGAACAATGCATCCGTATCGTCGTGGAAAATGTACAGGTTTCCCTTTTTGTCGGGGTCCAGGAATTGCTTTAACTGTGGCCGGAGATCCGTTATATTCTCAAAAGCACAAACATAATCCCTGCCGACTTTAGTCATATCCGGCAGGGTATCATCAAGATAAATGGTTCGACCGTTGAAAAAAACTTTATACATTTGTTGGATGAATACCTCGGTTAAATTAGCCACGTACTTATTGCAAAGTAAAGCAATTATCATAAATCCTGCAAACCCGTTTACATGGGCTTCCGGGTGGACTTCCCCAATTTACTGTGATAATCGTAAAACCCTTTCTTACCCAAAAATCAGGGATTTCATTAGAGATTCATTCGTTCAGGAAATTTTGGCATCATACAAACAGGTGGATATCATTGCAGGGGTGGCCACGGGTGCCATCGCACAGGCTGCACTGGTGGCTGAGGCAATGGAGCTGCCCCTCGTTTATGTCAGGGCTTCACAGAAATCACATGGGATGACAAACCTGATTGAGGGAGATATTTCCGTGGGAAAAACAGTGGTCGTGATCGAGGACCTTGTTTCAACAGGGGGGAGCAGCCTGAACGCAGTAAGTGCATTGCGTAAGGCTGGAATGAATGTACTCGGGATGGCTAGCATTTTCACCTATGGATTTCCACAGGCTGTCGAAAATTTCAAGGAGGCGGATGTAGTATTGCACAGCCTCGGGAATTACCATGACCTGATTGAGCAGGCTGTCCAAACAGGCTACATTAAACCTGAGTTCCTCAAAACGCTGGAAGGCTGGCGAAAGGACCCGGCCCTTTGGACCCCAGAATCCTGAAAAAATATACCATGACAAGAATCGAAAGCAAAATAGGGGTGGTTAAACAACCAGCAGAGAAAATATTCAACTATGTCTCCAATTTCAATAATTTCAATCAACTCATCCCTGAAGATAAGGTTAAGGATTTTGAATCAACCGAAAATACCTGCAGGTTTAAAGTTGAAGGGATAGGCCAGGCCGGACTCCGGATCATCGAAAGAGAACCTCACAAGTTGATCAAAATATCCAGTGATGAGGAAACCACCTTCGACCTGTTGTTATGGATTCAGATCAAGGAGATAAAACCAGGGGATTCAAGGATGAAGATTACAACAGAAGTAAACCTGAATCCCATGATGGCAAGCGTGGTAAAGAAACCCCTGAAGAAATTTGTCGATACACTGATTGATCAGGCTGAAAAAATCAGTTTTGATCCGGAGGAATGATCCCCAGGTATTCCACTTCCTTGAACCCAAATGTCAAAATGTCCCCCTTCCCTGATTCCAGGACCAACTCCCCGGAAGGAAGCACATCCCTGATGCTTGCAATGAATTTGCCCCCGGCTGTGCGGTAGTATGCTGTAACTCCCAGTCGGTAAAGCCTTTGTATATATGATTCCATGATCATTCCCTCATTGCCTGTTACCAGTGCATTGTACCATCTCTCCAGGGAAGAGCTGAATGCAGTAAGCAAGCTGTCCATGTCAATATGGCATCCTTTTTCAGCCTTCAGGGAAGTCGGGGCCGGTATGGAAGGATCAAAAACAGTTTGATTTACATTGAGCCCTATCCCGATAATACAATGGCTGATGGCCTGGCTGATGATCATGTTCTCAATCAATATGCCAGCTATTTTCTTATCCCCAACCAGGATGTCGTTGGGCCACTTAATCTGAACTCCATCACACTGGTTATCAAGAATTTCATGCAGCGAGAGGCTGGTAATCCTTGAGAGTTGGAAAGCGCTTTCAGGAGATAGAAAATCAGGTTTCAACAAGATACTGAATAAGAGGTTCATCCCCCTTTCACTTTGCCAGCTGTTCCCTGCATGCCC
>CAZXOJ010000518.1:0-2554 GCA_964642325.1 uncultured Bacteroides sp. | reverse complement strand
GGCTATTTTAATATCATGAGCGGGAAGGAACATTTCAATGCCTGGGTACCGGATTATTGCAGGGCTGAAAATGTCTTCGATCATTCATTCTACTTCTGGGCCACTACGGAGTATTTCCTCCCCCCATCGGGAGCTTTTGAACGCCCTTTTTACCTTGAGGGAAAGGAAATAAGTGCGGCGGAAATTGAGTTCGAAAAATCTCCCATGTACAAAACTGATTTTATTACTGACCGTGCACTGAATTGGCTTAATGAGGCATTTGACAGAAAGGATCCCTTCTTTCTCTACCTCCCCTATCATTCGGCCCATTACCCTCTTCAGGCAAGGCCGGAGGACATTGCCAAATATCGTGGGACCTACCTGAAGGGATGGGACAGCCTGAGGGAGGAACGCTATCTGCGGATGAAAAAGCTTGGCGTATTGCCTGAGAATGCTGAATTGAGTCCCCCGGAAGGCAACCTAAACAAATTCCGTGGCCCCCTGGTCCCCGAATACACCGACTACTATCCATGGGAAGGCCTGTCGGCAGGAATGCAGGATTCGCTGGACCTTGAGATGTCTGTATTTGCTGCCATGATAGACCGGATGGACCAGAATATCGGGAGGGTCCTGGACAGGCTTGAAGAAGCGGGTGAACTGGAAAATACCCTGGTCATGTTTTTGGTGGACAATGGTTCCTGCCCTTTTTATGCGAATAAGATCCCTGGTGTTCAACCGGGTCCTGCCGATTCATACTGGAGCCTACGCTCCACCTGGGCCAACCTCGGAAATACGCCTTACCGGCAGTACAAACAATGCGGATATGAAGGAGGAAGCCATACTCCCTTTATTGCCCGCTGGCCGGGTGTGATCAAACCGAATTCCATCACCACTCAGCCGGGGCATGTGGTCGACATCTCACCCACCCTGCTGGATCTGTTGAACATTTCTTACCCGGATTCCATCCATGGTTATCCAACCCTGCCACTCCATGGCAAATCACTATTGCCTGTTTTTGAGGGAAAGGAAAGGGAAGACCCGGAATACTTTGTGTCGGGACTTGACAGATTCAGAATGTTCAGGGAGGGAGCATACAAGATCGTGAGAATGAACGATGGGGACTGGGAATTGTATGATATCATTAAAGACCCGACTGAACTGGAAAACCTGGCCGGTTCAAATACGGAAAAGGTGAAAGAACTATCAGGTCACTATGAACGGATCAGTGAGCAATGGGAGCAGGTTCCCGATGTACCATAATGCGGATTAATTATGATAACTCTCTTTAACAGGTATTCAAGACATACCTATTCTTACATGACCCTTCGCAAAGCTGTTGGGTGGATAGGGCTGCTGCTGCCATTCGTCCTGATGTTAGGTGGCTTTTTCATCTTCAAGGGAAAATTTGTCGAAAGTTCCATCAGCTATTATTACCATACAGGTATGAGGGATGTGTTTGTGGGAGCCCTCTGTGCTGTAGCTTTATTCCTGTTTTTTTACAGTGGATACGATAAATGGGATGACTGGGCAGGAAACCTTGGTGGATTATTTGCGCTCGGGGTAGCCTGGTTCCCAACAACAAAATCCGGTCCGGGAGATTGGGCAGGCCAAGTTCACCTTATTTGCGCTTTTCTATTCTTCATAATCCTGGCCTCATTTTCACTTTTCCTCTTCACCAAAACTGTGAAAGGGAAAAGGCCGAGAGGACGTAAGAAAAAAAGGAATCTTATCTATATAATTTGCGGAATTATAATGCTTGCCTGCCTGATTATCATTTTGGTATATAAGATCTTACAGAAAGAGAATACCCATGAAACTTCCATTGTATACTGGGGAGAAACCATTGCCCTGGTTGCTTTTGGAGTCTCATGGCTGACCAAGGGAGAAGCCATTTATCCGGATAAGCGATGAAATTCTATTGCTTGGTGATCTGAATCGTTTCTGTGAAATCTGTTGACTTAAGCCTGATAAAATAGTTCCCGGATGGCTGATCCTGGATATTCAGTTCAAGATGATTATCAAGCATCCTATAAGTTGAATTTTTAACGAGTTCTCCCTGGACTGTAAACACCTGCAATATAATCTCTCCCTTCAGCACTTCTGACAATTCAATAATGAATCTTCCTTCATTTGGATTTGGATAGGCTTTAATACTTATTGTTTGATATGAAGCTATTCCGGTTCCCGGTGTCACAGTGAAGATTACCGTATCACTTGCAGACAGTGGCGTTGTTGCATTATCATCTGTGGCAATAAAGACAATGGTATCGCTTCCTGTCCAATCCGCCGGCACTGTTATCGCTGCCACCCTGTCAACAATGGAAACCATCAGCTGGGTAGCTTCCGTGTATGTCCAGGAAATATTTTCATCTGCTGTCTCAACATCAGTAACATAGTTATCAAGGTTGATGTCGGTAAAGGTACCCCCTTCAACAATTCCCTGATTTGGTATATCACTGACTTCAGGTGCATCATTAACTGCTGTGACCATTAATACACAAGTATCCGCACCGGAAGCTTCAGAAGTATCTGTGGCTGTGAAGATAATCGTTTCACTTCCGTTCCACTCAGGATC
>CAZXOJ010000517.1:0-2556 GCA_964642325.1 uncultured Bacteroides sp. | reverse complement strand
ATGATAGGAACTGGCTCAGGGAGGTTGAATGCATACGCATGGAACTGGGGGAACCCGATGATTCAGGACGCAGAAGACCTGTACCTATCCCGGATGCGAATTATATAATGCCCATAAATGTAGCAGTTATCGCCATAGGAAATAGTCCCAATCCCCTCATCCCCAACACCACACCTGATATCGAAACGGGCAAATGGGGGAATATTGTAACCGATCCTGTAACAGGAAAAACATCCATGCCTGGTGTTTTTGCAGGAGGTGATGTCGCCACTGGTGCAGCCACTGTCATCCTGGCCATGGGGGCAGGAAAGGTAGCTGCAAGAAACATACATGAATATGTGATGGAGAAGGATTAATCCGGAATGATCCTGATAGCGGCATAACGCATCTCCTGTTGTCCTGTCTCACCCAGAACATCAATGATGTATGAGGGTTCCGAGCCACCACGCACGGTAGCTGTAAAGAAACTGCTGATGGGTCTTTCAAGGGCTACCCTAACAGCTGCACTTAGCCGATAATCTTTCAATATCTCCACCACCCTGTTCTCTGAGAAACCGCTTTCCCTTGCACTGACATGAAAAAATACAAACAACCGGTTCTCAGGTGTAACTTGGAAACGTCCCCGGCCCGGTCGCCATTCTGACAATTCTTCACTCAACATAATGGGCTGACGGTAAATGACTTCTCCTTCCTTTATAACGGCATGGTTCAAGGCATGGCTTTGCTTCTCCTCTGGAAAGAAATCTTCATGTAATCTTTCATCCAGTGCTTTTTCTGTCCACAAAAGATGCACTGCCCCGTCCGGTGCCATCCATATATCACAGGGGAAAATATGTCCCGCGGTCTCTTCCCGGCTGGCAACTTCTATCCATTCTTCAAATTGCCCTGAAGTAATATCTCTGGACCAGGTATAAAACAAGCGCCTGAATTCATAATCCCATTCCCTGCCGGTCAGTTTGAATTTAAAATCCTTCCATGCCTTTTTTGGCTCGACAATATCGCTGACACCCAGAAAATGGACCTCCCTGTCTACGAGCTGAACAGCCGGGTAGCAGATACGTATCGGCTGGGGTTCCTCATAATCAGCCCCCCATGGCCAGACCAATTGACCCTGGCTATTCAACTCTCCTTTACTATCAAAGAATACCCACTCTGCCTCATCATAACCAGTATTCTGGAACAGGATGAACTCATTTGCCCTGCCGTCCACGACAAAAGTCCTGTAAGAATGCTCAGTAAATTTTGGCTTCCCGCGCCAGGAAGGAACAAAGGTCTCATATCCGGAACGTAAATTCTCTATATCGAATTTCAAGATCCGTGGTTCAGCAGGTCCATTCCTGATACCATGTTCAGTTAAGGTTGGGTTAACGGATAGCAATACTTTACCTGCATCATTTAATATCCCAAGGGGTGAGGGTTCCCTTGTGCGGTCCTTCTCATCCTTCATCAGCAATTCCCAACCCTCAGCCTTTCTTTCAAATAATACCCAGCGGGTATTATGGTAAGGCATTTCATCCTCAAGAGTCTCCATCCCGGATGCTACCAATTTGTCTCCAAACCTAACTATACAGGTATTGCCATGGCACCACATGGGTCCTGATCCATTGTCAGGCGGTTCATATTTGTAAACAAGTTCCTCTGCCTCCACGCTTACGCTAAAAGCAGGCTCAGTATTATCTGAACAGGACAGCAGCAGCCATCCCGAGCTTACAGATATCAGTAAGCGATATAGATGAAATTTCATATGGATGCTTGAATAAGTTGACTTTATTTAGCTGTAAGCGAAGTCTTTGTCATTCGTCAATTATTCCCCGAGATAGCGAAGGCAATATTAAATTTGTAGCCTATATTTTGCGTTTACTGGCGTAAAATTCAGTTACAAATTTGACATTGCCGTAGCGATCACCATTCGAGCGAATCCTGCAGTCGTATATCATTGAGATCTTCCTTGCTGAGTCCGTGCCACCTGCATCCTTTCTTCGCACAAATATGAAAATCGACCAGGCGCTTGCTGGCAGACACTACAAGCTTGGCAATTTCACTGCCACATTCCTCACACTCCCCACCTTCAACCAGCAGGGGCTTATGGCAATGCCAGCAATACAGGTCGCCAATGAACTCATCTTCAGGTATTCGTATCGTAGTCTTGGAGGTAAAGACATTCAGGTAGGGACTCATCAGGAGGTGACCACGCTCCTCCCCTCGGTGAATATGCAGCATGATGGATCCTTTTTCAATCAGGGATTTTTTACAATGCGGGCAATAGGTTTGAAGGAAGGTACCGGTTTTCATGATGGCCACATCTTCCTCCTCCTCATTCAGCGGTTTCTTTTCTGCCAGAGCTGAATTCATATCTTCGACGAAAGGCCTTCCCTGGTGACCCTCATCAATATAAAATTGCTTTAAGGCGAATGAGAAATCTACGAATTTTACAAAATGGTTCTCACAGCCGATGCGAGAACAAATGCTGACCGAGCCTCCAAGTTCCAGATCGAGCAAGATCATATCTGATTTACAGATGTCACAATCAGCAGAGCTTTTGATCTGTGAACTGCA
>CAZXOJ010000516.1:0-2558 GCA_964642325.1 uncultured Bacteroides sp. | reverse complement strand
TGATAAAATTTAATTGGGCATGCAAAAATACGTATTATTTTGAATTAAAAAAATAATTATCTAGGGGATTATTTATCCCTGTTATAATGCTGAAATAATTTCTTCATGGTGTCTATCAATAGAGTGGTATTAAGAGGTTTACGAATGAATGCATCGCATCCGGCCTGCATGCACCTGGCATACTCCTCGCCGAGGTTGTAGGCACTGACGGCAATAATAGGTAGCCAGGGTTTAAAAGCCTTGATCCTGCTGGTTGCCTCAAAACCGTCGAGAACAGGAAGTCTCAGGTCCATTAATACAAAATTAATATGGTCATTGCGTTTGACTATATTTATCGCCTTCAGTCCATTTTCAACATTGACAACCCTGGCTTTTGTCGGCTGCAGTATGGTTTCGAGCAGTAGAACATTATTGTAGACATCTTCTACTATCAATATGGTTTTATCAGACCAGTCAGGATGTTTTCCAGTTTCCGGTTTGGCCGATTCAGTTTGAATGCTGTGATTTTTTGGTTGTATATCAACCGTAAACCAGTAGGATGATATTTGGGCCGGGGTGGATTCAATCCACGTTTTCCCTCCAAGCTGTTTCACCAGTTCTTTCACACATAGAAGGGATAGGTTAGTTTCATGGGAATCATATCCGTTTTTGGCCTGCATAGGCTGAGTGCTGCCCGGATCATTTACATAAAAGCAAAATTGATCATCTTCGAGCAATTTGTAACCAAATTCAATGCATCCCTTATCTGACTGTTTCAATACATGGTTTAACAGGTGGTAGAATATCTCCTGGAAATACCTTTGATCTGTGTGGATCATTAAATGCTCAAGGGAACCCGGTGTATTCAGAACGAGCAGTATATTCAGTTTCTCCAGTTTTTGTATATCTGCTTGTACGCGGGCATGGATATTCTTAAGGATCTTGTAGAGGTAAAAATCCTGTTTATCAGCTTGTTCAGTGGGTGGAGTGACCTTAAGGGGCATATCCGGGATCATTGAGATGTAACTAAATGCAATATATACAACCGGAGATGGCTGATGAATTCCCGGAAATGATTTGAATTACTGCCTGAAGGTGATTTGGATCACCCCACTGGTTTACATGCTGGTTTTTACATACCTGAATGTAAAAAACATCTCAATGGCGATCTGCCGGCAGCGTTCGTCGTAAATATTTTCTTCCTGGTCTGTGTTATCAAAGGCTTTGGGGTCATCGTAGGGCATGGAAATTCGATCTTCAGCGCCCGGAATATGGGGACAGGCCTCATCAGCATCTGAACATACCATAATGGCACAGAATGCTGTATCGGGATTGACCTCATCATTATATTTTTTCGAAAACATTGGATTGCCCTCCAGGTTTTCTCCACTTGAGATAAGATAACGCGGATTACCCAGATTAACTTCCTGTTTTTCAATCTGAAATCCGGCTCTTTTGATGGCAGCGACAGCACGTGGATTAAATGCCGTGGATTTAGTACCACCAGAGAAAGTACCAATGTTTTGAATGCCATAAAATTGAGCTGCGGTTATGGCCCACAGCTGTCCAAATTGACTGCGCCGGGAGTTATGGGTGCAAATAAAAACAAGCTGGACCTTCCCGTTCTCCTTTATTGCAGAGATCACATAATCGCCAAGTTGTTGAAGAATATCAATCCTGTCTTCCGGGATTTTATTGAATTCTGTTTCGATATTCTTATGGTAGTTATCAAGGGCAGTTTTGTTCATATCATACAAAAGTAGCCAAGAGAATCAAAAATCATAAAACATAGGGGATCAGTTGCCAGGTACCGGCAGAATATTCGCTATACCTTTTACAGTGGGACAGGTTCATTTGCTTTTCCTCGTACCTGATTTTCAGGAGAAGGTTAATTATCAAAAGCACGAGTATGAATAGCCTGGGAATTGTGAAATGTTCCAAAAGCAATGGGATGAACACAAGTAGGATAGCTGCATACATCGGATGCCTGATCACGGCATATGGTCCCCTGCTAACCAGTTGTCCTTCCGGTAAGGGATCCGGACCGGCATTGATATTACCTAACCCCATGGCCAGGATTGACCAGATACCCAGGATCCAGCCTGCGATGTAGAAGATTAAAAGAGGCAAACTGCTGGGGAAAACAGGCCCCGTTACGATAAGCATAAACAGTGACAAATACTGGATAAGAAACAGGAAAAATGCCTTCAGGTTTGTGATAAATAGCAGTTTCATCATTCAATAATCTCAAACGCAATATACATAAAATAAAATAAGATCTGAAAATACCTATATTCGAGTAAGTATGAGAAGGAGTTTAAATCGATGCTACATATTACGCTTCGCGAAACAAGTCAGGCACCTTATTTAAGCTCCTTCTCATACTAATTCAAGTCTATACATCAGATAATAATTACATCTGCTACATACAACAGTGCAAGCCAAAACCGACTGCTTATTTATTTGGGAGGAGAACAAAGAAGGAGTCTATCCTGTTTTGCGTAGCAAAATATGCAGCTACGTTTTGTTATCCTCCCAAATAAAAAAAGGGCTGTCATTTTGCGACAGCCCTTCTAACC
>CAZXOJ010000515.1:0-2566 GCA_964642325.1 uncultured Bacteroides sp. | reverse complement strand
AAGCGAACCGCCGGGGGTGCGTTGGTTGACATCGTGACCATCTTCCTGGGGGGGGAATTCAGGCATGGTCCGATGGAAATGGTAAGAGAAGGATTCAATGCTGTTGTTTTTGCCCCGAAAGGTAAAACCTTTAAACAAAGCCTGAAAATGGCCAAGGACATTGCCAGGTTTAAAGGGAAAGTTTTGATTATAACCAATGAGGATCTGATTTTATCCGACCCCAATATGTATGTATTCCGTTTAGATATAAAGGATGAATATTTATTTGCCATTGGCAGCATAGTCCCCATACAGTTTATGGTTAATTCCCGAGCCATCGAACTAGGCCGTGAACCTGGATATTTTACCCGGGGTGCAAAAATCACAAAAACTGAATAGACAAACTGACACAAGCATGGAGGAGAAAGCAATTCTTGGCCTTGATCTTGGAGGAACCAAAATTTTAAGCGGCCTTATCTCTGTCAAAGGTGAAGTACTCGGGAGTCCCTATACCATCCCTACCGGAGGGAAGGATCCGGAAGAAGCCATCGTCAACCGGATATTTATGGCCATAGAAAAATCCCTGGATGATGCCCGTTTAAGTATCAAAGATATTTCAGGCATTGGCATAGGTGCCACCGGTCCCCTGGATATGAAAGCTGGACTCATCCTGGACTGTCCATTTCTTCCCACCTTAAAATATTTCCCGCTGAGTAAGACCATCCATGATAAATATGGCATCCCGGTCTTCCTGGACAATGACGCAAATTGTTTTGCCCTGGGGGAATTTTTTTTTGGGGCGGGTTCGGAATATGAAACTGTGCTGGGATTCACCCTGGGAACAGGTCTTGGTTGTGGTATTGTTATCAATGGGAAGGTATTTTCCGGTGCTACCCAGCATGCGGGTGAGGTGGGGACATCACCCTATCAAAATGAAACCATCGAGGACATTGTTTCAGGCAGTGGCATCAGTCGGATTTATAAGACCATAAGCGGCAAGGAAAGACCAGGCCCGGAGATTGCAGATCTTGCTTCAAAAGGTGATAAAGATGCCAGTCAGACCTGGGAGCAGTTCGGAGAACACCTTGCCTATGCCATTTCGTGGGGGATTAATATCATTGATCCGGATATCGTAATCCTTGGCGGATCAATTGCCAATGCAATGGATTTGTTCGCACCTGCCATGGAAAAATCCCTTCGCAAAAATATCTGCCCTCTTCCTGCCGAAAGAACAAAAGTAGTGAAGGCCAGCCTGGGAAATTATGCGGGACTGATAGGAGGGGCATGTCTTGTTTTACAGGCATTTGGATGATCAAGTTTGATCCATCGCCATCCAGTTATTCACTACACACCAGAAAATGAAAACACAGCTATTTGTTTTACTGCTTTTTTCAATGCTGGCAGGACATACTCTTGCCCAGGATAAAAGCTCAGGCAGTTTAAAGAATGATGCCCTAAACGTTTATATAAGCTCAAATGATGATGATCTTTCGACTGATTTTATCAGGAAAGAGATCCCCATTATCAATTATGTGCGTGATCCTCAAGATGCCCAGGTACACATTATCATTACCTTCCAGGAAACCGGAGCGGGAGGTACAGAATACACCTTCTTCCTGATAGGTCAGCATGATTTTGCAGGTATGGTTGACACCCTGAAATACCAGAGCAGTCCGGATGATACGGACGAAAAGATAATGGATGGACAGGTTGCTGTGCTGAAAATGGGACTTGTACGCTATATTTTGCTTACCCCATTGGCAAAGTATACGGAGATAAATTTTACAGACGAGATTGGGGAGGAACTGCCGGATGACAAATGGAATAACTGGGTTATTAGGTTATTTTTAGGGGGCAGCTTAAGGGCGGAGAAGTCAAATCAGTATTCTAATCTCTGGGGAGGTTTCAATGTCGCAAGGGTGACGGAGGATTGGAAAATGGAATTTTCTATGGATTTTGGAAACACCAGAGAAAAATTTGAACTGGACGAAGGTGATCTTATCAGTAGAAATCGGGTGAAAATTTCAGATGCATTGGTTGTTAAAAGCCTGGGAGAACATTGGTCCATAGGTGCAAAAGGCCACCTTGGTTCCTTCACCTATAGTAATTACAGATTAAAGTACTATGTTTTCCCGGGAATAGAGTTTAATATTTTCCCCTATGCGGAATCAACCAGGAAACAGGTAAGGATGATGTATAGCACAGGACCCGTTTTTCATCATTATTATGATACGACCATTTATGATAAAATGAACGAACAGCTATGGGGGCACAGATTGGATATCGCAGCCGAGGTGATTCAGAAATGGGGTTCCCTGGATGCCTACCTGGGCTGGAAAAATTATTTCCATGATTGGTCGAAAAATAACCTGGCGTTCAGAGGGTCTATGAATATCAGGGTTGCCAAGGGACTGCAGATAAGATTCTCAGGAGGTGCTTCAATGATCCATAACCAGCTCAACCTGCCTAAAGCAGGTGCATCTACTGAAGATATCCTTCTTCGCCAGAAGGAACTTGCCACACAGTATTCCTTTTTCACAAATCTTACCATTTTCTATACCTTCGGATCAATATATAATAATGTAGT
>CAZXOJ010000514.1:0-2572 GCA_964642325.1 uncultured Bacteroides sp. | reverse complement strand
GGTCGGCAGGTTAATTTTAACGGTTGTTCCTTTGCCTTTTTCGCTTTCTATCCGCAAGTCACCATTATGTAATTTTACCAGCTCATAACAGAGGCGTAAGCCAAGCCCCGTGCCTTTTTCTCTTGAAGTCCCTGCAGTACTGATCATCTCCTTATTACCGAGCAGATCTTTGATTCGGTTCTCCGGGATACCTACCCCATCATCCTTAACAGTGACAAGCATTAGATGCTCATTTTCAGGGTCTTCTGTTACCGAAATTCGTACATTCCCTCCCTCATTTGTAAATTTGATAGCATTTGAAACCAGGTTCCGGAGGATAATTTCTATGAGTTCCTTATCAGCAAAAGTAGTTGTCCCTCCTTCAAAGGCAGCTTCAAGGGTGATCGATTTCTGTCTTGCCATTTCCTTGTGCAGGGCATATACTTCTTCTATGACAGGTCTTATATCAATGCTTTCAGGATTAAAATTCACCTGGTCACCCTGGCTACGTCCCCAATACAAGAGGTTGTCAATCAAATTCAGTGCAGCATTGCTAAGTTCCCGGAATGATGTAAACAACTGGTTACGTTTATCTTCTTCCAGGTCAAAATCCAGTAGAATTGAATTCTGCACAAGGCTGGCCACCGGACTTTTTAAATCATGTGCGATGATTGAAAATATCTTATTCTTGAAATCCAGTGCCTCTTTTAATTCCATGTTCCGGGCTTCAATATTTTCATTCTTGTGTTGAATCTCCTGGTTACGCGTATTCAATTCACTGGTTCTTTCCTGAATAAGACTTTCCAGGTTCCTGTTAATGTATTCAATCTCTTTCATCAGCTTTCCCCTTTCCTTAAAAGCCCTTATCCAATTCCTGATGATCATGGTAGCGTGAAGGAAAACAAAGACCATAACTGCAAAATGCATAGTATAATCTTTGGAAATGGCCGTCTGGGAATTTGCAATCCTCAAATCATTGATAAATGCTCCCATCAACACAAGGATGGCGATGAGGTAAATAAACTCATCCTTTTTGCCACTGATTACCCTTCGGATGCCTATGACCAGGTAGTAGATCAATAATAACAGTACAGCAGGTTGGAAATAGAACATGGTATAGGAAAATACCTTTACATCGAAAAATGTTATTACCAGGACTGAAAGAATGACAAGAACCGTATTTATGCGTGATATGGGCAACATATACCGGGTCGGAAAAAGCAAATAGAGATACCAGAGGCCAGCCCCGAAAGCCAGGAAGGAACCAACGTATTCCATCCTTATCAGGCAATTCCAGGGTATTTCGATCAGGTAGTTAATCGGATACAGATCTGTGTGTAATAGCCTTATGAACATACCGGCCAGTACCAGGGAAAAGAAAAGTATAATCTTGTCTTCCCGGTAAAAAATGAAGAAAAAGAAGAAGAAAAGGGAAAAGGCAAGCAGGAATCCAAGAGATAAAAAGCTGATAAACCTGTATCTGTATTCAACTTTTGCCAATTTATCCGGATGCCCTATTTGTATGGATCTCCAAAAGGCACCACGCCGGTGATGGAAATTTGATACATGAATCAGGACCTGCAAAGTATCCGATAAAGGTCTATATTGAATTCTGCCAGGATCATAGCCTGGTTCACTATTGGCCCATGAATTACCGGGTTTGCCATTTGACCGAACAAGGTCATTATCCAGAAAAAGATTAAATGAGGCATCAAAGACAGGTACATCGAATCCGATTTCTGAAGTAAAATCTTCAGGTAAAATTATTCGGAGGCGGTAGGTAGCATAACCCTCACCACTAAAATCAAGCGTGTTGTGCTTGTAATCCTTCCAATAGCCAGGAACAAATACAAATAAGGTAGGTTCAGGAGCCTGGTCTTTGGCAAATGCATCGGGATCAATGAAGTTTTCCCAGTAAAACTCCCACTCACCATCCAGCTTCAGGTACCATTGATCATTCAATTCATAATTTCGTAGGTCTAAAATTCCTTTTTCAGGCTGTGTCCAATCCTGGCAATTGGCCGCTCCTACTATCTGGAATAGAAACAATAATAATATGCTATATCTGTACCCTTGCATCTATACTGTAAAACCTTCAGATTTAGATGGGTAAACGTAAATAAAATTAATTGGATACATTTCTGATGTTGAGATATATCACCAGGGTAGATATATCTCACCTATCTATCAATTGGAAAACAGGTCCGATTTTTTTGACTTTACGTTTACTTGATGTACATTTGCAAGCTGAAAATGTAAAAATTGCGGGGTGGAGCAGCTGGTAGCTCGTTGGGCTCATAACCCAAAGGTCGTAAGTTCGAGTCTTACCCCCGCTACTAGAGAAAGCCTTGCGCAGATGCGCAGGGCTTTTTGTTTTCAGGACCGTCAAGAACTTGTTCTTGTAAGGGATTGGAAATAAAAAGACCGTAGTGAGCGAAGCGAACAGAGGCTTTCATTAGTTAAGCACCCCCCCAACTGGACACGCGATCCGTCCGCCGCAGGCGGAAGAGCAACACTACCCTCGCTACTAAGTGAAGACTTTTCGAGAAGCAATGAATTCACTTTGAGGATAGATAAGCCCTATTTGTAGTAT
>CAZXOJ010000513.1:0-2590 GCA_964642325.1 uncultured Bacteroides sp. | reverse complement strand
GCCGAGTTTTCACTCTGGCTTGTCCAGCTGACATTATACTGTTCAACCCAGTCGGAACTTCTGTCCTGCTCACAGGATATGAGGATAACAATAATAAAGGCTGTCAGCAGTGCAGCACAGGTATTATGAATTCTATGGATCATTACTGTGAATCTTTGCTGTCAATAAAATATGTTTTCAATATCTGACCAGGAAGGTCCTGATCTGGTCATGCTGGATCTTGAACATGAACTGGTCATCTTCTATAGACAAGGCAGTTCTGGCTTCTATCGGTCTTTCCAGATGGTCGCATTCTAATACTTCCCTGGGTTCATGTGGGAGTTTAACCATAACTTCCTCGTCTTTTCCTTCCGTCTCTACAATCCTGAGTACTATTGAATAAGGGTCATAAGCATCCTGCATTACCTTCAAACTCGATATGATAACATGATCGCTGTCTATGCTGTAGAATGATTTTTCTGCCGGGAAGGATTGCTCTGAATATTTCCATGCGCTGATTTTTCCCCTATGCCGGTTTTCCTGTTTGGCTATCAAGGGTTGATTGAATTGCCAGGCTTTTAAAGGGATGTCAGCATCTCTCCAACCTGACCTGTGGGCTATTATGGCATATTTGAATGAGTGTTTTCCTTCATCCATGCGAGGATCCATTTCCCGGGCACCCCGCACAACAGACATGGTCAAGATCCCATCGTTTATCGTGAATCCATATTTGCCATTATTCAACAACGAAATACCAAAATCCTGATTTGAATAATCGATCCATTTTTGAGCCGGGGATTCAATGCTTGTTCCCTCGCGTTTGACGTATCCATATGGCTGGTCGTAATATGCCTCGCCATTGTCAATGCGGGAAGGAAATACTACCCTCAGAAGTTTTTCATGATCATGCCAGTCAATTTCCATCTCAAAATCAATTTGCTCGCAATCAGCCTTTACCGTCATATAGCGGACAAACTTTGAGGACTGGAAATAATCTTCCCAACGTACAACTGCTTTAATGGGTGAACTGTAAACAATCTCAGGTTGTGTAAGGGATTGAGGATAAAAATCTTTACCGGTCAGATCCAGTGACCAGGTGCTTCCAAAGTCTTCTGATAACAGCAGAGTATTACCGTGATCTTTCAACATTTCCCTGTTCATCTTTTTGCTATAAATACTGGATAATCCCTTCTCATCCCAGCGTATGACATAATAGTTGTTTTCAATCTCATTATTGCCTGTTCTCAGATCAGTATCCTGCACATCAGTCACTTTATCAACAACTTCTAGCAGTTTATATCCAAGTGGAGGAATGTCCCTGGCATCAATTGTAACCGTATATTTCAATCCATCTTCGGATTTTTCTTTGATCGCAAAAGGAATAGGCTTGTCATCAGTCTCCAGTATATCGAACCTGGTCACAGGTTTCACAAAGTTAATTTCAGCATCGACAAATTGGCTAACCGGCCAGGAATGCGGATTATAAACTACCAGTGGAATACCCTCTATCTGGGTATTGATCCGATTACCAATGTTTTCAAGGCCGTTCTCAAGCAATTCTGATGTAATGAGCCCCAGTTTATGATAATCCCCGTAGGCATCATTCACCCCCAGACCTGTAAGTGTGCCCGGGATAATATCGTGAAACTGATTAAGCAGGAGGATTTTCCAGGCTTCCAGCAAATCCACCCTGGGATAAAATGGTTTACCTTTATAAGAGGTTCCTATGGCAGAGAACTTTTCAGCAGCTATTAGCTGGTTCTCAAAATGCCTGTTGTACTTCTTTATCCTGGCCTGTGATGAATAGCAGCCTTTCCACCTGCCTGTCTGGAGAGAATAGCCAAATTCATTGTCCTGGACCGGCCATTGTTTGCCTGATTGATGCAATTCCTTAAAATATTCTTCAGGGGAAGTATGTACAAATTTCAAAGAATGTTCTTTGGCCAGTTTTTCCAGTGCGTTTATGTCAGCACCGCTGGGTCCTCCCCCATGATCGCCCTTGCCAATGGTTATCATGGGCTTATTATAATTACTTGTATTTATCCATGTGTTAATATATTCAGGCAGCTGTCTGAATGTTGGATTATAATGACCGGGAATTTTGTATGCCAGGATTCTTGAACCATCTTTGGACTCCCACCAGAATACTTTCTTCCCTTCCGGTTCTGACCTGCTGAATACATAGTTTTTTATGCCACAGCCTGCATAGATTTTCGCCAGGCTTACCGGGTGCCCGGTAAATACATCCGGGGACCAGGCAGTACTTACATCATCTATTTTGAGGTTTTTTGAGTAATAGTCCCTGGCAACCAGAAACTGCCTGATAAGGCTCTCACCTGAAGACAATGTCTCATCGGCTTCCACCCACTGTCCCCCAACCACACTCCACCTGTCATTTTCAATACTCCTATTTATTTTGGCAAACAATTCAGGAAAGTGTTTTTGAATGGTTTCATAATAAAGCAAATAGCTTTGTACAAAATGCAAATCCGGGTAATCATCAAGGGCGTCTAGTACATCCGTAAATGTTTTATCTAATTCCCGGTTAATGATTTCATTCCATCGCCATCGATAGACAGGATCCATATGGGCATGGCCCATGACATAGATT
>CAZXOJ010000512.1:0-2591 GCA_964642325.1 uncultured Bacteroides sp. | reverse complement strand
AGGCCATTGAAAGGGTATTTGCTATCGATATCCTTACGGGGCAGAAGCTTACATTTGAAAATGAGGCCTGCGGATTCAGGTACCGGGACAGTATATTCAAAGGTTCATGGAAACATAAATGCATAGTCACCTCAGTGGTTTTCCGACTGGCTAAAAAGCCGGTACTGAATACCGGATATCAGCAGGTTGCCGATATAATGGCAGGCAAAGCCATGCAGAATGTAGAGACCATGCGGCAGGTTATCACAGAGATCCGGGAGTCTAAATTACCTGATCCTGATAAGCTTGGTAATGCAGGAAGTTTCTTTAAAAATCCTGTAATCCCGGAAGAGGAATATGAATCGCTGATTAATAAATACCCTGAAATACCATCCTACCCTGCACCGGCGGGTGCCAGAAAAATCCCGGCTGCCTGGCTGATTGAACAATGTGGATGGAAGGGGAAACGCATAGGTGATGCTGGGATCTTTGAGAAACAGCCACTGGTACTGGTAAATCATGGCAATGCAACCGGAAGACAAATCCTTCATCTCGCAAATAGCATTGAAGAAGATGTGAGGGTGAAATATGGGGTGAAATTGGAAAAAGAGGTGAATGTTGTTTGATCAATCGCCAAAAACAACCGTTTTGTACGCCACTTCGAGTATTTCCTCTGCAGTATCTTTGTCCCCGGCTTCTGAATAAATCCTTATTATCGGTTCCGTACCGGATGACCGGATCATGACCCATTCATCATCATTAAAATAAAACTTGGTCCCATCGAGTTCTTCAATAGATTCAACCTCAAACCTACCGAATGATTTATATTCCCCCAGCCTGCATTTCTCCATGATCCTTAAGCGTTTTTCCTTGGAAATACGGACGTCCCGGCGGCTGCAGGCAAAGGGACCTGTAATCTTGTAAATCTCCTGCAAAATATCATCCAGTGACTTCCCGGTCTCAGCCATCATCTGAAGAATGGTCAGGGCCATCCAGATGCCGTCCCTTTCAGGCAGGTAGCCCTGAATGGCAATCCCTCCGGATTCCTCTCCCCCTACCAAGACTTCATCTGTCAGCATGATCTTGCAGATGTCCTTAAACCCTATGGGAACCCTGGTGATCATCAGTCCATAACTTAAACTAAGCTTTTCTACCTTACTCGTGGATGAAAAACCGGTGATCACCTTGCCACTTAGCTTCCGGTACTTGGCCAGGTAATGTATAAGAAGCAGGATGATATGATGAGAAGATATGTATTGTCCGTCCTTATTGACCAGCGCTATCCTGTCTCCATCCCCGTCTATGGCAAGTCCCACGTCAACATCCCCTGATTTTCTGATATACTCGCTCATCTCATGCAGGTTCCTTTCAAGAGGTTCAGGAGGTATATGTCCAAATTGCGGATCAACAGTACAATGGAAAAACCTGGCTTTTCTGATGATCTTTTTAATGACCCGCTGTCCACCTCCATACATAGCATCAAACGCAATTTTCAGTCCCGCATTATTAATCTGTTTCAGATCAAAATGATCCTTGATATAGTTGAAATACAGTACCTCGAGATCAATATACTTAATCAACTCCACTTCAATGAATAAATCCCATCTGAGCAATTCCAGATCAAATTCATTTTCCATGGAGATCAGGTGCTCGATATCTCTCAGGTCACCTGCAAGCAGTGAGCCACCATAGCTTCCTTTAATCTTGAACCCGTTATAGCGATAATCATTATGGCTGGCTGTGATCATGATACCAAGGCTGGCCTCCAGTTCTTTCACCGCAAGGCTCACCATGGGTGTGCTGACAAAATCTTCTGTCATTCTGACCCGGATACTCTTGGCGGCCAGCACCTTGGCGGCAGTTTCAGCAAACATCCTGCCGAGAAAACGAGTATCGTATCCGATAACAACCTCCGGGTTGCTATACTTCCTTAAAAGCCATGTGGCGGTTGCGCTTGTTGCCTTGGCTACATTGGCTACAGTAAACTGGCTGGCAACTATCCCCCTCCAGCCATCGGTGCCGAATCGAATTCTTTCCATACAGGTTTTGACGTGATTTCCAACTTAAATTACGCCTTTTTTTTTTGAATTTCCAGCCTGATGGTGCTGATTAATTGAAAATTTTCCGCCGATTCAAGGCATTCTGGTATGAACGTGCGTTTTTGTTATGTTGAGAGAGGGTATTGGCAAAATTATGAAAACCCGAAAAATCTTCCCGGGCACACATATAAAGGTATTTATGCCTTTCATGATTCAGGACGGCATCGATGGCAGACACGGACGGAATAACAATCGGTCCCGGGGGCAGTCCACCTTGCCGGTAGGTATTATACGGTGATTCAATGGCCAGGTGCTTCTTTAAAACCCTGGTGATGGTCATATCCCCGGTAGCAAATTTTACCGTGGGATCTGCCTGGAGCCGCATCCCCTGCTTCAAACGGTTCATGTAGAGTCCCGCAATACGTGGCTCCTCTTTCGTCTTCAATGTTTCTTCATCGACAATTGATGCCAGGGTCATAACCTCCATCGGACTTAAGCCAATATTCCGGGCACGGGCCAGCCTTTTCTCATTCCAGAAAATCCGGTACTCCCTGACCATCCTTTCCAGGAACT
>CAZXOJ010000511.1:0-2625 GCA_964642325.1 uncultured Bacteroides sp. | reverse complement strand
CACCTCCCACAACAATTTTGTTCATATCAATATTATATTTTTCACTATTGTCCCTTAGCCAGTTGAGTCCCGACATGGCATCTTCAAGGGCATGGGACAGGGTTCCATCTATATCCTCTCTCGGATTTTCGCGAACCCTGTAATCAATGGATACCCCTACATAACCTCTCCTGGCAAATCGATTGGCCATGGAAACGATGTAGCTCTGGGTTTTGTCGTTGCCGTACCTGAATCCTCCTCCATGGATCCATAATATGGCAGGCCTGTTTTTTTCCGTATCTCCAACAGGGGTATACACATCCAGTGACAGCTTTTCAGCTTCACCTTTATGGTTGACCACTTGCTTGAATACAATATCCTTCTGTATATCAACATTCTCAAATATGGGATGCAGGTAGCGTTCTGAGCCATCGTTGTTCCCTTCTTGATCCTGGCATGCTGCCTGGCTTACCGACAGGCAAAATATTGCTGCAAAAAAAGCGTACTTTAAATTACTTCGTTTCATAATATATGATTTTTAATCTTGTCCATTTACCGTCTGGCTATTTCTACCGATTCTTTCCGTTCAGCAGCAACATCCAGCCGTACATCCACTATTGAAAATTTCTCCGTTTCAATAACCTGTGAAATGATCCCGCCTGAGACCTGGTAATTCCCTTTGCTCATTATGAATCGTATTTTACAGCCGGGCAAGTCAATTGGAAACTTATTAATAATGGTTGCCTTATTATACGCTGATGTTCCGTCATCAGGCTCTTCATATCCTAAAGTAAGATTGAGTTCCAGGTCTTCATATGGAACAGATGGTTCTTTACAGAACCTTAAAGCGGGACTAAATTCAAATGAATCGCCGTCAATATTAAAAACCCTGAAATACCCAAGTTCACTCTCCGGATCATTACACCCGCTCTTGGAAACGGTTCCTGGACGAATACTTACAGTAGGTGTAGCACCAATATATTCAGAAAAGGGTTGGTGACTGTGCCCATTTAGTAAGATGGCTATCTGGTGTTTATTACAAAAAGCTGTATCGATCCGGTTATGTCTGTGCTGAGCCATGATACGGATTTGCCCATCTCCGTTTTCTTCCAGGAAGGATTCAAGGACTTTCCCCTGAAGTCCTGACATTGGTGATTCTTCCGGAATATCTGTCAATGGATCGCCTAAAAAATCGTCTGATACGATGACCCTTGTCCCGGCATAGGAAAAGCCATAAACTCGTTTACCACATAATTTATTCCACTGCGCTGCCTTCGCCTGGTGGTCATCTTCTGCTAATCCATAAAAGTCGTGATTCCCCGGTGCGCAAAAGGCAGGGGCAGTAAATCCATGGATCCCCGAAAATCCTTTTGCCCCATCGTAATAATTTTTCCATTTCTTTTCCACCAGGGGCAGCTGGCTGGCACCCCTGACCACATCCCCGCCCCATCCTGTAGAATCAGCATTAAAGCGCGTATAATCATGAATATTATCTCCTGTTATGATCACAAAATCAGGATTGATAATATTAGCCACCTTTATGAAATTATCCAGCAATTCCAGTTCCTTAGCGTACCCGTTTTTAGCCTGCCCCACCCACTGTCTCGAAATATGAAGGTCAGTGATATGAATGAATTTATGCCTGGTGTTAAATTCAAGAACCACCTTAACCGACTGTAAAGAAACGTGTGTTTCGCCGCCGCTTTTTACAACTAAATCGTAGATTTCTTCAGGAGATGATTCAGGTACACTTACCCATATTCTGTTGTTGGTTGATAGATGGGTATAGGAGTCATACTCGAACCTTCCGGTATCAACGGAATCTATTCTCAGGTTTACCCGGTTAAAAGGTCCTTCCAATATCACCGAATCAATTACTGCTGAATTGATATTATTAAAAAGGATTTCAAATCCATTACCTTTTTTTACAATGACCGAGGCTGCTCTCCAGGGATAAATGATATTACCTGCATAAGCCTGAGATACAATAGATATCCCTATGAATACCAGTACAATAAAGACAATCGGATGTAATCTTGTTCTCTTTAACATTCGATGCAGTGGAAGGAGTTCTATCCCGGGCTTATTTCTCATCGGTTCCTGCAAATTGAACCTTCAGGGGATTGTTATATTCCAGGTGTGTTATCCTGATATACTCCGTAAAGTCCTCCTTATTATTATACACCGCCCCTTCGCTCCAGGCAGAGGCCAGCATATACTCGTAAGTATTATGATGTGGTGTTACCTTGAATGTATGGTTGCCGCCATTCGTTGAGGTAAACTGGTATTCGGGTTGGTATTTGTCCTTTACCACCAGAGCGCTCCCGATAAAATCTACCCGGTAATCCTCCCTGTCATCAATTTTTTCCGGATCACGAATGGCTTCCGGACCGGAGGAAATGATCATCCCGTTCTCCTGGATAAAATGATCTTCCTGGGGCTTTTTCTTAAACCCACATCCCATCATCACACCGGATTTCTTTGGCTGAAAAGTGGTAAAGGTCACCCTGGATGTACAGTAACTCTGCTTTGCATATACGGTATAAAACTGTTCATATTCATAAAAACCATTGCCTGAATTCCAATTCATCCCCTTGATCTTGATGATGGAACGGACCGGCCCGTTGACCACTACTTCATAAGCAT
>CAZXOJ010000510.1:0-2630 GCA_964642325.1 uncultured Bacteroides sp. | reverse complement strand
ACAGTGGTCCAGCCAGGATTGGATGTATATGTCCTTATTGGGTCCTCTCGGCGGACTGGATGATTGTCTCTGGAGATCCTTGGTATGGGCAGCCAGGAAACCGTTTACCATGCAGGCTATTCCCCCTCTCGTCACCATGCGCGTGGATGATGTAGTTGGATCCGGTAGCCAGCAATGGGATGAAACGCCCCTGTTCTGGGTACAAACCGTGAATAAATATGGTTTCAAACCCTGGCTCAGTTTATTTATCTATAACCTGAGGCCGGAAGGTATTGAAGAATTGAAAGAACTGGTTAACAATGGATCAGCCACGGCTTCCCCCCATGCACTGGGCAGGCCTCCCAGGCCGGAATCATCTCAGGAATATTTCGATGCATATTATGAAGATCAAATGGTCAAAGATCATTTTATACCGGACTATTACCATCCCACAGCCATTCCATACTTATCGGAATATTATGATGAATTCATCTTCTTCGATCATAACAACAGCAAACCCTGGAGCGATGATGTTGCTGCAAAGGCAATGAAAGCAGTTGACGATTGGTATACAGAAATCGGTCCCCTGCCCAGGTCAAAATACCTGATTGCACACTGGGGTGAAATGGGCAGCAATACCATATCATATATAGCCAAAAACTGGAATATCGAGTTCATTGCAAAGTCTAAAATCCTCGACAAGGCCTGGGGTGATCCAGCTCCC
This sequence comes from uncultured Bacteroides sp., assembly GCA_964642325.1. GTDB lineage: Bacteria > Bacteroidota > Bacteroidia > Bacteroidales > SM23-62 > SM23-62. Next base: position 1,927 of record CAZXOJ010000510.1, on the reverse strand, counting down.
TCCATTAAGCAAGGACCGTTCCGTTTGTATGATGAACCCATTGTTGGGGTACCCAAAAAGGTTCAACCTACTTTCAAGTCATCGTATTCGGCAGATTTCATTGAACTGGCAGGGGAAGAATTTTTTGCATTTTCATCAACCATCAGTGATATTACCGGATATGAACTGGCACCCGATAATGACGTGGAGGCAACAGCTGACAGGGGCATACGGACTTTGCGCAGGGGACTGGAATCCAAGTCCCTGGCCGTGCTTTTTACCCATGAAACAGATTATATTTTCAGGGTAAGGCCTGAGAATTGGGATGCTATCTTCCAAAAGATCAGCCAGGGAATTGCAGCATATGACCCGGTCTACCTGACTACCGACGAAGCCCTTAAAATAATAAGGGCACATCATACTTCATCCATTAAAAACAGCAGTTTTAACCAGGGAACAGGTAAATTGGAGATCACCATGTCCGGCCATACCGATGTACCCACAAATCTCTATGTATACACAGAGGTCGATAATGAAATGAAAGAGCTGCAGGTGGAAATCCCTGTCTTTGAGGAGTCAACCATAATCGAAGTATCTTTAGACAAGCCGTAGATCTATCAAACATCGTATATTTAGTGCTGCTTGAAAGAGCCTAAATCCATATGATTATGAAAACCACACATCATTACTTATATTTTCTTTGCTAAGCCTTTCAGTTTCCAGGGGACAAATGCTTGAGACTGATTCCACATCCCAGGCTGAGATTACAAAACTGGAATTCATGGTTGGCAAATGGAAAGGAAATGGCTTTGGATAAAGAGGAATGAGAGTAAAATTAATTCTTCCTGCCTCAATGCCTCCCACAGGCATCCTTACCCCTCTTTATTTGTATGCCTGAAATGGCAGCACTTACCATGACCGAATCCACCTGCCAGATTTAAAAGATTATTTGAATGGCATGTCGGGCACTCAGTCATAGCACTATCAATACTGGTTTTAAACATATGGCCACAATTCTGGCAACGAATAATATTATTTCTAAAATGGATACTACCTCCTTCGATGGTGAGCAACTTCCCCTGAATTAAGAAGTCAGCAATCTTCTTCCGGGATTTTTCAATAAGCCTGGTAAACGTAGAACGGGAGATTTCCATCTCAACAGCAGCTTCTGCATGAGATAAACCTTCAAAATCAGCCAGACGAAAAGCTTCAAATTCATCAAGGGTCAACAGGATCTGCTCCAGATTCCTCCCTTTTACACCTGCCGGTTTAAACTCTGAAAAAAGTGGTGGTTCATGTACGATTCGGTTGTCCTGTGGTCTTGGCATATGTTGAATTTTTTCAAAAATAATATTTCACCTATGTGCAAAATAAAAAATATTTTTCTTAAATTTATAAAAAAAAGCCATGAAACTGATAAAAGTAATACTAACAAGCGCTGCCATATTATTGGCTACTGGTGCATTTGCACAAAGAGCTAACCGTGGTGATGTATGTCAGAATATACCCAATCTGACCAAGGAGCAGAAACAAAAAATCGACAAGCAAAGCCTCGCGCATCAGAAAACCATGGACGGTCTGCGTACGAGATTCTATGCAGAAAATGATGCAGTAAAAGCCTCAGAAATTAAAACCCAGATGAATACAGAGATGGCTAAGCATAACCGGGAAATTACTGCTTTGCTTACTACTGAACAACAAAATTGGTACAACCAACAATGTTTTGCCACAAGCAGAAAAGGTTATTACTCCAGGGGCGGCTTTGGGCGTGGCCAGGGTTATGGCCGTGGACAAGGTTTCGAATCTGGCCAGGGCTATGGACGAGGACAAGGTAGTGGACCTGGACAAGGTTATGGGCGTGGACAAGGTAGTGGACCTGGGCAGGGTTATGGACGTGGACAAGGCTATGGACGAGGACAGGGCAGAGGTCGAGGCATGGGAAGAGTTA
>CAZXOJ010000509.1:0-2656 GCA_964642325.1 uncultured Bacteroides sp. | reverse complement strand
TAAGGATGATAAGGATGATAAGCCAAAAGAGAAGGAAGGCCTCAAGATCGACATGGAAGGGTTTGAATCCAGGGTAGTAGTGTTACCAATGGAAGCCGGTAATTATAACAACATGAATGCCATTAAGGGACAGATCCTGTTCACAAAATACCCCAGGAGCGGGACGGCCAATGGAAAGTCATCTATTGTCACCTATATCCTGGAAGACAGGGAAGAAAAAACCATCATAGAAGATGTAGGTAGCTACAGGCTCTCTGCCGACCGGAAGAAACTCCTGGTTGCCCAGAGGGGGAGCTATTGCATCATAGATCCAAAACCCAAGCAGAAAATAGAGACCAAATTACGTACCAGTGAACTGGAGGCCGTAATCGATCCCAGGGCAGAATGGCACCAGATCCTAACAGAGGTATGGCGGAAGTACAGGGACTATTTTTATGACGAGGATATGCACAAAGTGGACTGGGATGCAGTCAGGGCGAAGTATGATCCCCTCGTGGACCAATGCCTTACCCGCTGGGACCTGAATGTGGTCCTGAATGAACTGGTCGGGGAACTCAATTCCTCACATACCTATATTTTCGGACCTCCCCATGAAAGTCCACCCAGCCAGCGCTTCGGTATGCTTGGTGTGAACTGGAAACTGGAAAACGGGACATTCAGGATTGATCATATCGTGGATGGAGGGAACTGGGACAGCGAAGTGAGATCTCCCCTGTCAGTTAGTGGCGTAAAAGCAAAGAGTGGTGATTATGTGCTCGCCGTAAACGGGATCCCGTTGGACCCGAAAAAGGAACCATGGGCAGCCTTCCAGGGACTGGCAAACAGGACGGTGGAACTGACCGTGAATGATAAGCCCTCCATGGAAGGATCCAGGAAAGTGATAGTAAAGACCATGTCGAGTGAGACCCGTCTGCGGAACCTGGAGTGGATGGAAAAAAACAGGAAATATGTGGATGAAAAATCAGGCGGAAAGATCGGTTATGTATACATGCCAAATACTTCAACTCTTGGACAACTACAGCTTGTCAGGCAATATTATGCCCAGCTCGACAAAGGGGGGATCATCATCGACGAGAGGTTTAACGGCGGAGGACAATTATCTGACCGTTTCCTTGAACTGATCATGCGCCCTAAAATAGGCTATATCTACTCTCGTAACGGGGACCTTGAAAGTTGGCCTTCCAAGGCAAATTATGGCCCGAAAGCCATGCTTATTAATGGAGCCGCCGGATCAGGCGGGGATGCCCTGCCATGGGCTTTCAAGGAACTTAAAGCTGGTCCCCTGGTAGGCACACGTACCATGGGAGCACTCATCGGTCCGGCTACAGGACATTCAGTCATTGATGGTGGCGGACATACGGTACCACACGGGAGGCTCATGTACAATGATGGCAGATGGTTTGACGAAGGCCACGGGGTGGAACCTACACACAGGGTGGTCGCCGATCCTACAAAGCTTGCCCGGGGTGCTGACTCCCAGATGGATAAAGCAATTGAGCTAATACTAGATGAATTACAAAAAAATCCACCGGAAAAAATGACGCCTCCGGCATTTCAAAAAAGATGAGAACTGAGAAACGAGATTATTTAATGCAGCAGATCGAGCAGATGGGTCAGGTCCTGGCTCAGATGCTCGCTTACCTGCTGGGGCTTAAAGGGGCTGCCTCTGCAAGCCTGAGCCTGGATGAGATCAGGCAGCAATATGATGATAGGCTGAATCTCCCTCTTGACCTTATCCTGGAAACACCAGCTGAAAAAATCATCCAGTTGCTGACAGAAAAGGTGAAGTACATGGACAGGCACCTGGAAAAAATGGCTGATGTCCTTAGCGAAACCGGGAACCTGTATCAAGAAAGCGGAGATAGTGATGTTGCCAGCGACTTATGGAAAAAAGCGCTGATCCTCTACACTCATCTACAGGATACTGACAATGCCTTCTCCATGGAACGGATGCAAAAGATCTCCAGGCTCCAGGACAAGGAATAATTATGGCTTCTTAGTATCAAGCCTCCTGATTGTGGACCAGTATTAGTACAGAGAACAGTGTAAGGGCAGTAAAGATCAGGAATGGGAACCAGAAGTATTCTCCCCTGGTAAACAGCGTATCATTGTGGATGACCAGGTAGAGGGCCAACATTATTGGAATGGTTATTACCAGCGTAATAAAACCTGAGCGGTATACATCCCTGCTTTGTTTCTCATCATACCAGTCCCCAATCTTCTCCCTACATTTCAGGATAAACCAATACAGCACCACCAGGCCATAAGGGACAAGGATCAGAATACTGGTGGCAAGCATATGGTAGTAACTGACAGGTAAGCGCTGGCTAATTACCAGGGCAAATACGGTCCACACCAGTCCGATAATCCCACATATCAGTCCCACATATTGTGCTGCTGTAAACACCATCTCGTCCTTCTGCATGGCCAATTCCTCTTTATCATTTTTCTTTAATCTGCGAAAGACCCCAGCGAAGGTGCCTGTAAGCAGAAGGAGGAAAACTGCATGAATACCCAGCAAAATATAAAGTATTGTCCATTCCCCTGATGTATCCAGGCCTGCGATATATTCTTTAGAAATATCTCCAAGTATGGCCCAATCGCTGAAAACCCCCAGAAAGGAAGTGATCCCAAGTATTACAATGACAACATTGAT
>CAZXOJ010000508.1:0-2659 GCA_964642325.1 uncultured Bacteroides sp. | reverse complement strand
CAAATTTTGTGGCAAAAGCAGTCGGAGCCAGGCTCCATTGTGCGACGCGGTATTCACTGAACTGTCCATCATCATGCTGAATCTTGCACCAGAAATCCAGTGTAGCTTCAATCCGGAGCTTTAAAGCCTTATCCTTGTAATACACATTCCAGGGCCGGTCCGTGGTATAAAACCAGACCAGGCTTAAAATGCCTTCCATTATCCGGGCATTGTATGTATGGTGGTTTTTGGCACCCCGCCAGACGGAAAGGTCAAAGTAACCCCTGTTGCTTCCCGTATCCACGACGCTGTTTGCTACCCTGGCAAAATGCTTCAGGTAATAGGGTATATACCATTCCTCTTCGGAAAATTGTCCAGGATCGATTTTACTCAAATCCACTTCCTTCACTTCAGGAAGGAGTTCAGACTGCTTGTTCGGCTGGCAGGAAACCAGTGCAATAATGAAGAATACAAATACCAAGTTTTTCATGGTGTTCGGTCAATAAGGTTATTCTATTTGGAAGTCCAGGATACGTAATGGTGTTGGCTCACTGGGATTCTCCGGGGAGTCCTGCACCATGACCGAGAGGATCCCCTCCTGTGTCCATCGATACGGGTCGCCAAGCATTTCATTTACGAATGGCCCTTGTTCAACATAGACCACACTCCAATCAGAATACCCGGCTTTTGAGGAGGCTGATGCGATCTCCAGGTTCCCCTCTTTCTCGTAAATCAGATAGGTGTTGTCCTTTTTATCTATGAAAATCTTGGGCCGGGATCCTGATACCCATGGAAGCTCCATGTGCTGCCATGATCTTTCCTCATCACGCCAATAATGGTGGTAGCGGTGTGCACTATCCAAACCCCAGCGGTGTTCACCGGGTTTGCTCCCCTCCGCCCGCAGGGTTTCTTCCGTGCAATGCCACATTACTGCATGGATCCTGCCTTTTGAATCTACGGCCTGACCGTGGGTATTCATCAATCCCAGGGACCGGGGGATATCAACAACAGCAATACCTGGGGATTCAATGCCAGGCGGTCCATTAGTTTTATTGCCTTCATTATTCAACCAGGTTCTGCCCTTGTCTTCGCTGTAAACATATATCAGGTCATGATTTGGATCCGAAGGGGTCTCACGCCACACCCAGGTTGCGTGCAGTTTGCCGTTGGATCCATAGGTGTAGCCATTGGGGTAGGAACAGCGGCTGCTACTCTCTCCCATATCATCCTCGAACAGGCCTTCACCCGAATCGATCTGCCGGGTATTCTCCCATTTACCTTCCCCTGAATTATAATCAACAAGCATGCGGTCTCCGCCGCCGGAACCACCACGACGATAACAAAACTGCAATTCCCCATCCGGTGTCTGGAAAAAACGCGGATAAGTGATCTTGATGAGCTTTCCTTGCTCAAGTTCCCCTAACACCGGACTGAAAAGGGAAGTATCCCAGGTTTGGGATCCCGGTGTTGTTGCCACTCCCTCGTGGGAAATCCGGTAATGCAGGGGGTGGCCATGATGGTCAAAAGCCAGGTGTATGGTTCCGTCATTGGGACAAATGCCTATGGAAATGATATTATGGGCATCATTACCCTGGAAAAGATAATCCGTAAACCTGATGGTTTCCCAGGGTTCAGCAGGAAGTTTTCGCCTAGAGAGGCAAACATTCCTCTGCGCATCGTAGTAGGCCAGATACTGGTAACCCATGTGCGAAATAAGCGCATCCTGCTGGAAGGATTTACCGTTGATGGCCATTCCCCACCTGCTCCCATCGAGTGTCAGGGCCATAGGATCCACTACTTTATCACCTGTCTTGGTAATTTTTATGTCAGTACCGGCATAGGCTGATAATATTAAACTGAAAAGCAGAGGCAACAATGCTCTCAATACCATTGATAACTAGTTTACCAGGATCTCCCTGCAGTATTCAACACATTTAGCGGTTTCCTTTACGGCATCTGAATCATCAGGCACCGGGTACTCCAGCTCAATATCGCAGTAGATGGGCCAATTGTTCTCCTGAATGAGCTTAAGTATATCACCCAGGGGGGTTTCCCCTGTACCCCATGACATGTTGGTGTTTGCCGGTTCTGAATCCTTGCCTGTTTTATCTTTCAGGTGGATGCTGAAGATCCGGTCATGGAGTTTTTCAATGATCTCATTCGGATGTTTGCCGGTGGCTCCGAAATAATGTCCTACATCCAGGTTCAGCATGTTATTGGGGGAATATTCCAGGAACTCCTCAAAGTTGAAATCAGGCTCTCCAGGCTGTCCATGGTTATGATAGATGGCGTACATGTCATGCTTCTCTGCAAACTTACCAAGGCGCTTACAGTCATCATGCCCTATTTCATTGGTAATGCCCCCGGCACCCATGGCCTTTGCGGCCTTAAAGGCATAATCAATTTCTTCATCTGACCAGGCGGCAGGTGCAAATTTCACGATATGGATATTTACCCCCGAATCATTGTACATTTTCTTAAGCTCGACGAATTTGTCCATGGATACAGAAAGTCGCCATTCACGCTGTTTCTCCTTTGCATCCTGCACTTTTTTGTCATGGGCTGCCTGCTGCTCTTCCGTCATTTCAACATCTCTTGCCGGCCTTGGAGGAGAGGGAGGGATCCCGGCATATCGTTCAGCTACATCACCCATCAACTCAATGGAACTGACCCCTGATTC
>CAZXOJ010000507.1:0-2662 GCA_964642325.1 uncultured Bacteroides sp. | reverse complement strand
ACATGAGTTCGTTTTCATTGGGCAGAAAAACATTTACATGGGGAAGTATTTCTTCTATAGCCAGGTCCCACTCTTCCTCCGGATCCCATTGCATATCAAATGAAGTGGTTAATCCCAGTTCCTGTGCTATCCTGAATAGTTTTCCGACACCATCCCTCATACCCGGCTGCAGGAAAAAGGAGGAGAAATGCAGATGTTTAGCCCTGCTCAGATCCTTTTCTGATATATCATTAATGGTGAGTAAGTCCATGGCCCCGGGATAAGTGGTATTGGCCCTGTCTTCTTCCACATTTAATATGATGGTAGCCCCTGTCCCACAATTTTCATCCTGTATTATCATGGATACATCTACATCATTATTTTGCAGGCTCTCAAGGACAACTTCGCCGAACTTATCCTTGCCGATCTTTCCGATAAAAGCAACCCTTGCTCCAAGACTTGAGATATTGCTTGCAAAAATAGCCGCGGAACTGCCCAATGTCAATGTCATCTGCCTGGCCAGGATTTCCTTCCCGACTTCTGGGAATCTATCCAATTCATTCATAATGAGATCAACATTCAGTTCTCCTACTACTAAAACATCAAATTCCTTATTCATATTATTCAGTGATTTTGATTTGACCCATTGGATACCAGCCATCCTCTCCTCTTCCTTCTATGGCCAGTTTTACCCTGGGCTCATAGTTCCAGCGGTCAACAATGCCAATTTGAACATCATATTCCCCCGCCGGTAGATCACCAGGTAAAAATACAGCATTATCATATAAATTGTCTCCAGGCAGCCATTCTTTAATATTTACATCTGTTGGCAGTACTGTTTCAATCCCACCTGATTTCAAGCGGATTGCCAGCGCAAAATCCTTATAACAGGGAGCAACCCCCTTATTATCCCACCAGGATTTAAAATGAAGTTTCCCATTCTGACGCACTTCATCCGGATAGCTGAATCTTCTCAAGACAAATCTGTAGCCCATTTTCTTTAACCAGTCATCCACAAGGTCCTTCCATTCTTCGGGTACTGGAGATGATTTAGCATTAAAAGAGGACATATGCCATTTCAATGTCTCATTGAAGATATACATTACTTCATCCCTTGTGAAGTTTCCCCTCTCCTTCCAGCCACGAAAAGTATAACAAATTTCAAAACTGAGGGGGGAAGTTTTCCAGTCATCTTTTACGCCGGCATTTATAATTTCCTGGGGGTAAAAATCATACATATGGGACCAGCCATTTTGGTCTTCCGCCCAGAATCCTATGTCACCAATACAATCCACCCTCCATCCAACTGATATTTTAGAATGTGCATATGTATTTGTTTCCTTATCCATCAACAAAGCAATAATGGGAGTCTTTTGGAAAACATCAGTATATGCATCAACCAGGGCTTCTCTTGTCTTCTGAGTAAGCAAATGGGAACCTGCGCCTTCTCCCCAGGCCCCAACAATGGAAAGATCAATGGCTTCAAAATCAGGGTGGCCATCATATCTCTCCCCAAGAGCCCTAATCATTCCCCCGAAGTATTGAGCATATTGGGGATCTTCGGGATTCACAGCCCATTTGTTTACCGGATTGCTATATCCCCACTCTGTCTCAGAACCAACCATTTCACGGTACCAATCCGGCACATCCCTCTCATCACCTGTACCATAGGGAGCAATCCTGAGCAACAGGGTCTGTTCTCTTGACCTGGCTGTTTCAAGGGCTTTGTCCAGCATATCCCAACGATATTTGCCCCGCTCAGGTTCTATATACTTCCAGTAAACCCTGAAGTAAGCTATGGTGGTAGCAGGATGATCCTTGTTTGTCAAATCTCCGTCAAACTCCTGGTAATCAAGTGGAGATCCTTCAGTCCAACCACTTCCATCATTAAGCTCATCTCCATTAAAGCGTTGAAAAGTCATGAAACCAATGCCAGGATTGGTTAATACATCATAGATTTCTGCTGGCCGTATTACAATTTCATTATCTGCTATCTGTGAAAAGCCATTAAAGAAGGATACAGAAAGAATAATGATCATCCAGTTAAGGATCTTCTTTTGTTGTGTATTTCTCATTATATATATTGAATTAAAATGCTGCGATACTACTCAAAAATAGATAAATTATGTCATTTCATAAGGTTTTGATATAGTAATTTTATATTTTTATTTCGCCTTTTTAACATAGATAATAACGTAATGAAAGCAAACCTTTTATTTTTAGCTGCATTAGTAATACTTATTAGCTGTAATAGTGCTGAGTACACAGTAGAACCGGTTGAAAATCCTCCATTCAGACCCAATGTTGAGTTCCTGGGTTTCGAAGATTTAAAGCATCCGGGATTTCAGCATTTAATTAATAAATACCAGCTGGATACCATCATTCATGGAGAAACGGATGAGTTCCAAAGGATTCTCTTGCTCAGACAATGGATCAAGTCCGTCATCAAGATTGATGACTTTGGTGATCCTTATCCCGGGGGCGGTTCAGCGGAAGGAATTCTGGATGCAGCCCTTGAAGGTACTGGATTCCATTGCGGGCATTTTATGAAGGTTCAGAATGGCATCATGAATGCATATGGGTATGTTACCCGGACCCTTGGTGCCGGTCCAGGTGTAATGGGAGGTCCTGACGGACATCATGGAATCAATGAAATTTGGCTGAATGATTATAATAAATGGTT
>CAZXOJ010000506.1:0-2664 GCA_964642325.1 uncultured Bacteroides sp. | reverse complement strand
GTTTTTTCCTGACTACTTTAAGGATATAATTCTTGACGATGGAGTATGCCAGTCCACCTACAAGATTTTCCTTCTCAACGCCTTTTTGCTGGAAAGAATTGAGATCCGATTCCATGAATACTGTACAGCGGTCGCCCATAGCGGCCGGTTTTTCTGCTTTGAAAGCCAGGTTGGCAAATTCATCAACAATATTGATATCAAGCTTTTCAGCCTGTTCCTGGAGAAAGGACCCGGTGCCTGCTGCACAGACCTTATTCATTTCAAAATCGGTGACCACACCGTTATCGATACTGATATACTTTGAATCCTGTCCCCCGATCTCAAAAATGGTATCAACTTCGGGATCATAAGCAATGGCAGCTGTTGCCTGGGCAGTTATCTCGTTTCGAATTACATCCGCCCCAATAAAATCACCAGTCAGGTAGCGCCCCGAACCAGTGGTCCCTGCAGCCTTTACATTTATCTTATCCCCTACCTCTTCGAAAATCTCTATCATCCCCTGCCTGATAGCCTCCAGGGGTTTGCTTTGGGTAGGAAGATAGCGCCTGGCTACGACCCTGTCCTGTTCATCAATTAACACCACATTGGTACTCAGTGAACCGATGTCAAGTCCCAGGTAAACATCCGTCTTCCCCTCTCCCTCAGGAAGGGGATGGACCGTTTTATCATAATGGGTATCTGCTTCAAATAGCTGATCCTGGAAATTTCCGCGTGATTTTTTTTCTTCCAGGTATTGATCTAGCTTATCCAATCCTTTGAAATCAGCTCTATCCTTTTGCTCTTTCATGCTAAGGGCAGCACCAATGGCTCCCATGGAAGCATAATATTCCGGTACGATCAGGTCTCCATCCCCGGCATTGATAAGCTCCCTGAAAGCACGAACCATGCCAGCATTGGCTGCCACACCGCCCTGGAATGAAATCGGGAAATTCAGCTGTTTACCCCGACCCAGGGTACTGACAAAATTCCTGGCTACCGCAAAGCATAGCCCGGCTACAATGTCATAGACGGGGGTGGCTATCTGCTGAAGGTGGATCATATCGGATTTGGCAAAGACGCTGCAGCGGCCTGCAATCCTGGGTGGATTGGTTGATTTCAGCGCCATTTCTCCGAATTCCTTTACAATCGACACTCCGATCCGGTTGGCCTGCTGGTCAAGGAAAGATCCGGTACCAGCTGCACAAATGGTATTCAGTTCAAAATCAGAAAGCTTTGAAGCATCAGACTCATCACCATTCATAAGGATGAGTTTAGAATCTTCACCACCCATCTCGATCACCGTCTTGACATTGGGATACAAACGGGATACTGATTCTGATTGGGCTATTACCTCATTGATATAGGTTCCGCCCAGGATCTCGGAGGCCAGCTTACCCCCGCTACCAGTAAATGCTATTCCTGGAAATTCATTCTCCGGAAAATCTTTCATTACCTCCTCCAGTATCTGCCTCAACTGTTCGAAGGGATTTCCCTGACAATAATCGTAGCGCTCTAATTGTACCTGGCCATTCTGATCAAGGACAACTGTATTGATGGAAATGGAACCAATGTCAATACCCAGGGTATAATTCCCGTCAAAACGGAGCGATCCGGGAGTTTCTGTGGTCATAGTAAAGGGCTTATGGTTTGAGAATCAAAGCTTCCTGCAATATTACTCTTAAAAAAGTGGTTCAATTCATTAATGAAAAGAAAAATTTTGAAAAATATAAGCATCAAAGATTTGAAATTTATCAAATTCCAGCATTTATTCATTTATTTATAATCCGTCTAAATAAAAACGGTCAATTCGGTAATTCACAGGTTAATCAAGTTTTAATACCGCCAGAAAGGCTGATTGTGGGACCTCCACGTTGCCTACCTGGCGCATTTTCTTCTTCCCTTTCTTCTGTTTTTCAAGCAGTTTACGCTTACGGGTAATATCTCCTCCATAACATTTGGCGGTAACATCTTTTCTCAATGCCTTGACCGTTTCGCGCGCAATGATCTTGGCACCAATGGCAGCCTGTATGGCAATATCAAATTGCTGTCTGGGGATGAGTTCCCTTAACTTTTCACAGATCCGCCGGCCAAAGGAATAGGCATTATCCCTGTGTATCAATGTGGACAGCGCATCAACCATTTCCCCGTTTAATAATATATCAAGACGAACAAGATTAGCCTTCTGATAGCCGATCTGATAATAATCGAATGAGGCATAACCCTTGGAAATGCTTTTCAATTTATCATAAAAATCAAATACAATCTCAGCCAGGGGCATTTCGAAAGTTACTTCCATCCGGTCACTGGTAAGGTATACCTGGTTCTTGAGGGCACCCCTCTTATCAATACAAAGTTTCATTACAGATCCAATATAATCTGATTGCGAAATGATCTGTGCCCTGATATAGGGTTCCTCTATATAGTCAATATGGGTAACATCTGGTAATCCTGATGGATTATGAACCTCTATCAATTCTCCCTTGGTGGTATATACCAAAAAGGAAACATTGGGCACGGTTGTGATCACGTTCATGTCAAACTCCCTGTCCAGCCGTTCCTGTATAATCTCCATGTGCAGGAGTCCCAGGAAACCACACCTGAACCCAAATCCCAGGGCAGCTGATGATTCCGGTTCATAGGTCAGAGATGCATCATTCAGCTGGAGTTTTTCCATGGAAGTTCTCA
>CAZXOJ010000505.1:0-2665 GCA_964642325.1 uncultured Bacteroides sp. | reverse complement strand
AATTTGAATTTTTTTTATGCCCTTATATCCCGCTCCTGAAGAGAGCGGGTTTTACGGGTAGGCGGATAAAAAGGACTTCACAGTACATAATATGTTGATTTTAATATTTCTGTAACTGCCCATATTTTTGTAATTATGCATGGTGGTTAATGTCATGAGGATCCGTCCCTTACTAATTATTTCAGTGCTGTTCTGCTTGATCCTGCCCATATCGGTATCTGCACAGGAACAGGCTTCTATTGACAGCCTGGTGTCACTTCTCGAATCGACTGAAGGGGAGGAACATTTAGAAATACTTTACGAACTCTCGGAAAATAGATGGCTGGCATTCGAGGACAGGTTATCCTATACCGAAGACGCCCTAAATTATGCTGCCAGGTCAGGGGAAGTCAGGTTGTTGTATGATGCCCATCTTCACCAGGGCAAGGTTTTCAGTCGTGAAGCCATGGACCAGAAAGCCCTTGAGTCATTTGAAAAAGCCCTGAACATCAGCGAAGAATCCGGTGATGAGGATGGCATCATTACTTCCCTGTTCTGGATAGGTAAGACATACTCCTGGCTGCGGGACCCGGAAATGGCCGCCGAATACCTGAACCGTACAAGAAACATGGCTGCGGAGAATAAGAATGACCTTATGGAGACAGATGCGCTTTATTCGCTGGGTGAATTAAACCGGCGGTTCAGGGAATACGAGGGTGCCATGGCCTATTATGATACAGCATATGCTATGGCGGAAGCATCTGGATCAGGGAAAATGATGGCAGAGATCAATGCTTCGCAAGGGATGGTCATGTACTATCAGGGAGAATTCCTACAGGCCGTGAGGTACTATGAGAGATCCATTGGGCTTTTTAATGAGCTGGGCGATGAGGAAAGTGAGTCAAGCAACCTGCTCCGCCTGGCCAATGCCAATTACCAGCTGGCCAGGTACGATATTGCCCTGGGGCATTATCAGCAGGCCCTGTCCATTTTTGAAAAGATCAATCATGAAGCCGGCATGATTGCCGTCCTGAATGGCATGGCACTGATCTATTTCAGCCAGGAACAATTTGATAAGGCGCTTGAGGCCCATCTCGCGTTGCTCAACATGAACCGCAGGAGGCAAAACCAGGAGGAAATAGGCAGAAGCCTGCACAATATCGGAACGGTATATAATAAGATGGCCGGAGACTCACTTATTACCATGTTCGGGGATTTTTATATGGATTCCATCAAGACTGAGCCATCAGATAAATACCTGGACCTGTTCAAGGAAGCACTGGATTATTACGAGCAGGCCCTGGAGGTTTGGGAAGAAGAAGATTACAAAGAGGGAATAAAGGGTTCCCTGCATAATATAGGCATCATCTATGTAACCGCCGCCATGCCTGAAATGGCTTTACCTTACCTGAGCCGCGCCCTGGCCATCGCCCAGGAGTTGAATGACAGGGCTGTTGAATCAAGCATTTACCTTAGCCTGGGACAGGTTTACCTCCTGTTTGAAAATTATGGCAGGGCATCGGAATACCTTAACAGGTCACTGGAACTTGCCCTGGAACTGGATACCAAGGAAACCCTGATGGGAGTTTATGAGGTTTTGTCAGATCTAAACAATAAACAGGGAAGGTACAGGGATGCGCTGAATTTTTTCAAACTCCATGCCGCCATCAAGGATACTTTGACCAGGAAGGAAAGAATGGATCAAATCACAGAAATGCAGGTGAAGTATGAGACTGAAGCCACAGAAAAGGAAAATGCACTCCTGATGGCAGAGTCGGAACTGGCAGATACCAGGCTGCGGTGGACAAGGATCATTCTAACGATAACCATCATCGCCATAGTGATCTTTCTCATCATGGTGGTCCAGTTGATCCGTGCAAACAACCTGAAGAAAAAAGCCAATAGTGAACTGGCACAAAAAAATAAACTGATCACAGAACAAAAAAAGGAGATCACAGACAGCATACAGTATGCCAGCCGGATACAGAATGCCATGCTTCCGCTCGGTGATTATCTTGACAGCCTCCTCCCGGAGCGATTTATTCTATTTAAACCACGGGACATTGTAAGTGGTGATTTTTATTACATCACAGAAAAAGACGGAAAAGTCATTTGCGTGGTAGCGGACTGCACAGGACACGGTGTGCCGGGTGCATTTATGAGTATGCTCGGCATTTCCTTCCTGAATGAGATCATCAGCAAGCATAGGGACCTTCCTCACAGCAATGAAATCCTTGAAGAACTCAGGGCCCATGTGATCAAGTCGCTGCATCAGACGGGCCGGGTTGGGGAAAGCCAGGACGGCATGGACCTTGCTTTATACATTGTCGACAAGGAGTCCATGAAGATGGAATTTTCAGGAGCCAATAATTCGCTCTGGCTGATCCGTGATGGTGAACTCCACGAAAAAAAGGCTGACAAAATGCCCATCGGCATCTACAGCTGGGTAGAAGATTCATTTACCAGGCATGAGATAGACCTGCAGAAGGGAGACCTGATCTATTCATTTTCTGACGGCTACTCCGACCAGTTTGGCGGTCCCAGCGGGAAAAAATTCATGATTAGAAATTTCAAGAAGATGCTGCTGAAGATACACTCCAAAGCCATGAAAGAACAGAAGAAGATCATGGTTGAGACATTGGAGCAATGGATGGCAGATACCAGCCAGGTAGATGATATTCTGGTA
>CAZXOJ010000504.1:0-2667 GCA_964642325.1 uncultured Bacteroides sp. | reverse complement strand
CATCCTGAAATTTTTCGGTTATTGATATATCCTGGGACTTTAATGTTAGCCCGAAAACCAAAAAAAACAATATAAAGGATATCTTCTTTCTCCGCATTTTTACGCTCCCACCTAGGCTAACTCATCGTAATATTTCAATACCGGAATAATGTTTTCAGGATGTTTCCTGCTTATTTTCAATCTGTTTTGGCGGATGAACCTTTTCATTTCCGGCACATTCCTTTTTAAGGCATTGAGCAATGTTTTTTTGGAATGAACACGCTCATATTTACCCTCAACCTGAATATAATATTCAAAGCTTCTGAGGTATTCTCCCGGATAACTTCCTGATGTTCCATATTTTATTTCACACTTCGGCCGGATAATGAATGAAGTTTTACCTTCATAGACTTTTTCATATAATTCCTTACCATTCGTCCCGGGGATCCTGAAATACTCGTAATGGTGTTCCTGGTGCCTCAACGTATCTGTATAGGAAAATGATTCTATGTATTCATTGGAAAGTACTACATATTTCTTGATGTTATTGTCATCATATAACAATATGAGATGGTTATTGTACAGGTCATAATTGATATAAAATCCTGCATACTGTATTCCTCCGTATACCAGGTTTGCCATAGGCCAGTATTCTTTTGCCAGGAAAGGGTTTCCCTGATAAATTTTTTGATATGTCCATTTGGTACCATTGATAATGTCGTTTGAAATGGAATAAAGTTCCAGGCTTTGCAGGTTATTTTCAAGAGCCCTGGCCAGTTCAACTTTGGCGTTTTCATGCAATGGAGGTACTTCGGCCCGTTTTTTCTTGATAGACTGTGTGGCACTGCAGGATATTTCCGGCCAGTCATCTGTTCTAAAAGGTGATGCCGGAAGGGATGGATTCTCCCCGGATTGATTAAACAGGTTAAAAGCAACCGGATGATTTGCCCAGGCATATCTTACTGCAACTGGCTGATCGATTTCCTCGTTCCAGACAATGATCTGGTTACCATCTATCCTGGCCCTGGCTTTCAGGAATTCCCTGTCTTTCCCCGCCACACTGAACCCCAGTAATTCTCCGTCCCCTTTTGCCACCAGGCCATCACCAATGTAATCAAACAACAACCAGCATTTGCTGCCTTCGATAAACATTTTCTTATATATGGGACCCGAAAACAGGATATCTTCACCATAGGCAGTTTTTTGAGCAGCCAGTGCCAAGCGCCTTCCAACCTCCTGCTTATTTTTGGGGTGTATATCAGTAGAATCACCAATATCAATGGTCACGGCCATGGCTGTTTGAGGCAGTTTAAGCGTCATGGACTGTGCTTCGCGTAATTCAGGAAAAACCTGGGGTTCAAAATGGTAGTTGGCCAATTGTACAAAGAGGAAAGGGAAATCTCCCTGCTCCCATATTCTGCGCCACTGGCTTATCATGGCCGGGAAAAGTTCGCGGTACTGGCAGGCACGATAGGCGTTTGATTCACCCTGGTACCATATTACACCTCTCATTCCATATGGAATAACCGGAGCTAATATCCCATTGAAAAGCACAGAAGGTTGGTTAAAATACAGGGGGGCAGGCCTCCCTTCCAGGCGGGCTTTTTCTACTTCCTGGATGAATTCCTCATATTCCCCTTTCAACCATTCCTCATCATCATTATAAGCAGGCCAGTCTTCCAGGATGGCTTTAAGCCCTGGATCATTTTCCAGGGTATCCCGAGGTGTCCAGGCTTCAGCAGTGGTTCCCCCCCAGGAGGCGTGAATAATGCCGATTGGAATATTCCTTTCCTCATACAAGGTTCGGGCAAAATAGTAAGCCGTCCCACTAAAGTGCCCGGCTGTCGAAGGATCACAAACTTCCCATGTATTCAACCATGAATCCTTGCCCACAGGGGCTACATCTTCGAGTGGTTCAATAGCCTTGGTCCTTTTCACCTGGAAATGACGAATCATGGGGTTTCGGGCCATGGATATCTCCTCATCTGCATTCAGGCAGCTTTTTACCTCCATGGCCATATTCGATTGTCCTGAAGCAATCCATACTTCTCCTACGAGTACATTGTCAATTCGAAGGGTATTCTTACCATACACTGTCAATCCGAAAGGCCCGCCTGCCACTAGAGGACCAATCCGGACCTTCCACTTCCCATCAGCATTTGTAATCGTTTCAGCCTTAAAATCTCCTAGTTCGACAATGATCTTTTCACCCGGGTCGGCCCATCCCCATATAGGAACTTTCATTGCTTGCTGAAAAACCATATTGTCTGAAAACAATGTGGGAAGCCTGACATCCGCAAGTGAATACTGAAGTGACAGCAGGAGTAAAACAAGAGGAACAAATACTTTTCGATAGGTCATTTTCAAAGATTTTCTTTCAGCCATTCAAGTATTTCCTTATTGTACTTTTGTGGATCCAGGAAATGTGATTCATCGTACTCAACCATTTCCTTCTTTACCTGTACAAGATCAAAATACTCTTTTGCCCTGGCATTTCGTGCAGGGACATCATTCTTTGCCAGGACCATAAACAGGGAAAGATCCCTGTAGTGTGGGAAAAAATTACTCGAGTTAATAATCCGGCTGGCAGGTGTTTGAGCCGTAACAAACTCTGTTGCAGGAACACTGAGAATGGCTGTTTTGATCCTTGGTTCAACGGCTGCCAAAATGGAACCAATCCAACCGCCC
>CAZXOJ010000503.1:0-2685 GCA_964642325.1 uncultured Bacteroides sp. | reverse complement strand
ACCATCGGATTGTCGCTAATCTTTATGGCGGTTTTCTATTTCATTATTGATGTAAAAGCTTACGCCAAATGGTCCTTCCCCTTTATATTGATCGGTTTAAACCCGATTACCATTTATATGGCACATCGCATGGTAGATTTTAAATATACCTCCGATTATATTTTAACAGGGATAATGAACATGTCCGGAGATTTTTCCATGGTTATTTTAACCCTAGGTGTACTGGGATTGCAGCTATTGTTACTTTATTTCTTATACAAGAGGAAAATATTTTTAAGGGTCTGATTGTATATAATCGGCGGGGGATGCGGATAAGACCTGGGCCTTAAAGTATCCTGAACCTGCAGGCATTCCATTTATAATTTGTCCGCCAGTTACCTCTTTGATCTGACCATATCAACCACATTTCCTTCCCATCCTCACTGATCCATTTTGGTGATAATTTTGCCTGGTATAGCCTATTGTCAGGATGATCCATTACCCAGTTGGTATCCTCATGAAATACCTTCCATGGTCCCCATGGATTTTTCGCCCAGAGCAACATTAAGGTGGAAGGTAATTCGTGCAGATCTGTGGCCTTGCTGCCGGTCCCATAGGTAGACATAAAATATAGATCCAGTTTTTCATTGTAAACAACACTCGGGTGCCAGGCATAAAAATCATATCCTGATGGAAAGCGGTGCACAAAACCAGCTGCTTTCAAGGTATCTGTCCAGGTAGCGCTCCCCTCATTGTTCAGGCTCTGGAAAAACTCCCAGCTGCTTCTGTCCAGCAAGCGATCTTTTTGTACCCTGGCCAGTAGTAGTTTCTCATTATAGGGCGCGAAACCGCCTCCGGGAGAATAAATATAAACATATCCGTCTTTGTTCAATTCATAGTCCCTGCCCATTTGAGCAAAGGCCAGAATAGAAAATGAGCCTATATACTGCCCGTTCTCATTCAAAAAGAACATGTCTTCCCAATCCTCACCATGGGTATTATCATTGACCACTGTTTTGTCTTGATTGTACCAGGTCTTTCCAAAATCGGGCGAGTAGATGAACTTCACACCCTTGAAAGGTCCGAAAGAGGTACCAAAACAAAGTGACAGGGATTGATAAATGACACCGTCAATACTGATTATCCCATAGCCATACCAGACTCTTTTCCCGGTTGGATTATTAGATTTTTGAAAAGGGTATTCCGGGTATTCCGGCAGGTATTCTGCTTCAATTTGCTCAGGTCCGGATACAATTCGCCATACCCTGTTGTTCCACCGTTGATCCAACTCAAGGCTGTCGATCCAGCCCCATCCATCATCCATGCAGGTGTAGATATGATCATCCGCAGCCCATGTCATGCACCAATTATCTCCCAGGCTTCCCGAGCGAATGATCTTATTATCAAAGCTTAATCCCTTTGGTTCAAATTCTCCGGACTGATTACATGATGCCAGTCCCAACAGCAGTAAAAAAGTAGCCGGGATAATGGATAAATTCTGTCTCATATTTAATTGGTTTTGCCTTGCCTGTAACCCGCTCCTCTCACGATTCGCCCTGGCATAGCCCCTGTATGCTCTCCGTCCTTCAGTACCTGTTGCCCGTTCACAAATACATGTTTTACCCCGGTTGCATACTGATGAGGGTTTTCGAATGTGGCATGATCCTGTATCTTCTCCGGGTCAAATACAACGACATCGGCATAATACCCTTCTTTCAGCAATCCCCGTTTGTGTATTTTCAAGTTTTCAGCAGGTAGGTTGCTCAGTCTGCGTATGGCTTCTTCCATGGATATGATCTTTTCATCCCTGACATACTTTCCTAATAGCCTGGAAAAATTCCCATAAGCCCTGGGGTGGGGATTTGTCTTTAAAAAGACTCCTTCAGGAGCTAGAGATTGCTCATCTGAACCAAAACTGACCCAGGGAAGAGCAAGCTGTTTCTTGATGTTTTCTTCGGACATTAAGAAATAGATCGCATCCACCCTGCTGTTGTCATCGATGATAAGATCGAGTATTGTTTCGGCCGGTGTTGTATTCCTCAATTGAGCCACCTCGGCAAGGGTCTTACCGGTTAAATATTTCAAGGAATCATTCTTAAATCCTACCAGCATGATTTTCTCTGCTGAGCCGGTCATGTGGAAGAAATTTTCCCAATCCTCGCCGGGCAACCTCATCTCCTCCATCACCCGTTCCCTTAGCTTTTCATCCTTTAATCTTGCCACCCAGGCGTCATGTCCTCCCTCTTGTACCCATTGAGGCATGGTGGCATAAAGACCGGTTCCCGCGGCTTCGTAATTATACATGTCAGCTGTTAAATCCAGTCCGGCCGCCCTTGCAGCCTCTATCCTGGCAATGGCCAGGTCCATTTTATACCAGTTATCCTTTCCTGCTGCTTTTAAATGGTAAATTTCAGACCTGATCCCGGCCTTTTCTGCGATTTCAATCACCTCATCGATACCTTCTAATAATTGCTCACCTTCACTTCTCATATGGGTAATGTATAAGCCATTATATGAGGATACCTCCTTGCATAGTTCAATCAACTCCTCCGTATCGGCAAAGAATGCAGGAGCATATATCAGGGAGCTGCTGATCCCGACAGCTCCTTCCTCCATGGCTTCTCTCACCAGCATTTTCATATGATCCATCTCCTCAGCTGTGGGAGCCCTGTCTTCGTATCCTAGTGCATTTACCCTGATGGTGGT
>CAZXOJ010000502.1:0-2704 GCA_964642325.1 uncultured Bacteroides sp. | reverse complement strand
TTCCCAATAGGCGATGATGGTATCAAGGAAATGGATGAACATATATTCGAACAATACGGGATACATGTTGACTGGAGAAGTGCCGAGGGTTATTTAAGAAGACTCGAAGACCATAAAATATCGAACAACCATGCAACTTTAACAGGGCAAGGAACTTTGCGGGGTATTGTGGTTGGCAATAATGACGTTCAGGCCAATCCGGAACAAATAAGGGAGATGAAAGACCTGCTGGAACGTTCCATGGCGGAGGGTAGTTTCGGACTTTCATCGGGACTTGAATATGCACCCGGGAGTTATGCATCGACAGAAGAGCTGATAGCATTGAATGAAGTAGTTGCAAAAAAAGGGGGAATTTACGCAACACATATACGCAGTGAAGATGACCAGGTAGAAGAGGCCATACAGGAGGCCCTGCGGATCTGTAAGGAAGCCAATGTGCCCACACAGATTGCACATCTGAAAGCGTGCAACCAGTCCAACTGGCATAAAATTGACCATGTATTGGAAATGATCCATGAGGCTGCCCTTTCTGGTATGCAGATAACAGCAGACCGCTATCCATATATTGCCTATGGTACAGGCCTTACCATGTTCCTTCCTTTATGGTCTCGGCAGGGAGATACAGATGAAATCTTAGCCCGACTGGAAGATAAAAACACGCTGGCAAAAATAAAAGACCATGCTGAAAGAAAGGGACAGGATATCGGAGGATGGGACCGGGTGGTTATCAGTTCCTGTCAATTAGAGAAGAATAAGGTTCTGGAAGGAAAATCAGTCCAGGCCTGCGCAGATGAACAGAATAAAACACCCTTTGAGTTTATCCGGACTATTTTACTCGAAGAGCGTAACCGTGTATCAATGATTGGATTTGCAATGGATGAAGACAACCTGAAAAAGGTACTCTCATCTCCCCATGTCATGATTGGTTCGGATGGAAATGCGGTAGCTCCATACGGAAAGCTGGGAGAGGGAAAACCTCACCCGAGGTATTATGGGACATTCCCACGGGTTCTCGGCAAATATGTAAGGGAGGATAAGATATTTGACCTTGCCACGGCAGTAAATAAAATGACACAAATGCCGGCAACAAAACTGGGCCTGCAAAAGCGCGGGCTGATTGCAAAAGATAACTATGCAGATATTGTACTTTTTAATCCGGATACGGTTATCGATAATGCAAGCTTTGTAGATCCACATCAATTTCCTTCCGGGATTGAATATGTTCTTGTTAATGGGAAGATCACCATAAAGGATGGTAAGCATACCGGAGCTCAGGCAGGTAGTGTTCTAAGACATTCTACAGCCTAAAAAGTATGAAATCAATAATACTAATTTCTTTGCTCCTGGCAGCTTTAAGTGCCTTCAGTCAGGAAGGTGGGATCATCTTCCAGGAAGATTTTGAAGCTTCTTCCATTACGGAAATGATCTCGAAATGGGATGAGGCAAAAAATCATGCGAATATGTCGTTTTCCGGGGATGTTCCTCCAAGTAGCCGGGGTTCTCAATCTCTGGTAATGACCTATACTGAAGGTCAGAATACAGGTGGGCATTTGTATAAAATGCTCGAGGAGGGGTATGACTCCCTGTTTGCCCGCTTTTATGTAAAATTTGAGGCCAATCACAGCCCTGTTCATCATTTTGTGCACATGGGAGGCTATTACCCTCCCACAACCTGGCCGCAGGGAGGTGCAGGGAGCCGGCCTGTCGGGAACGAACGTTTCACAACGGGGATTGAGCCTATTGGAGACAAATGGTCCTGGGATTTTTATACCTACTGGATGCATATGCGTGGTTATGCCGATCCCAATTATTTCTGGGGAAATACTTTCCATCCCGACCCTCCTGCACCTATTAACCGTGGTGAGTGGATCTGCGTGGAGCTTATGATGAAGGTCAATGATCCGGTTAATGCATATAATGGTGAGCAAGCCTTCTGGGTAAATGGTGAGAAGATCCAACATCTGGGAGAAGGCTTTCCTAATGGCTACTGGATATGGGATAAGTTTTATCCCCTTCCTGACAGTTCTGCATTTGAAGGTTTCCAGTGGAGAAGTGATGAAAGGTTGAAACTGAATTTTTTCTGGCTCCTCTACTATATGACAGGGGAAAGTGATCATATGGATAGAGTATATTTCGATGATGTTGTTGTAGCCACTGAATATATTGGTCCCGTCACAACAGGTGTTGGTGATCTCGGTTTGGAAAACGGCCTTGACGCAAAAGTATATCCCAATCCCTTTGCCAGGGCCACAACCATTAAATATGCCTTGGAAGAATCAGGGAATGTTAAAATTGAGATATATAATATCCTTGGTAACAAGATATCCACGATTCTCAAAGAACACCAGAATGTTGGTGAACATTCGTTTGAGTTCGATGCTGATCCCTATGCTACAGGCATATATTATTATACCATACAAACAGGTGAGCGAATCAACAAGGGGAAGATGATTCTGTTGCGATAGCTTAAGATGAAAAATTAAAATAAATACAAGGATTATGAATATCAGATATCAAAAAATGCAATTCGTTGCCATCGCATTTATCAGCATGGTTTTATCCATTATGATTTTTCCAGCCAGGGCATCCGGGCAAAGGACAGATGAAGAAAAAGTATATGTTATCCATGCCCCGATCAGGGACCTGGGGGAATTTCGCAAACTGGCTGAACAGGCTGCAAGGCTGAAACCATTCGGCAGGGTAG
>CAZXOJ010000501.1:0-2734 GCA_964642325.1 uncultured Bacteroides sp. | reverse complement strand
TCCACCACTGGACTTCAGGGGATCCTATCCGCTCTGCATGGAACTGCAACAGGGTACGCAGTTGCCCGGCTCTGCGAGATGCTGGATAATGGTAGGAATCTCCGAATCCCATAATCTCGCCTATCGGGGACATGCAGTACATATAAAAGTATGGGGATTTATCAAAAAAGGATCGTTGCCAGACGTTCACACCCGTAGCAAGGCGCAGGGATTCCAACGGGGTGATGAACATGGTATTATATGCGCCTCCATAGGCCAGTCCCTGCGCCCATCCTCCATCCTGCCCGGCCCAGTGCGGATGAACAGTAAGCATCGCCTTTAGTCCGAACTCCAGCCATTCGACTGCCCGTGGATGTTCAGCCAGAGCCAGGGCATGTTCCACCAGATAGCCCGGCATTCTTCCGTTGTGACTCGACTGGGGATTACTTAGAAACTTCTGCAATCGCAATCTCCGGACCATCTGGTCGGCGCGGGCTAACATCATCTTTTCTACCTGTTTTCTTTCTTCCTGGCTTAGCAGATCATAAATCCAGTCATAAGTAAGCGCTTCGGATTTCACCAGTCCCAGACCCACCTCATCCCCATAGGGTGCCAGTATTGAAGAAATGCCTTCCGGGTCCCATTCTGTCGCTCCCAGCAGGATATTTTTAGCCGTAATTCCGTATTCTTCCCGGCCTGTCATCAGGTAGGCAAGCGCTGTATGCATCATGGCTCCCAGGTGGTATTGGCGCATGAGCCCAAAACTCTCAAAATAGGCCAACCTGCGTCTTGCCCTGTCTTTAATCTGGTCATAATCAGGTTCAGGTGGAGCATCCGTGCCCAGGTATTCATTTGCCCGTTCCATCAGGTCGGTGTAGGCCTCTTTCCTGGTCGACCGGAGCGTTGACCGGATCTCCTCCAGGTGCTGTTGCTGGAATAAAAGGCGGGGGTGATTATCCGGGACTTTTGACAGCAGTACATCGGGCGTTATCCAGGGATTCTCTGCTGAACTACCTTGGATACTGAATGAACCAAACTTACGGGAATCTCTTACTACTCCTTTACCATCAAGAGCATCAACGGTCCAGGTGTAGTTTCCGGCCGGGAACACCATTTCCGGTACATGATTGTTGTCCTGCAAACCAGTTGATGAATAAATTGTATCACCATCGGCCGAAATCACATGCAGGCAGTAGGTTGCATCTCCGGGAGCTGCTGCCCGCCACCAGCTGAATCCGGGAGGAGATACGGTCAGGATCTGATCTGCTTCCGGCCGTACAAAATTACCACCCTGTGGACGAGCGTCAGGGAATGCAATTTCCACCTTCCCCGGTGCCATAAACAAAATGCCTGATATAAGCAGAAATAATATTATCCTGGTTGTTTTCATAACGTATGAAATTTTATAATTACAGGTTCTTTACCGACTCCTTGTTTTAATGGAAGCTTATGTTGGCAGTGAAATGGTTAATCTCGAAATTCCCAGATTCTGACGATGTTACCTTACCTCCGTTAAGGATCATATTTCCAATGCTGACATTGCTGATCTTCGAGTCGCTATCTAAACCCTTGATAAATGATTTATTCCCCGTCGATTTGCAGATATAGTTTTCAATGATCACATTCTTAATGCTTCCACCCTCCTTGATCTGCATATTAAAAGGTTTACCCCAGCATTCATCAACAAAAATATTTTTCACAGTGATATCCTCCCAGTCACCCAGTCCGTCGTTGTGTTTGAAATCTATTCCGTCACGCGTCCCGGCGATAAAAATACTGTCATACAGAATATTGTACATATGTGCGTAGGCCTGCATTCCGAGGGTTACTCCCCGGGTTGATGACCAAGCAACAGAATTTTTGAATACGATATCATGCGTAGGTTCACCCTCATGACCCTTGGCACAGTAGGAATCATCACCTACCATAACAAAACAGTTTTCGACCAGCCCGTACTGCGATGCGCACATGTTGATGCCATCGGAATTTTTCAGGTGAAGATAGTCCAGCACTTTCACATGTGAAGCTTTGACATGGTCACTATGAAAAAAAGGTACCGCCCAGGATGTCAATTCCCTGGCAACGATGCCCTCAACTACTATATGGCTGGAATTATGGATGCTTACGGCCCTTATTTTCAGGGGGGCATCATTGATGTTATCGACATTACCGGCAAGCTCAACCCCCATTCCATCAATGGTGCCCCGGCCATAAATCTTAATGTTCGAAGCATTCTCAATTTTAAATACAGAGGTAATCGATTTCAGTTTCCCGGGATCATATTCCGGGTAATCTGTTTTTTCTCCCGTACCTCTGATGACCGATCCCCCTGCCAGGTAAATGTTCACATTATCCCTGACAAAGACGGTCCGGGTTTTATAAATCCCCGGAGGGAAATAGAGGATACCGCCTCCATCCTGGCTGATCTGGTCTATGGCTTTTTGTATGTGGACGGTAGATTCTGACTGTCCTGTTTGATCTACATTGTAATCAAGAATATTTATAATGCCAGGGGCTCCCGGCACAGGGATATCCTTTTCCGGAGGATCTGCCAGTACGATCAATTTCTCATGATCATTTATATCAATGATCAGGTATCTGGGCTCGGTGAGGGTGAAATTCAGGTAGTTCCCAGTTGCTTCAGCAGATATCTCAAAGGGAAGGGGCCGGATCAGATAGGACCTGACCACATCCTTAAGGCGTATTCTCACATTGGCATTACCAGCAAATGAAAATTGGGCATAATGGTACTGGA
>CAZXOJ010000500.1:0-2747 GCA_964642325.1 uncultured Bacteroides sp. | reverse complement strand
GAGGCAGCGAAGCGGTCTGAAAGGCTTGCATCTCCCTGGCCGAAATAGGATTCAAGCACATGGGCTACCAGGTCAGCAATACCATACCCCGTATGATCTGCCGGGACACTGCAGGTATATGCCGGGTCCATGAAGGAATGACTTGGGAACATGACGGGGTGCCGGTAGCCGAATTTCTCCATGGTATGGTTATTCTGCAAGACGGCTACTGCGTTCATTTCGCTCCCTGTAGCTGCAAGTGTGAGCACTGCTATGATGGGAACAACCCTTTGCGGATCCCGCAGCCCTTTCATGACATCCCAGCCCTTGCATTGATCTGTGATACAGACAGCGATAATTTTAGCTGAATCGATCACAGAACCACCACCTACGGCAACCACCATATCCACCTTATGTTCGATTCCCATTCCAGCTGCTGTGTCCACATCCTCCACAACCGGATTTGGTTTGATCCCGCTGAATTCTATAACTTCAATACCTGCCTTATCGAGTTGGTCTTTCGTATCCTGGTAGCTACCATTGCGGAGGACAGATCCCCTGCCATATACAAGCAGGGCTTTTTTACCAAGTTGGGCCGCAACTTCTCCGAGTCCACCGACAATGTCTTTCCCAAAATGTACTTTTGTAGGATTATGAGCAATAAAAGTTTCCATTTCTCAAAGCTAATAAATTATCAAAAATCACTTAACTTCTATAAATCACTCCGCAGCAGCTGTCTCTCGTGGCTCCGGTAACGGAGGCAAAACAATTAATTCTTTCATGTAGCCTCAGCATTCCAAGAAATGCAAAAATGAGGGCTTCTTTATATTCTATCAGGTCATTGGATGGTATGATAATGTTTCCACGGCTTATTTCCCTGATTTTTTCAATCAGGAACAGGTTATAGGTACCACCACCGGTAACCAGAACTTTTGCACCACGGCGGATTTGCCTGGCGATCTGGAATCCAATATGCTCATACATGGTTCTCAGCATATCCGTTACAGGAAGGTTGAATTCCCTGATCACCGGCATGAATTCATATTCCACCCATTCCCGTCCGAGGGAACCGGGACCAGCAGTATGATAATAATCTATGTTGTTTAAACGCTTGAGCATGGTCTCGGAGACATTGCCTGACCTGCCGGCAAAGCCGTTTCTGTCATAGGGGAGATCCAACTCTGCCGCCAGGTAATTTAGGACGATGTTAACCGGGCAAACATCCCTGGCAAAACGCTTCTCATCAGGCTGGTAGGAAATATTGGCAAATCCACCCAGGTTCAAACAGAAGTCGTATTCTCCGAAGAGGTATTCGTCACCTACAGGAACAAGAGGAGCTCCCTGTCCCCCAAGCAAGACATCCATCTTTCTGAAATCTCCTGCTGTCGTTATACCAGTTGTGGTGGCAATTACCTGTGGATCACCTGCCTGCATGGTAAAGCCGGCTTCCGGTTGATGAAAGACTGTATGACCGTGAGACGAGATCAGATCCACAGTTAGGCCCGATGTCTGAATGAAATTGCGGGCATTATCGGCAATGAATTGTCCGTATTCCTGGTGAAGGTTCAACAGGTCAATACCTGACAGATGAGGGGCTGAATTAAACTTTCTGATCCACTCCCCTGTATAAGGGATTGTTTCAGCAGTATGTATTCGATAAATCCATTTCTTGCCGCTTTCCCAGAAGGAGCAAATAGTTAGATCTAGTCCATCAAGTGAAGTGCCGGACATGATCCCCAGGATGTTTTTATCATTGTCCATCTGAAGTGGGTCCAGGGATTACCAGTAAAAATCAGTGTAATAATACGCTATATTATTTTTATTATCAATAATATATAATTCGAATTCATGGTTTTTTCCCTGCTCCAGCCGTTCGGGATCAAACCTGAAGAATACCAGATTGTTCTTCAGATCATATTCAATTAGTACCCAGTGGTTGTCAATATAACCTTCATAGGATTTAATACCTGATTGCTGGTCCCTGACCCTGAAACGAATGGAGGTTTTTGAACTCATATTACGGGATACTCCCAGGTTCAGCGGTTTTATTTCAGGATCAATGGTATCTACCAGCACTGTATACCTTCCAAATGAGCGTATCTTGCTCCTGACCATGCCTTCTTCCCATGCCCCTCCGGCTGCTTCCGTATGGCCGTTTTCCCCGTTCATATATCCCAGGTAGGCTTTGTCCCTCAGATTCTCCGGAAGGCTATCCGCTTGTATAGCTAATTCAGCTGAGAGATGCATGGGAGTATGATTATGATGGAGGTGGTGAACGGGGGACCAGCAGCCTTCTAAGGCCTCAGTTTTCTTATAGGTGAAATCCAGGTTCTTATATAGGCTTCCTTTGGGAATGGTCAGGACCACATCCTTTTTCCTGAATTCATTTGGTGAATCCCATGAGAATTTCTGGATAAAATCATTGATGGGAGACGATGGCGGAGGAGCGTAAGATTGACCGCCACGGACCTTGAAGGATACTTCTGTACTGTTGGCATAGGCATCCTCGAGGATAAACCTGACCGGATATTCCCTGTCTTCTGAAAAATCAAAAATCCCCTCATCCTCAATATATTGGTATAGTCCCAGGCGATTATTTGGTTCAAGATAGGTTTTTTGTACTAGCCTGCTGTTCACCTGCTTCTCTTCATAATCTATGTAACTGTTGATATATCTTGATTCGCTGAAGGTAAACTGATTCATTTCCCAGTGATATTTCATTTCTCCGTCTATGAGCATCATTATGCTGTAAACCCCGCAGCGAATCA
>CAZXOJ010000499.1:0-2756 GCA_964642325.1 uncultured Bacteroides sp. | reverse complement strand
GCTGCAAGAAAAGAAGAAGCAGTTTAAAGAATTAATATCGGCAGCTGAAGGATTTCGATTCCGGACACTGAATGATGCAGAGGGAGCGATCGCCACTGTGTGTACGGTGATCTTTGACAGCAAAGAGAAAGCTGATGCGGTATGTAAGACACTGGGGACGGATACCGTCGATCATAGCGGCTGGCATGTGTATGCCAACATGGAACATATCCTGCATTATTTGAATGAAATTGGCAGACCCGTTACAAAGGGAAGTTTCCCAAAAACTGATGATATTTTAT
This sequence comes from uncultured Bacteroides sp., assembly GCA_964642325.1. Taxonomy (GTDB): domain Bacteria; phylum Bacteroidota; class Bacteroidia; order Bacteroidales; family SM23-62; genus SM23-62. The sequence continues at coordinate 2,475 of CAZXOJ010000499.1, read as the reverse complement.
CCCGTTCTATCAACATTAGTATTGGTGTTGTGGACGGGGGATTGGGAGCAGGATGGGGATTGAACATCCATTCTACAGATGAGGAAATAAAACAAAAAGCCGAAGCCTTTATGAAGGCATGTAAATAATAGCTGATGAAATCTATCTTCAAATCAACAGGCATATTATTTTGTTGTTTCCTGGTTACCGTAATCTCTGGTTTTACATATTATCCACCTTCAAGTGGTAGTATAGCCGCCGGTACGGCAAAGATTAATATTACGCCTGCTGCACCCATTCCGATGAGTGGATATCGCAGCAGGACAAAGCCTTTTGAAGGCATCCATGATTCGATTTATGCACGGGCAATCGTTTTTAGCGATGTGGATAATAAAGCGGTCATAATATCGGCCGAGATTATTGGACTATCAAACTCATTCTGTGAAGAAACTTCCAGTCTCATTGAACAGGAAGTCGGGATAAAGAAGGAAAACATACTCCTTTCAGTGATACATAATCATAGCGGTCCCATTACAAGGGTTTATTCCGATGATGTTTCTCCCGAGGTAATTGCCTATGCAAATGAACTCAAACAAAAACTGGTTGAGCTGGTCATGGAAGCTGATAGGAATCTTCAACCCGTCAGCCTTGGAGCCGGGAAGGGTGAATGCAGGATGAATATAAACCGCAGGGCAGAAGATGGTAAAGGGAATATTCAGCTGGGCCGGAATCCTTATGGACCCTGCGATCATGAAGTCGGGGTAGTCCGGATTGATGATGCGGAAGGAAATATCTTGTCTCTGCTCCTCAACTGGCCCTGCCATGCCGTAGTTATGGGTCCCAGGAACCACTTTATCAGTGGTGATTGGCCCGGCGCAACCTCCCGCTATATTGAAGACAGCCTTAAAAGATCAGTGGTGGCTCCCATATTGATCGGGGCCTCGGGTGATATTAACCCGATATACGGTCCACATATTGATTTCGTGGATGTAAATTCATATGCCTACGCCCTGGATGCCATTGGCTATGACCTTGGAAAAGAGGCTATCAGGGTGTCCCAGGATATTCATACCTTATCGACAGGTACCATAAAGGCCATTCAAAAAAACATTTATCTTCCCGGCAAAGCGGATGAAGCAAACCGCCTTCATCACCAGGAGTATAACCCCGGTAATGAGGTTGAAGTGCGCCTTTCAGCCATTAAAATTGGTAATGTAATTTTTGCCGGTGTAAACGGGGAAGTTTTTAATCAGATAGGTGTAAAGTTGAAAAACCTATCCCCTTATTCAAATACCTTTTTTCTCACTCATTGCAATGGTAGCTGTGGTTACCTTGTAAGTGACGAGGCCATCTCCAAAGGAGGTTATGAAGTCAGTTCAACGAGTGCCAGGTCAGGGGCAGAATCAGGAATTATTGAAGGTTTTTTGCAGATGATTAATGAGTTGTCAAATTGAAAATTATGCTCAAATGTAAGTTAATATATACACTGCTGGTAATCCTGTTGATTTCTGCCTGTGATACCGGAGAGAAAAATGCTGCCGAACCGGTCTACCTGGATCCGGACCAGCCAATCGATAAAAGGGTCGAAGATTTACTATCCAGAATGACCCTTGAAGAGAAGGTTGGACAAATAAACTGGCCCTGTGTTTATATGGATAAGTATGGTGAGGATATTCCAGCTAAACAGGAAGGAGTCAGAAAGTATGTTGTTGGAGATCTTATTGGCATTGGTCCCGGTGGCGGATTTTTCACCCTGGCCAATGAAATTTCACGGGAAGGCACCAGGCAGCAGGCAGAGGTATTTAACGAACTTCAGCAATTAGCCCTGGATAAGACACGGCTAAAAATCCCATTGATGCAGGTTGAAGAGGGGACACATGGTTTTATGGCCCCGGGGGCAACAATATTTCCCGAAGGACTGGGACTGGGAGCCACGTGGAATACTGACCTGATAGAAGATGTCTACAGTATTGCAGCCAGGGAAGCAAGGGCCACTGGTGTCCACCAGCTTTTTACCCTGGTCATTGAACCCAACAGGGATCCCAGGCACGGAAGAAATCAACAAACCTACAGCGAAGACCCATTTCTCTGTTCCCGCCTGGCAGAAGCCATTGTCTATGGTGCTCAGGGCGAGGATATTTCTGCCAATGATAAGGTGATTGCAGGACTCTGTCATTACCCGGGTCAGACACAGGGATTAAACGGGATAAACCGGGGTAGCATGGACCTATCTGAAAGAACCATACGGGAAATCTTCCTGCCACCATGGGAAGCGGGTGTCAAAAAGGCTGGAGCACTGGGGGTAATGGCTACTCATCCATCCATAGATGGTTATCCGAACCACGGTTCCGAGAAATATCTTACCACAATACTCAGGGATGAACTGGGTTTCAAAGGCAATGTATTAAGTGAGGGGAGCAATACAGGCACACTTATTTATGAGCGTGTGGTGGCAACAGAAAAAGAAGCAGGGCCTATTGTCCTGAATGCCGGTGT
>CAZXOJ010000498.1:0-2774 GCA_964642325.1 uncultured Bacteroides sp. | reverse complement strand
ATCATTGAAGTCATAGGTATTGGTATGTAGACCCGGACTATCCTCTCCCATTCCCAGAAAGAACATTCCGCCTGGATTTTCATTGATGTAATAGGAGAAATCCTCAGAGCTCATTACCGGCTTATCAATATCAACCCAGGCAGATTCGCCGAGGTACTGGGTGCATATGTGTTTACAAGTATCAATTATTTGCGGATCATTAACTGTTGCAATATAGGGTCTGTCATATTTCAGATCATATTCTATTTCAGTGTTTTTACATTCGGTCTTCAGGACTTTCTTGAAAAGGCCAGGCATTTTTTTGCCTGCGGATTTATCAAAAAATCTTGTTGAACCTTCAATAATTACCTCACTCGGAATAACATTCGAGGTAGTGCCTCCTATGATCTTACTAATGCTTACAACTACCGGGACATCAGCAGTAAACTCTCTTTCCGGGATGGAGCTTAAACTGCCAATAATATTACTCGCGATTACAATGGGATTGTTCTGCTGGCCTGATGAAGAGCCGTGACCGCCTTTTCCCTTTATCGTAATACTGAAAAAATCTGCTGCTGCCATTAAATCTCCGGATTTTGAACAGATTGCACCCACAGGGTAACCGGGCCATCCATGAAGCGCCAAGGCGGCCATGGGTTTGGGATCTTCTAATATGCCTTCTTTAATCAAATCCCTTCCAGCAGCTACTACCTCTTCACCGGGTTGAAAGACAAACCTCACTGAGCCATCCAGGTGCTCATTAAATTTTTCAAGGATCATGGCAGCTCCGAGCAACATGGCAGTATGGCCATCATGACCACAGGCATGCATCACTCCCCTGTTGGTGGAACAATATGCTATTTCATTTTTTTCAAGAATTGGCAGAGCATCCATATCTGCCCTTAATGTGACATTTTTTTTCTTTCTTTTTTTGCCATTCAATAGCGCTACTACATCTGTAGACAGGAATGGGGGCAGCACCTGAATATCCAGTTTTGCCAGCTGGAGTCTGACAAATTCTGACGTTTTATGCTCTTTCAGGGATAGCTCAGGACGGGCATGCAGGAACTTACGTATATGGGTAATTTCGGGTAACAGCTCATCTATGGCAAGATCAACTTCTTCTTTCTTTAGCATGGTTCAAAGTTTTACTCTCTCGTTATATTTATCAGTGATCTCGTTTATATCATGGGCAAAATCCATCCAGGCATCCTCCCACTCCTTCTCCTCATTTCCCTTATAATTGTAAAATTTTGTTCCTGATGAAACTTTCTCTTTCATCAAATCAGGTAACTTGTCATTATTGGAAAGCTCAGGAAATATTCCCTCCATAACTTTTGCATAAATCGGCAGACCGGTAAGATCCATCCATCTGAAAGGTCCGCAAATAGTTGCCCACCAACCAATGTCATTCCTAAAGGATCGGTCAACTGTTTCAATATCGGCTACCCCACTCTCAACCAGATGAATAGCTTCTCTCATCATGGCATACATCATCCTGTTGGAGATTAAGCCGGGCAGATCATACTTGAGCACTGTCGGTTGTTTATCACAACGAATTCCAATCTGTCTCCCAACTTCTGTTGCGTATTCAGCCGTACCCACTCCAGGTGATATCTCAAGATATTTTGTGATCTCAGCAGGTTCAGCCCAATGCATCCCAATGAACCTTTCTTTATTATTAAGCCCTTCTTGCAGCAATGAAATTGGAATACCTGATGTGTTTGAGGATATTACCACATCATTTTCAACAACAGATTCAATGGTTTTATAGATCTCTCTTTTTAAGTCCAGGGATTCACCAACCGTTTCGATCACAAACTGGGAATCTCTCATTTTCTCAAGTGAATTTACATACTCGAAACGCTCTTCCCATCCTTCAGTTTCAGATTCTGTGATGAGATTTCTTTCATGCAGTTTACCGAAACTCCCTTTTATATGAGCCATTGCCTCCTGCTCCCTGCTTGCCGTTCTGCTGTAAGCAATAACATGAAATCCATACCGGATCAGACAACTGGCAATTCCCTGTCCCATCAAACCTAGACCGATTAGGCCTATGGTATTTATGCCTGTTTTATCATTCATCATCCTTATATTTTTTATTCTTCGATAAGGCTTATTCGAACATTTCTTACCCCGGTAATCCTGGTATCGGCGGATGCCTTGTAGAATGCTTCGGCATCACCTTCAATGCGTGCGAATACATTCACCCTAACAGGTCCTTCCGCCATGGTTGGGGTACTGTCTTTATCATAAAACCAGCAGATTTCAGAAACATCATCATCCAGGCCATAATGGTCATCCTGGTTTAGCCACACATAGGCAACATCCCCAGTCTGAACTGCAGAAGTGGCTTTTTCCCTCCCTATCTTTATGTCGGTGGATAGCAACATGGCAACCTCACTACCTGAATATCGCGCGTGTGTTGCAACGCTCTCAAGGGGCAGATGCTTAAGCAATTCATGGCAGGTTCGGGGCATTTCTTCTTCCAGCAGCCGAGCACGGGCTTTAATCTTTAGCTCTACAAATTCAAGTTCAATGTATTTTTCCATTCCTTATAAAATTTAATAATTATTCCAGGCATCCACGACCTTCTATGGGCCAAACATCTTCAATGAGATCATTCCGCGCGATCCACATCTTATCGTAAAGATTATTTGTCGTGCATCCATGAGGTGGGATCAACCGGATTTTATCCCCTATGGCTGCATTCAATTTTTCAAGCACAAGGTGCTCTTCAGCAAAACCCAGTGATGCTGCTTCAGGTTGACCGATCACTACCGGTGTTCCATATT
>CAZXOJ010000497.1:0-2775 GCA_964642325.1 uncultured Bacteroides sp. | reverse complement strand
TTGAAATACAAGGAAATTGCAGAAAAGCTATCCATCTCGATCAAAACGGTCGAAGCAAATATGGGTAAGGCGCTTAAAATTTTCAGAAAAAACCTGCAAGAATATATATAGAACAAGATATGAGGACGAATTGGTCATTGATGGCAAAGGTACTTTCAGGAGAAGCAGACCAGGCAGAAATACATGTTCTGAATGAGTGGTCCCATCAAAAGAAGAAAAATAAACAATTGATAGATATGTTAAAAAAGAACTGGGAATCAATAGAGCCAGAAGAAGGGAAGATAAGTGTAGATACGGACCAGGCCTGGACGAATCTCCGTAGCAAGCTGGAAAATGACGGCCTGTTGTCAGATCCGGTTGATAGACCAAGCCGGCAAATAAGGCTGTCACAAATGATGAGGGTAGCTGCAGCAGTGATCCTTCTTGTGGGACTGACCATCATTTCTTACCTGATCCTGACTCCTGACTCCAGCAGTGTCAGGCTTGCAGCCAGCACCACTGACAATCAGGAATTTGGTATCCTGCTGCCTGATGGTTCAGAAGTAGATCTGAATGCTCATTCAAAATTCGAGTACAAGCTCGAAGAATCAGGTATTCGATATGTCAAACTGACCGGAGAGGCCTGGTTCAATGTAAGTAGTGATCCTGATCATCCTTTCATGGTTGAGGCCGGCAACGGTGTGGTCACAGTGACCGGAACATCATTCAGTGTCAGGACCAATCCAGATAAGGACAGGATAGAGGTCTACGTGGCATCCGGCAGTGTCCAGTTTCAGAAGGCCCGTCAGGACAATAAGATCCTGAGCCTGGAACCAGGCACAATGGGTGTACTAGAACAAAATCGCCTGGAGGAAGAAAAAACCATTGACCTGAACTATCTTTCCTGGAAGACCAGGAAGTTGGCCTTCCGGCAGACACGTTTGGGAGAGGTGGCTGGCGTCCTGAACAGAACATATGGCAAAAATATCCGTTTTGATAATGATACGCTGGAAGATTGTCTTTTTACTGGTACATTTGACCAGCAACCCGTTGACTCTGTTATGAAAGTAATTCAGATTGCATTCAACCTGGATATGGATCAGGATAATAACACCTTCACCTTTTCCGGAAGCGCTTACAATTGATACAGGTCCCGGGTCAATAAATAAAACAGGCCTTGGCTAGAGCAGACGAAAAAAAAATCTATCTGATCTTTCAACTCCCTTATTTCTCAAGGCGGTTTTTCTTGATATTTCTTCTGTCATCCGGAGTTTACTGTTATTCCCAGAAAGCTCACGGAGACATGCAGGTCACACTTCCCGATACAAATCTAAGCCTCGAAAGATCATTGCTTTTGCTCGAGGGAAAAACGGATCTTTACTTCTCCTACAATCCGGAGATCCTTGATCTTGAAGATGAATTCATCTGGCAGCAGGGTGTACATACCCTTGAAAATATTCTTCAGGTAATCAAAGAACAACAGGATGTTAATTATACCATTATCGGAAATCAGGTTGTATTTTATTTACCGGGTGCAGAACCGGGATTGGTAATACCAATTGAGGAAAGAGATCCGGATCAGATCAGGAAAATAACCGGTCAGATACTTTCGGGAATGGACAAGGCCCCGCTTGAATATGCTACCATCTGGATCCCGGCTACATGGGAAGGGACCATCTCCAATTCAAATGGCATATTCCGGATCAACCTTCCCGGACCTGATCCGCCTGACACCATTGCTGTAAGCTGCATGGGTTACAGCAGCAGGAGGTTACCGGTAAGCGCCCTGCCTGACTCTCTGAACCGTATTTTCCTGAGCCCGGCCATTATTCCCATACAGGAGGTAATCATCCGAAGATCTGAACCATTACATTTGATCCGTCAGGCATTGGAGAAAATCGATGATAACCATGCCAGCAACCCCGTCATCGAAACAGCTTTCTACCGGGAATCAGTACAGAAAAACACCACCTATGTCATGGTATCTGAAGCTGTCCTTGAGATCTTTAAACCCGGAGGGACTATCGCCACCAATGAACAAGTCAAGCTGTTAAAAGGGCGCAAGAATCTGGACGTCAATGAAATCGATACTGTTATGGTCAAATTGAAAGGGGGACTCCAGACCAGTTTTATGCTGGATTTCATCCGGTATCGTCCTGATTTTCTTGATCCGGAGCTTTTTCATCTCTTTACCTATAAAATGGCAGATATCGTCACTGTACAGGACAGGAATACCTATGCCATAGATTTCAGTCAGAAATCACACACCGATCCACCGCATTACCGGGGCCGTATCTATATTGACATGGAGACCATGGCTTTTCAAGGGATAGAAATGGAGGTGGACCCACAGACTATCTCCATGGCCACAAACGCCATGGTGATAAAAAAGCCCAGAAACATGAAAGTCAGGCCACTTTCGGCAGCATATAAGGTGAGTTATAAATCTGATGGAGAAAAGTTTTACCTTTCAATGATCAAGGCGGATGTAAGATTCCGGATCAGGAAACGGAAGAAAATATTCAGTAATGTGTACAGGATAATATCTGAAATGGCTGTAACCAATTTACAGACCAATCAGGCAAGTCGTTTCAGGCCCAGGGAGACCACCAACACGAGAGATATTTTTGCAGACCTCCTCGGTGGGTACGACTATGAGTTCTGGGGCCCCTATAACATCATCACCCCTGATGAATCAATGGATGAAGCCCTGAAAAGGATCAGCCTGCTGATGGAAACGAACATGGATGATTAATGCAAACTTTTGCATAACTTATCTCCGAAACAGGTCCCCAT
>CAZXOJ010000496.1:0-2793 GCA_964642325.1 uncultured Bacteroides sp. | reverse complement strand
GTGCAGATTATCAGTAAGCGGTCCTGCGGCCCGACCCATTAATTCAGATGGAATCTGACAATAAATCATAATCAGCACACAATACAATGAACTTCAGGTTTTTAATTACACAACTGCTTTTATTGATCATTCTAAGTTCCTGTAGTCAGGAAGAGAACGTCTTACAGTTGCCGGAATGGGATCCCACCTTTATCTTTGATTGGAGGTTCGCTAAGGGCGAACATCCGGTGGCCATCGAACCCGGTTTTGATGATTCCGGTTGGGAATCCGTTGACCTGCCACATGACTGGGCCATCAGGGGCCCCTTCGGCCCGCTGAAATCCCCAGGATTTACAGGTAAATTGCCCTGGAAAGGGGAGGGTTGGTACCGTAAAACATTTGAGCTTCCTGCCGAAGCGGCAGGAAAAAGACTTCAATTCATGTTTGACGGGGTAATGGCCAATCCGACGGTTTACCTGAATGGACAAAAGGTGGGTTCCTGGCGCTATGGATATAATTCCTTCTGGATTGATGCAACGGAGGCAGCCCGGTTCGGTGAAACGAATGTGCTTTCGGTTCATGCTGATACCCGTGAGCATACATCCCGCTGGTACCCGGGCGCAGGGATATATAGGAAAGTTGGAATGAGACTGGTTAATCCTCTACACATCCCCGTTTGGGGAGTTTACATAACTACCCCTATGGTAAGTGATGAGAAAGCCAGGGTGAACACTGCCGTGGAAATCGTAAACGAATCTGGCGAAGACGAGGTGGTTGAGTTGGAAGTTACCCTTTTTGATCCATCGGGAAATGAAGTGGCCGGGGTTGAAAAAAAGATCAAAATGAAGGCCGGTGAAACCAAACTGACAAAATTTGAGGTGGAGGTGATTGAACCCGGGATCTGGGATATTGAACATCCCAATCTATATACCTGTGTTGCTGAGCTGGAGGTTAACAGGAAGGAGGTACATAGGATCTCGACATCTTTTGGGATCCGGACCTTTGAGTGGACAGCCGATGATGGTTTCCATCTAAATGGCCGGAGGGTACAGCTAAATGGTGTTAATAATCACCATGACCACGGGCCATTGGGTGCTGCATTTTTCCCCAGGGCCATGGAGCGGCAGCTGCAGATAATGAAAGACATGGGGGTAAATGCTCTTCGTACCAGTCACAATGCCTCTGCTCCTGAGGTGCTCGATCTATGTGACCGCATGGGCATCATTGTCTACAATGAGCTGTTTGATAAATACGGTCCCACTGCTGGCGTCCAGTGTTCCACCGGGGAATATGTTGATAATTATGCCGAAGCTGAGGTGGCAAATTTTGTGAGGCGGGACAGGAACCACCCCAGCGTCTTCCTCTGGTCCATAGGCAATGAGATACCTGACCTATTAAACGACAGTGATGGCAGGGCTGCAGAACATGTAGCCAAGATGGTCGGGTATTTCAAAGAGTACGATGCAACACGGCCCACTACCATGGGATGCCATATTCCATCTGCCTCAGAAGGTGGTAAAAACATACTGGATGCCTTGGAAACATCTGGCTGGAACTACGGCAGAAGATATGCATCTACAAGGAAAGCTTATCCCAATATGCCCCTGATCTACAGTGAATCCGCGTCAGCATTTGGCACAAGGGGGGCGTATAAATTCCCCTTACCCAATAACAAAATTGACTGGACCGATGACGGGGAGATGACCTCTTATATGCTTACGGCAGCTAACTGGTCAGATATCCCGGAGCATGAGTTTGAATATATGCGGATTGATACCTTCATAGCCGGGGAATTTGTATGGACAGGTTTTGATTACCTGGGAGAACCCACGCCGGTTATATCTTCAGACAATCCTGAACACGAAGGAATATTCCGTGGTACCAGGGAGGGCTATGATGCTCGCAGCAGCTACTTTGGCATTGTGGACCTGGCCGGACTGCCCAAGGATGGCTATTATAATTACCGGAGCCTCTGGAATCAGAAGGAGAACACCATACACATTTCTCCCCACTGGAATTGGGAAGGGCATGAAGGTGAACCACTGCCCGTCTTTGTTTATACCAATGGGGATGAAGCCGAGTTATTCCTAAATGGGGAAAGCCTTGGCAGGCGGGAAAAAATCGATCCTGATCAGGTTAAAACATCATTAGCCATAACCGCAAATCTTGATTTTGAAGTAAAACTGGATGACCCTGAAAATCCCTATTATGAAATCGTGGATGCCTATCGCCTCCGGTGGTTTGATGTACTTTATGAACCCGGGGAACTGAAGGCTGTGGCTTATAAGAATGGGGAAATAATTGGTGAAGCCATGGTGAAGACTGCCGCTGAACCGGACCAGCTTGGATTAACAGCTGACCGCAGTAGCTTTAATGCCGATGGTATGGACCTGTGCTATGTCACAGTGGAGATGATTGATGCAAACGGTATTGTATGCCCGCTGGCCATGGATATGCTGACGTTTCATGTGGATGGTGCTGCCCGGCTAATGGGAGTAGCCAACGGCAACCAGATGGGACATGATGTTTTTACAGACGAAACACATCCACTTTTCTATGGGAAGGCGGTTGTAGTATTACGAAGTATACCTGGACAATCAGGAATTGCCAACCTGACTGTAAGATCAGATGGGGGCATGGAATCCAAGATTGAAGTAACGTTTACTCAATAATACCACCGATGAAAAAGATCCTGCCTGTTTTATTTTGCCTGGCCCTGTGTGGACAGACTGTAATTGTACGGGGACAAAAAACCTATAATGCAAAGATCAAAGGGAAAGAGATCCTGACCCCGGAACCCGGTAAAAAGCCAAA
>CAZXOJ010000495.1:0-2806 GCA_964642325.1 uncultured Bacteroides sp. | reverse complement strand
CATGCTCTTTTCCAGGTCCAGGTACACGGGACTGTCCTGGATGATGCCAACAACAGCTGATTTTTTCATGTGTTTAATAATTTAGATCATGGTTGAAGTTTATCATCCACAGGCTCCCATAGTTCGATCTTGTTCCCTTCGGGATCCGTGATCCAGCCAAATTTACCATATTCGTATTCCTCCACTTCCCCGACAATTTCAACACCTTCTTCAGCCAGCACCTTCAATAGTTCTTCTAGGTTTTCCACCCGGTAGTTGAACATGAAATCCTTTTTTGAGGGACCGAAATAGTCTGTGTCTGCAGGAAATGGGCTCCAGGCCGTGTGACAGACCTGATCAGGTTCTTCCTTATCACGCCATTCAAAACTTGCACCCCAATCATCAACGGGCAGGCCAAGGTGTTCCTTGTACCATTGTTTTACTTTTTCGGGATTTTTGCATTTAAAGAATAATCCCCCGATTCCTGTGACTCTTTTCATAAGGTTTATTCATTGAAAAAATAAATGTACAATTTCCTTCTGAAACCAGGGAAATGGAAGGTCATTTCAAATAAAAACTACAGAAATAGTTAAAAAACTGCAAAAATAGTTTTGAAACTAGATAAATAGTTTTTATATTTACACACGGTAAGCCTGATACTTTTCGTTCTTAATATATAAACGCATGAACAGACTAACACGAGCCGAAGAACAGGTAATGCAAATTCTCTGGGAACTGGGAGAAGGGATGACCAAGGATGTTTTATCCCAATTGCCTGATCCGAAACCTGCGTATAATACAGTTTCTACAGTAATCCGAGTATTGGAAAAGAAGGGGTTCGTGGACCATAAAGCTTATGGCAAAACCCACGTATATTATCCGGCTGTCGAAAAGGAGGCCTATGCAAAAATACAGTTCATGGGCTTCATGAAGGATTATTTCAATAATTCTTTTCCCCGTATGGCTGCATTCTTTGCAAAAGAAAAGAATATTGATATTAGCGAAATGGAAGAGATCTTAAAAATGACCGAAGAGGAAATTAATAATCTTAAATTGCACAATGATGAATAGCATACTGATCTATTTCGTTAAATCAGGCATTGCCATGGCCATGTTTTACGGGATCTACCGTATATTCATGGAAGAGGATACGAACTATAGGTTGAACCGGTATTACCTGATTGGAACCCTCTTTCTATCTATGATATTACCTATCATTCCTCTTGAAAAAGTATTCTTTGTTGAGAAGACTATCAATATGCCTGTATTTATCAGCCTGGATGGCCAGGGACTTGCTGGTTCTGGCATTGAAGTTAGCAATGCAACAGGTTCTGGATTTCATCTTACAGGATACTTCCTTGCAAGGATCATTTACATAGCAGGCATAGTGATGCTGATCACCACATTGCTCATCCAGTTATTCAGACTGTTATTTATAAAGAAAATTGGGATAGAGAAATACGGTTCTATGAAGGTCATATATGTAAATAAAGATATTATCCCTTTTTCTATTATGAACCGAATATACCTGAACCAGGAAATCCGCAGGAATCCAAAGATAAGGACCATACTTGACCATGAATATGCGCATTACAGATCCCTTCACTATATAGATTTAATACTTTTAGAATTCATCACCATTTTTCAATGGTTTAATCCCTTCATATGGCTGTATATTAGGTCATTGAAGGATATACATGAATTTCAGGCTGATGCTGCTGTCCTTCAAAATGGTGAAGCGACAGGCAGTTACCAGGCCCTTTTGGTTAACCAACTTACAGGAACGGAGGTATTCAGGCTTACCAACGGATTCAGTAAGTCTTTAACTAAAAAACGTATGATTATGATGACAAAAATGAAATCTAAAAAAGGTGCATGGCTAAAAGCATTGCTGGCCGTGCCTGTACTGGCAATCCTATTGATTGCCTATACTGCAAATTCTAATACCATGCCGGATGGCGATCCGGCTTTGATCAAGGGCAAGGTAGTGGAAGCCAAATCGGGCTCTCCAATGCCCGGAGTTTCGGTTATCTGGAAAGGGAATACTACCGGTACCGTCACCGATATGAATGGGGATTTTATAATGGAATTGCCGGATAAGGATGCTGTGCTTGTATATTCCTTTGTTGGTTTTGAGTCTATCACATCAAAAGGGGTAGGACCACATCGGGTAGAAATGAAACCTGGCACCATCCCCATCAAGTTGGAAGGCGTTTCCAGCTCAGATGAGGCCATTAAGAAGGAAACCCAGAGACAGAAAGAAGAGCAACAGAAGAAGTCGGTCCTTGAGAATGAGAAGGGAGGGGAGGCCGATAATGAGGTATTCTGGATTGTAGAAGACCTGGCACATTTCCCCGGCGGCAGGCCTGCATTAAAAAGATACCTGGAAGATAATATTCAGTACCCGGATGATGCTCGGGCTGGACAAGCAGATGTTCTGGTGCAGTTTACCATCAAGACTAATGGTTCAGTAGATGATGTAAAGATTCAAAAGGCGGGTGTCAAAAAAATGGACAAGGAAGCAGTTCGGCTGGTCTCTCAAATGCCCAAGTGGATCCCGGCCAAACAACGTGATAAGCCGGTATCATCACAGTATATTGTACCGGTTGTTTTCGCGAAAACCTTCGGAAAATAGAAATCATTTAGCAATTTTAAAGTTCTAAATTCTTTAGGAGGATATTAAAGCGTTGCTACATATTCCGCAAGCGGAACAGGTCAGGCAACTTATTTAATATCCTCCTATAGATTTTAGCCCTATCAATATAAATATTAATGAATTCCCACAATATCAGAGCTGCCTTTAGAAATCTAATCAGATTCAAAAGCC
>CAZXOJ010000494.1:0-2809 GCA_964642325.1 uncultured Bacteroides sp. | reverse complement strand
TCATGTCTACCAGACATGTTATCCTGATATAAGGAAACTGATCCTGACCAATGCTGGCAATGAACACGACGCTGAGGATATCTTCCAGGAAACCATGCTCAAAGTTTACCAGAAAATCACTGAGCATGGATTAGAGCTCACCTGTAAATTCAAAACTTATCTTTATTCGGTTTCAAGGTTTTTGTGGCTGCAGGAGCTGGAAAAAAGGAGACCATCCAGGAACAGGCAGGACAATGTTGATGTGATCATAGATGAGAACGACAGGAGAAATTCAAGTGAAGATGATAAACTCAGGATCTATGAGACTCATTTCAGGGAACTGAGCAAAGAATGCCAGAAGGTATTGAATATGTATTTCCAGAAAGCCTCAATGGAAGAGATCTGTGTGGCTATGGGCTACAAAAATGTACAGATAGCAAAAGATAAAAAATACCGCTGCAAAAAAACCTTAATGACCAGGATTTATAATAACCCGGAATTTAAACAACTGCAAGATGAGATACACCTGGCTGGTTGAGAAATACCTGGAAGGCGAACTAAGCGGTGAAGCATTGCACAAGTTCGAGCTGGAGATCCTCCGTAAACCTGAGGTTGCTGAAGAGGTTGAAAGGGTTCGTTCCATGAATCATTTCATGAAGGAACAACACGGCAAGTTCCAGGATTCGATCGGATTGATCGAAGACTTTGAAGACAGTGAAAATGTGATTGATGAAGAAATCATCAGGAAGGAACTTGATGGTTTGAAGGTCAGAAGGATCAGTAATGACCAGAAAAATGCCAGCGATCTTAAGACAAAACTAACAGAATCTAAGATCAGCCAAACCCTGGTGGACCGGCGGAGCAACAAGGTCCTTGTCAGGAAGGTTTCAATCTGGCTGGCTGCCGCATCTATTGCAGGATTGATGGTCGTCACTTCAATTTCCCTGGTTGGTAAGGGTGGTTCAGATAATCACATGGCAATTTATGAGCAGTTTTACTCAGCACCTCTTGCAGATCCCGGTGTTAGAGGTATTAACCCTGAGATTGATGAGATCTACCGTATGGCCATTGTAGCGTATGATCAGAAAAATTACGAAGAGGCTTACGCCCTATTTAATAAAATCCCTGAAGGATCTCCCCCCAAAATTGAATATTACCTGTATAAAGGAGTTACAGAAATGGAACTGGGAGATTTCAATGCGGCCCTTAGATCATTCGAAAATCTATTGCCTAATCAAAGGGAGAAGCACGCGGGTATGTGGTATATGGGACTCTCCCAAATTGCAAATGATAATATTCCAGCTGCCCGGCAAGTACTTGAGGAGATCATTGCTGCAGACGGTTATTACAAAAAGGCTGCAAAGAAATTGTTGAGAAAAATTTAGCCCTTCCTCCTTGACCTCCTCCTTTGCATTAAAATGAATCCTGGTACCATGATAAGGATGATAATTAATAAAGGAATAATCAATTTGTATACGCGGGATAAAAAGAATTTATCAGGATTCCCGACAAGGATATACCCAGCCCAGTATTGGGGATCTTGATAGTGCGGAGTGGCCTGTTCAAGAAATTCCAGTTTTGCCCTGCGCAGTGCAGTTTCCGTGGATCTTCCAGCAATCAATTGCCTGTAGAAGCCAAGCATTAGTTCCTTGCTTTGTCTGTCACTTACTGTCCATAAAGTCATTATGATGTTCGGGACACCGGCATATATAAATGCCCTTGTCAGGCTCATGATCCCCTCTCCCCGTTTTAGCCCTCCCATTCCGGTATTACAGGCACTTAAAACCACCATCCTGGCAGTCAGGTCAAGGTTATAGATCTCATATACATTCAGGAAACCATCTTCTTCAAGATTTCCTTCAGAAAAAACAAGCTTTGATTTCAAAGGATCATCATCATCCAGGGATGCATGTAGGGCAAGGTGGATTAGATGGCTCTCTGGGGCCAGTTTTTTGAAGAGCTCCTCACTGGCATTACTGCGAGTAAAAGCCCTGCCCCCTGTCATGCTACCAATTTCCTCTACTTCATTAATACTACCTGGAAGTGACGTAAGGCTGGTCCGGTCAATGGGAATTTCCCTAAAATCACCAGCAGATCCAACCAGGTCCGAAGTTTTATCATATCCCGGTGCAAAAGCTATCAATTTATCCAGCTTAATCCTGTCTCCTTTTTCAAGCCTATCCATCAGGGTGGCTGAATACCCATATCGGATCGTAAAATCTTTGATCAAAAACGGTACTCGATTGAAAAAACCCGAAAATTTTTCCACGGGCTCTGATACGAGGATATCGAAGGGGAGATATGACAATTTCCCCTCCGGAATGATAATAAGCCGGGAATGATCTGGTGAAGGGGGAATAAGCCTTTTATGGAGGCTATGAGCCGCCGCCAAGAAGGTATCATAATCTATATCATTAATATTTCCTGACAAATAACTCTTAACAATATCCAGTTCCTGGTCAAATGCATCTTCAAGTGGTATTCTAAAGCAATCCATACCCCGCCTTGATAACTCGAATCTGTATAAATAGCTGCTGGTATAAAAATACTCCAATAACTTTTCGGAAGACCTGAGTTTCTTCCTGAGGGCATCAGGACTGAGCACTTGCTGATTATATAAAAGGTTATAATAAGCGGGGTATTCCCTCTCCAACCGCTTGTTCAGACTTTCGATCCTGGCCCTTAGCTGGAAGATTTGAGCCTGGTGATGCTCTATGGCTATTGTATCGTATATCGTATCATCCTGGCTTTCCAGCAATAATTCCTGCTGAAATGACAGCTCCTTTCTAAGAGTGGAATCAATCCGTACAATTGAATCGGGGATGCCTGC
>CAZXOJ010000493.1:0-2815 GCA_964642325.1 uncultured Bacteroides sp. | reverse complement strand
GTCTTCTGTAATTTGTCAAATGATAAAGACTATGAAACAAAATTTAAAATATCAATTGCTGGTTCTGGTTATAACACTTTCAATGGCTTCCCTTCATGCCCAGGAAGGGCCTGTCGCCATCTGGAAATTCCAAAACTTTGAAAAGGAAGAGAAAATTACGTCCCAGGGAGAGCAATGGTGGCAAAAACCTGTACTAGAAAGAAGACATTCTATTGAAGAGCATATATCCGGTAATAAAAGCTCTTTAAATGGCAATTTCTTTAAACTGGTTCCGGGAGTTTCAGGGAATGCCATACTTCTGGATGGAATTACCAGTTATGTGGAGTGTAAAGGGAACCATTGCCCTGAGGTCTCAAGTGGTTTTAGCGTTGGAGCATGGACTGCTCTGGGAGCATATCCGATTAACTGGTGCCCTGTCGCTGATCATAATATTTCATCCGGGAAGGGTTATTTTCTCGGTATAGATGCTCTCGGTCATGCAGGTTTCAAACTTTACGACACAGATGGAAAGTTACATGAGATTGAGTCTGAAGAACGGATCCCCCTGAGAAAATGGACACATATTGAGGGAGTGTACTCACCTTCCAAAGGAATGGTATTGTATCTTGATGGACAGGCGGTTGCTTATAGCGAAGTTGGTGGTAAGTTTTTGCCGGCCAGTAATGCAAATCTTCTTATTGGAAAACATAGTATTAAAAGAAGACCTGAAGGTACCATCAGACCTCATGCTACAGAGGAGGTATATAGTCACTTTGATGGCTTGATTGATGAATTGACGGTGTATAACAAAAGCCTGTCTCCAAAAGAAATATCCGCTTATGTAGAGCAAATGCTGCCATCCTCCCCACCCTCCCTTCAGCCCCGGTCTTTGCCATCTGTGCCTGGACAGGGAGAGTTCGGAGCAGTTTATACAACCCTGAAATATTATGAAGCATGGGACGCATTATGGCGTGTAGGAAACAGTGCTGATGTAGTAATAAGATTTAATGACATGGACGGGAAGCTGATTTTCTGGCGGGGAACAGGATATATTCCTCACTGGGTTTCAGAAAATGGCATCTGGAATAACAATGAATTTGTGGAGACCTGGAGTGAAAAAGGTTGCCATGAGCCCATGTCAGATAAGCGTTGTCAATATGCAAAGGTTCAGATTGTTGAAAACACGCCTGCACGTGTGGTTGTCCACTGGCGATACGCCCTGAATGATAACTGGTACAATATCTCACGGGTGGATTCCCTTACAGGATGGGGAGAATGGGTGGATGAAGTGTACACTGTGTATCCTGATGGTGTGGCAGTAAGGAAAGTTACACTGTACAGTGTCAATCCTGCTACCTCTTTTGAATGGCAGGAGAGCATTTCTGTTATGGGACCGGGGCAAAGGCCGGATGACAATCTCCAACCTGAAGCCCTGACATTTTCAAATTTGAAAGGGGATATTTGTTCTTATTCATGGAAAGAAGGATTGCCAACGAAATTTGTTGAAGAGGGATTTATCCTTAATCCGGAAAATCCTGTTATCCAGCTGATCAATACAAATTCTGAACTCAAACCATTTGTGATCCTTGACCCTGCATCAAACCCAAAATGGCGGATCTTCAGTTCTGAACTTCATCCGGAACGCAGCATCTTCCCATGGTGGAACCATTGGCCAACAGCCCAAAACGCCTGCGATGGAAGATTTGCCATGGATACTGACCAGGCGTCACATTCATCATTGTCTAATGCTTCTTGGGATACCTATTCACAAACTGATAATACCGTTACCAAAATTATGCTGCATGGTCTTACAACAGCTCCTGCTGATCATCTTGCCCCTCTGGCAAAGTCATGGTCAAACCCGCCTGAGTTAAAAATAAAAGGATCTGATAGTTATAAGAACAATGGATACGATAAGTCGGAAAGGATATATCAATTGAGATGTCTTGAAAAGGGGGATCCGGAAGAATTGACCATAGAGTTGAATGCCAGCGTTGATTCCCCGGTTGAAAATTTTTGTTTATTGATTGAAAACTGGGGCAGGTCTGATCCTTCGATTGAATTGAATAATACCCCACTTTCTGTAGATAAGGGATATTATTTCGGGCATAATATGTCTATAGAAGGGACTGATCTGTTAATCTGGATTGAATCAGTAAGCACGAAACCTATTAGACTGATGATCAGCCCAAAATAACCGATTAGTTTATCTACATGTTACGAGATCAATGCAATCAAACTCGCTGAGATGTGAAAAAGCAAATTACTTCTTTGGGAAAAGAAAAAGACCAAATCCAACTGTCAGGAACAGGTAAATAAATCCAGCACCTAATCCTAGAAAGTTAAGTGTACCATTAAAATAAAAAATCAAAACTGCGATAAGTCCGATCAGGTCATAGAAAAATGCATCCAAAACAATAGCCTGTCGAACCTGACCTTTTTCAGCGTTCCGGCCAAACCAGCAAAGCAACATATTACCAACAAGTGTAGCTCCGTAAATTCTTGCCAGGAATGCCGCTGCTGCACCAAAAGGACTTCCCAATAATGTAAAGAATTGCTCAGGGACAAACAGCATAATCGGGAAGAATCCCAGACATACAATGGCCTTGATGACCATAATGGTTTTAAATTTCATAATAATCCTCCTATTAATTTATTTAGTGAATAATAATTATAGTTTGGAGTGTTCATTATAGTGACAATTGTATCATACAGATTACTGGCTTAGGAAACACCGATTGTTTAATACATCCTAATGAAATATTAAGTTGAAAGTGAAAATGAAAACTGAAGTGAAATATTGCCGGGTGCTATGCAGTCGAACTGTGCGAGAAGT
>CAZXOJ010000492.1:0-2836 GCA_964642325.1 uncultured Bacteroides sp. | reverse complement strand
TGCGCATTTCAGAATATAACACTGAAGCGTTTGAAGGGATTGCATTACAATCATAAACAAAGACCTGGAATATACAAGGAACATTGGTATAATGGCTCACATCGATGCCGGAAAGACCACCACGACAGAGCGGATACTGTTCTATACAGGTATCACACATCGTATTGGGGAGGTTCATGATGGTGCAGCAACGATGGACTGGATGGTTCAGGAGAAGGAACGTGGCATTACTATTACTTCAGCTGCCACCACATCCTTCTGGAATTACAATGACAAGGAGTACAAGATCAATATCATTGATACACCAGGGCATGTTGATTTTACAGTTGAAGTAGAAAGATCCCTGAGGGTGCTGGACGGCACCCTCGCCGTATTCTGTGCGGTGGGTGGTGTTGAACCGCAGTCTGAAACCGTATGGAGGCAGGCCGATAAATACCAGGTTCCGAGACTTGCTTTTGTGAATAAAATGGACCGCGTTGGAGCGGATTTTTTTCGTGTGGTAAGTGAGATCGAGGAAAAACTGGCTGCACACCCTGTCCCCATGCAGATCCCTATAGGATCGGAGAATAATTTCACAGGTGTTATTGACCTGATTGAAAGAAGGGCCATACAGTGGGTTGAAGACGAAGAGTTGGGGATGAAATATGTCTATACAGACATTCCGGAAGAACTGATTGAGGAGACAGAGCAGTGGAGGGAAAACCTGGTAGAGGCAGTATGCGAGCAGGATGATGACCTGCTGGAAAGGTTCTTTGAAGACAGGGAGTCAATAACTGTTGAGGAGTTTATGGAAGTGACCCGCAAAGCGGTGATAGATCTCAAGATCGTACCTGTGTTTTGCGGAGCAGCCTTCAAGAACAAGGGGGTTCAGCGTTTGCTGGATGGGATCGTTGCACTGCTTCCGAGTCCAATTGATGTCGGAGCAGTCTCCGGGCAAAATCCTTTCATCAAAAAAGAAGAGGAAAGGAACCCGGATGCATCGGAGCCACTTACGGCACTGGCATTCAAAATTGCTACCGATCCCTTTGTTGGCAGGCTGGCCTACCTGAGGGTGTATTCCGGCACTTTGAAAGCCGGTGACCAGGTATTAAATTCCAGGTCAAATAAGAAGGAAAGGATCACACGATTATACCAGATGCATGCCAACAAGCAGAATCCGAAAGAGTTTATTGAGGCAGGCGATATCTGTGCTGTGGTAGGGTTTAAGGATATCAAAACCGGTGATACACTTTGTGATCTCAAACATCCGATAGCCCTGGAGACCATGGAATTTCCGGATCCTGTGATCAGTATTGCCATTGAACCCAAGACCCAGGATGATATCGATAAGCTGGGTTTGGCACTGGGGAAACTGATGGAAGAAGATCCCACCTTCCAGGTGAAGGTAAATGAGGATACCGGTCAGACAGTTATCAACGGCATGGGAGAACTTCATCTGGAGATACTGATCGACAGGTTGAAAAGGGAATTCAAAGTGGAATGCAACCAGGGGATCCCAAAGGTGAATTATAAGGAAGCCATCACCCAGTCCATTGAGCACCGTGAGGTGTTTAAGAAACAAACGGGCGGCCGTGGGAAATTTGCTGATATTTCCTTCAGAATTGAACCTGGAGACGATGATGTAGAGGGACTTCAGTTCATCAACGAGGTAAAAGGCGGAAATGTTCCCAGGGACTTCATCCCCTCAGTTGAAAAAGGATTCAAGGCAGCCATGAGAAGCGGACCGTTGGCAGGTTTTCCTTTGGATAAATTGAAAGTCACACTGCTCGATGGTTCCTCTCATGCAGTTGATTCGGACCAGTTGGCATTTGAAATTGCAGCAAAAATAGGTTACCGGAATGCCACGAAAAAGGCTAATCCTGTTTTAATGGAACCCATTATGGCTGCTGAGGTAGTAACACCGGAAGAGTATATGGGTGATATAATTTCAGATTTTAACCGCCGCAGGGGACAGGTTGAAGGGATGGAAAGCAGGGCAGGCGCCAGGGTGATCAAGGCCAAGGTACCACTTGCAGAGAAATTTGGTTATGTGACCGTGCTCAGAACACTTTCTTCTGGCAGGGCAACATCTACCATGGAATTTTCTCATTATGATGAGGTTCCTGCTGAGATATCAAAACAGTTATTAGAGAAAATGCAAGGAACGCTGTTTGCTTAATGAATATTATTTATAACAGATAAGATAATAAATGAGCCAGAAGATTAGAATAAAGCTGAAATCATACGATCACAATCTGGTTGATAAATCAGCAGAAAAGATCGTGAAGACGGTAAAATCCACCGGGGCTGTAGTTAGTGGACCAATTCCGCTGCCAACCCACAAACGGATTTTTACTGTACTTCGCTCGACGTTTGTAAATAAGAAATCGAGGGACCAGTATCAGCTGAGCTCCTACAAGAGACTGCTGGATATTTACAGTTCTACACCCAAGACCATTGATGCCTTGATGAAACTGGAATTGCCCAGCGGTGTGGAAGTTGAAATTAAAGTGTAATAAATAAATTTATAATAAGATGCCAGGTTTAGTAGGTAAAAAGGTTGGTATGACTTCGGTCTTTGATGATGCGGGAAAGAATATTCCCTGTACAGTGATTGAGGTAAAGCCAAACGTTGTAACCCAGATCAAGACAGTTAATCATGATGGGTACAATGCGGTCCAGCTTTCCTATGATGAGAAGAAGGAAAAGCATACCACCAACGCCATGTTAGGGCACTTTAAGAAGGCCAAGACCACGCCCAAGAAAAAGACCATTGAACTGAAGGGATTTGTAAAAGACTGGAAACCCGGCGATGTAATATCGGTCGATTATTTCGATGATGATACCTGGCTGGATG
>CAZXOJ010000491.1:0-2836 GCA_964642325.1 uncultured Bacteroides sp. | reverse complement strand
TAAGTTCACAGGTCATAAAAGCAGCCAATGTAAATCCGGCCGAGTCATTGAGACACGAATAATGAACTATTGAAAAATCAAATCAATGCGGACATGTTCTAGATTTGTAGGAATAATTGTAACAGTCGTTGCGGTTACCACAATCGCTTGTGCACAAAGATCAAATGAGCATAAAGCTGACAGCCTTCCCCTGATAAATGATAATTTTCCCCGGCTTATTATCACCCAACAGGACATTAAAGATTTAGCCAGGAAAGCTGAAACCACTCATAAACACCTTTATGAGCTCGCGATTTTTTTAGCTGATGATTTTATGGAGGAAGAACCTCCCCAGGCTCAAAATGCGCATAATAAGTACAGACGCATAGGCGAGTCCCTGCCATCATTAGGATTAGCCTATCTACTAACCAAAGATGATAAATACCTTAGTGGCGCAGAAAAATGGATAAAGGCACTATTAGCTGTAGAAACCTGGGAGGGAAGTGCAAATCTTGGCCGGTCTTCGTGGATAACAGGGATTGCACAAACCTATGATTGGCTTTACCACCACCTGGATGATGATTTGAAAAAAAGAATTATAGCACGACTTACAAAGGAAGCGGACATAGTAAAAAATACTGCGGCCAGCCACAGGGCTTTAAGCAATCATTTACTTATTGAAACTTCGGCATTGGGTACCGTGGGATTAATCCTGGAAGATGAAGATCCTGACCGCGAGAGATTTTTAATGCAGGCAAATGAATGGACTGAATACATAATCCAAAATGCTCCTCTGGATGGATCCTGGGGAGAGGGTGTGCAGTACTGGCAATACGGACTGGGCTATTTCCTGAGATACCTTGAGGGTGCTCAAACCTCTGGTTATCATGATTATTTTGAGGACTATCATTGGCTCAAAAAGACCGGCAGATTCCCCATACATTTTTCAGTACCCGATAAGCTAACCAGGGTAATAAATTTTAGTGATTGCGGAACAGACAGGTATATACCGTCCTTTTTACTTTATCTGCCTGCCAGTAAATACAGGGATGGTGTTGTACAGGATTTTGCTTTAAAAATCCAGGCTGATAAACCACATAAATTGTCATGGTTTGACTTTTTAGCATATGATGCTACCATAAATCCCATCGATTATAGTTCCGTTGAAGACAAATTCCATCATTTTGAAGATCATGGGTTTGTTACTATGCGAAGTAGTTGGGAAAAGGATGCTACTATGGTTGGATTTCGTTGCGGACCTGGACCGGGCCAAGCAAACCAGGCAAAACCTGAGAGAATATCAAACAGGGGATACGGACCCGGACATCAACAGCCGAATATCAATCATTTTGTGATCTATGCAAACGGCACATGGTTGGCCATAGATCCGGGCTACACTCATGTAAAGCAAACACGAAATCACAACACCATTTTGGTGAATGGTAGAGGACAGGCTGGTGCAGGAGAAAGATGGCTCGACTATATGGCGTTCCAGAACCGTGAACCGGCTCCAAAAATAATGCTTGCCGAAACGACCAAGGAATATGACTATATCATAGGGAATGCAGGTAACATCTATGTAGAAGAGGCTGGCCTTGAGTATTTTGAACGTCAATTAATGTTTATAAAACCCAACGTGATCATAATTGCAGATAGGTTAAAGGGTAAAGCAAATTCCTCCTTTGAATGGTTGCTGCAGGCCAATGAGATTGCAAATATTGAAAAGATATCTTCCTCTTTTGAGATCGAAAAAGAAAAGGCATCATTATCTGTCTTTCCACTGCTTCCTTCTGGGATTTTCTCAGAAATAACTGAACGTATGCTGGATGCAAGTGATGTTTTTGGTTCACCGGATTATGATCAGGATGAGGCACTACTGAAGACGATAAATTTGAAAACTACCGCTATTGAAACCTCATTTCTGGTAGTACTTACCGTCAATAAACCAGGAGAGACAAGACCAGTTGTCTCAATTAAGGATGATTTGATCCGTATAGTAAAAGATGGTAAAGAAATATTAGTAAAACATCATCCTGAGAGGGAATTATCCACAAAAATATTGGATTTATAATTCCCAGCTCTCGCGGTAGGTATGCTTTATCCATTCATTGGCAACCTCCTCAGCACTTAACTCTTCCCATTCAGGTTCGGCAAAACGCTTCCCAATATCGTCGGTGAAACCATCAGATTGCTTCCGGAACTTCATCTTATCACCCGGTCCGATGTTTTTAAATTTCATCTTTTTCCCATCCCATACCAGTTTACGGCTCAACTGTTGCAGGCGAATGGCCAGGTTACCCATCAGGACTGTTTCAGATTCCGGTCCGGCGTAATCAAAACTGGCACAGGCTTCCTTGCGGTCTTTGTGATCCTCCTTACATGCCCTCACCCAGTCCATCTCATGCCTTCCTCCACCCAGGGGATCATCCTGGACCCGCTCCAATGTCTCTTCAGGTTCAGGGAAATTTTTATCCAGCGGAAGCAGCTTATACCCGCTACCATAATTTGCAGAAACGATCTTTCCCTTTGTTCCGATGAACAGGCAACCTCCTGACCAATCCCCCATGACCTCGCCATCTGGAAGCTCTTCCGGACGGGTTGGCCGGATCCCGCCATCAGACCAGGTAAATTTTACTTCCGGAAGGGCCAGGTTTGGAAGATCTTTCCTTGCGGGAAAAGTATATTCAATCCTGGAGGCTACTGGTGGACTTTCCTTATTCACCGGGGTAGAACTGGCTTCAACGCTTGCCGGATAACCCAGCTTCAAGGCATAAAACGGGAGATCCATAACATGACACCCCATATCCCCGAGTGCCCCTGTGCCAAAATCCCACCATCCCCGCCAGTCCCATGGCGT
>CAZXOJ010000490.1:0-2840 GCA_964642325.1 uncultured Bacteroides sp. | reverse complement strand
ATACTTGATTGTTAATGACATCAACCACCTCCACAACAGCTCCTGTTTTAATATCCTCTTTCTCATCTGTTATGGCATCAAGGGTCCTGAATCCCTGAACCTTGACCTGAATCTTTCCCATACCTTTTCGTTCTGCCGGGATAGTGAGGTAAGCTGTTGCGATCTTTCCAATGGCATTCTGGAGGTTCAGGTTGCCCTGTTCGGTGAGTTTACCCATCAGATAGACAATCGTGGACATGATAGTCATCATCAGCAGTCCGGCCAGGACAGATACAATAACCGTGAAGACCATGCTTTTTCCAGATGCCAGACAGGCTATTCCTGTCCATCCAAAAATGGTAAAAAATCCAACAAGGTTTTTGATGCTCAGGTACTGAAATCCTATTCCTGTATCAGAATCCATCTCCATATCCACATCCATATCGGCGCTGTCAAGATCACCTCCAAGTAATGTCATGACCATCATGATAAGGAAAATCAGGGTGAAAGGAATGGCTATTATCCAATAGACTTTTTCAGCTACCAGCATGCCCTGCCACCAGGTTTCGAGTAATAATTCCATCTCTATACAATTTGTATCTAAATGTAATCAAAAGGAAGCAAAAAATTAACTGTTCGGATTAAAAAATCTGATCATCTTGTATGGATGCCTCGATGAACATATCCCGGCTGAGTATGTACCTGAATTTTTGAATATTATGGATAATTGGCTCAGTATTTAAAATCAACCGAGACTATCTGATTCCCAATTTTACATGTTGCAGAATTCCCTTCTACTTCGAAAGCTATATTTTCAGCCCATGTTGCAGTTTCAGCAGGGGCCTGGTTTAAAAAAGTAACAACACAAGCCCAGTCATTTGTCCAATCAGAACTTCCTTCACCAATTAAATTGATAAAGTCGCAATTACGGTTTCTTTCGGTGGAATGATGGTAAGTCATTATATTTTCCATTCCCTTCCGGCAAACAACATATCCTGTTTTACCTCCGATATTCAGCCAGTTGCTGTGCATTTTTATGGATTCATTCCCATCTACGGAGACGATCGTAGTACCTTCATCTGTATACAATATCCTTTCTGGTTCGCTGAGTTCAAATTCATGCCCAACCAACCCTGTTTCCCGGGATGTTATAGATCCTGACAACTTCGTCAGTCGTTCTATGTAAACGGTAATATCTCCTTCTAAAGAGGTAAATGAGACATCCTGGATGAGACTTACATCTTTTGCATTGCGTTTGAACTTTCCGGTAATGGTAAAACGATCGTCATTTATTTCAGGTTGAATGCTTTCAATTGTGGCCTCCTTCCTTCCTGCTTCTGATCCGTTAATAAGGCCTATATATGACGACTCGCGCGGCCAGTTCTGCCAGCTGCCATTTTTATTTAGCGAGAGGGCAAGGAAGTAAGCATTCCATGAGAATGATGCAAATTTTGTAGAGGTACGGTGAATAACTGTATTACCATATGGGAAATAGGTGACATTATTATAAAGGCTGTCAAATTCCTCTTCTGAAAGTGGGGTATTCCCAGCGCCCAGGATGGCATGCAGAAGCCAGGCATTAATCAGGCGGGTAGCTGCAAATCCTGACCATTCAAGATCTCTTCTGAAATTTAAATATCCTTCATTATGCTGCTGAAGCGAAAGCAAATAATCTATCGCAACATTTTCCAGATAGGCTGCTGCTCCATCATCATTTAGCAAACTTATTACCGCATAAGATATGATATCGGTGGCCTGGGTATGTATTACCCTCCAGTCATTGCTACCCCAGTATACTGATGCTGCATCTTTCATCATGGATTTTTTCATGATCTCAAAAGTTTCGGGCATATGATGAAACATGGCAGCCGGTCTCAGATTCCCCATCAATTCATAGTTAAGTGCATTTTCCAAAAGCATACAAAGGGTATTTTTTAAGTAACCTATGTGCACACGACTATGGTTTTCGACAGTATAATCCGGGTGTGCATTAATTGTCGATACCCATTCCTTGATCATTTTATTGTCGTCGCCAATATTTGTATCCTCCAGGTCTTCTGCGACAGAAAAAGAATTGTACATAAATGTCTTGGCGGCCTTATCCCATTTGTCCCGGTTAGGGTGGGATGGCATCATGTTGAAAGCCAGAGATGTACAATGGGAATTCCAGGCATTTTCCTCGGCACCGGTATTATCATACTCCTGGTTTCTGGGTTCAGCATTGATGAACCGGTTCGCTTCATACTCCAGCATCCTGGCTACATCAATTTTCAATTCCTTGTCCAGGTCTTCCCATAGCAACCATCCTGCCAAAGCTGCTGCTCTTGCCCACATAGATGATTGCCATTGGTTACCCCAATTGCCACCGTCAGCACATTCTCCATCTCCTGTTACATGTGAATACGTTAGGTAACGTAAAGATTTTAGTGCACAATCTTTCATCCTGAAATGCCTGTCTTCTGAAATGCCAGTACCTGGTGGAAAACTTTTAATTTTTGAAAGGAAGGCATTTGTGAAAGTTGCATAGCATATTGGTCTGACTGCATTCTCCACGTTTCTGCCATCACCATAAAATCCCATGTCACTAAATCCCGGTACTGTTTTAAATTCTTTCAATAAAACATCATCCCATTCCAGGATCGAAATCAGGTACTTGTCCATTAATCCTTGAGCCCTTTCATTTTCAGGATCTGATGAGAACCATTGGGATGGGAAAGGGGCTACAGCATTGATTAAAGTTAAATCGTCTATTTTTGTGCTTGACGTAGTATCATGGATAGAATTCTCTCCTCCCGCTTCAATAAGAAATACAGGAACGAGCAAAAATATTAATACGGAAATTAATGTTAGCATTTTCCTGG
>CAZXOJ010000489.1:0-2863 GCA_964642325.1 uncultured Bacteroides sp. | reverse complement strand
TTCCACCTGGGAGGTACAGCAGTGAATTATTTTTATGATGCAGCGCCAGACCACTTACCGGATCCACAGAAACAGTTTGATTTCACCGGAAACCAGAACACCAACCTGGGCATGGATTACACGGTCAGCCTCAACCGGATGATCTTTTTCGGAGAAATCGGTTACAGTACCTACAGCGGGACCATAGGGTTGCTGAACGGGGCAAGCTTCGATCTTCATGAGCAGGTGTCCCTCTCAGTGCTTCACCGTTATTTCGATAAACGTTATTATGCCCACTACGGCAACGCCTTTTCGGAAAGTTCAGACAACAACAATGAGCATGGGATTTTTTTGGGACTGGAAGTCAGGCCCTTCCCCCATTGGCGCCTGACAGGATACCTGGATGCCTATAGCTTCCCCTGGCTGACCTCACAGACCAGCGCTCCTTCCTCAGGCTACGACTATCATCTGCAGGCTGAATATACCAGCCGTGGTAAACTAAAAGGCTACATAAGGCTTCGTCACAAGTCAAAACCCTCAGACAACACCCTTGAGAATGCCATATCATCTTCCATTGAAATGGCGAGGAAGTCCCACATCAGGTTTCATATATCCTACTCTGTAGTGGATGGACTCAGCTTCCAGAACCGGCTTGAGATATCACATTATCAGAAAGGGGCAGGCAGTAGGGAATACGGCTACCTGGCCTATCATGACATCATTTATAAACCTCCGTCTTTCCCCCTCAGCTTCTCCTTTCGCTACTGTATGTTTGACACAGAAAGCTATTTTTCCAGGATCTACAATTACGAGCATGATGTGCTGTATTCTTTTTCCATTCCATCTTTCTTTGACAGGGGGATACGGACATACCTCAATGCCCGATGGGACCTGGGAAAACATGTTGACCTCTGGTTTAAATACGCCCTGACCAGCTATCGTGACCGTGAAACGATCAGCAGCGGCCTGAATGAAATTGATGGGAATAAAAAATCGGACCTGAGGCTACAGCTCCGCCTGAAGTTCTAATCAAATTTTACATCCTTGATATTCATCTGGAGGTTTACCCGTCCCATGAATACATTTTCCTCCAATGAGTAACATACATCAAATCCCTGTCCCATGCTAATATGCTTATACAGGTTCCCCCGTTGAAAGGCGATGGCAGGGTAAACCTTATAAGGGTCTTCCTCCTGGATCAGGTTTAATTTCAAATGCTCACCGTTGGCACCCACTTGCTTGCCGGTACCATTATCCACAACATTCTCCGTGAGGAATACTGGAGCCATATTTCCCGGACCAAAGGGTTCGAATTGTTTTAGGATACGGAAAAACTTGGGAGAAATTTCACTCAGAACAATCTCTGTATCGATCTCTACGACCGGGATCAACTGATCGGCATCTATGGTATCGGCCACGAAATCTTCGAAGCGCTGCTGAAAACGGGGGATATTCTCTAGCTTGAGTGTCAGTCCCGCGGC
Source organism: uncultured Bacteroides sp. (assembly GCA_964642325.1). GTDB lineage: Bacteria > Bacteroidota > Bacteroidia > Bacteroidales > SM23-62 > SM23-62. The sequence continues at coordinate 1,403 of CAZXOJ010000489.1, read as the reverse complement.
ATATTTATGTCCCCCGAAATTCTCCAGCAGGTCACTGCAGGCATCAACCGCCTGGTAGAGATCGAACCCAAAAACCGATCGCGCCGAACCGGTGGCAAATCCATTTGATTCCGTTAGGATTACGGTGGGCCTGTACCAGTTATCAATCAGCCGGGAGGCAACAATCCCTATTACGCCTTTATGCCAGTTGGGATTAAACAAAACAGTGGTTTTCCGATTCTGCAACTCCGGATCCCTTCCAATGATATCAAGGGCTTCCTGGGTAATTGATGTATCAATGTCCCTTCGTGTGGAATTATATGAATTAACCTTATCACCCATCACCTTGGCCAGTGCCCTATCTTCAGCGATCAGCAGGCTTACAGCACTATTTCCCGATTCCATCCTGCCCGCTGCATTGATCCGTGGTCCGATCTTGAACACGACATCATCTAAGGTGATCTGTTTGTCAGAAATACCGGCCAACTCAACTATGGCCTTGAGACCAGTCCGAGGGTTTTCATTTAACTGCTTCAGCCCGTAATAAGCCAGGATCCTGTTTTCCCCGGTCACGGATACGATATCAGAAGCGATACTCACGGCAACCAGGTCAAGGAAAGGGATCAATTCCTCGAATGGAATATCGTTTTTAGCGGCATATCCCTGTATAAGTTTGAATCCAACTCCGCAACCCGAAAGATCGGCATCAGGATAGGTGCAATCTACACGTTTGGGATCAAGGACCGCCACGGCAGGAGGGATCTCGTCGCCGGGATTGTGATGGTCACAGATGATAAAATCTATGCTGTGGTGCTTCGCGTACTTGACTTTATCTATGGCTTTGATTCCACAATCCAGGGCAATGATAAGGGTTGCTCCCGTTTCCCTTGCATAGTCTATGCCCTTGGTGGAAACCCCGTAACCTTCATTGTAACGGTCGGGGATATAAAAGTCAATGGCTTCATGGAAGGTTTTCAGGAAGGTATGAACAAGGGCGACGGAGGTGGTGCCGTCCACATCATAATCACCGTAAACCAGGATCTTTTCCTTATTCTGCACGGCGGCCTGTATCCTTTCAATGGCGAGGTCCATATCCTTCATCAGGAATGGGTCATGGAGCAGTGGTAATTCCGGGCGGAAAAAACTTTTGGCCTCATCAAAACTGGAAATTCCACGCTGGGCCAGCATTATCGCCAGCGGCTTTGTAATATCCAGCTCGCTGCACAGCCTTTCAACCTCTTGTCCCTCCCCCTGGCTCTTCAGAATCCAGTTTTTCTCCATTGCCGTCATACTGTATGTAATTCTACCTGAAATACTTCTGAAAACTTCTCCTTCAATTTTTCGCGAACATCTGTAATCACAATTTCACGGCCTGCTTCCTGCTGTATGGATGTAACTCCCTTATCGGTATATCCGCAGGGATT
>CAZXOJ010000488.1:0-2865 GCA_964642325.1 uncultured Bacteroides sp. | reverse complement strand
TGGGGACTTCCCATTATCATACAGGAATTTATCAAGGGAACAGAGGTGAATGTAGTAGCCCTGGGCGATGGCCATGGCAAGACCATTGGAGCCGTTCCCATGCGCAAGCAATACATTACTGACAAAGGGAAAGCCTGGGCAGGGATTACCCTGGATGACAAAAAACTGCTTGAGCTGACAGACAAGATCATATCCTCAGTGAAGTGGAGAGGAGGGTTGGAGGTGGAGATCGTAAAATCATTTGACAATGAATTGTATGTTATAGAGATTAATCCACGCATCCCGGCCTGGGTTTATCTGGCTGTGGGAGCGGGACAAAACCTACCCGAGGCATTGGTAAAACTGGCCCTGGGGATGGATGTGGAACCCTATACCGAATATGATGTTGGGAAGATGTTTGTCCGTTACTCATACGATCTCATTACAGATTTGAAAGAATTTGAAAAACTGTCAACACTTGGAGAATTATAAACAAGCAAATCATGGACAAAAAAGTATTTGAAAGACCATATATTAAGAAGATTCAGGCCGGAATGCCCAGCAAATTCGGTATGAAGCCACAGGTGGAACCCCTGACACATATTGATGATAACGGGGTGGCTGACCTGGTCAGGGAATTCGGATCCCCATTATTTGTCATCTCCGAAAAAACCATACGCGAAACCTATAAAAAGGCAAAGCATGCCTTTACCACGCGATATCCGAAGGTCCAGTTTGCATGGTCCTATAAAACCAATTACCTGGATGCCGTTTGCCGGGTCTTCCATAGTGAAGGTTCATGGGCAGAGGTAGTATCCGGGTTCGAGTATGACAAGGCTTTGCTCAATGGGGTAAAAGGTAGCCAGATCATATTTAACGGTCCGGATAAGAACGATGAGGATCTTAAAAAAGCTGTCGAAAATGATTCCCTAATCCACATCGACCATTTTGATGAAATGTATGCCATCCTTGCCCTTTCTGAAACGGCTGGGAAAAAACCCAAGGTGGCCATCCGGGTAAACATGGATACAGGTGTGTATCCAATGTGGGACCGCTTCGGATTCAATTATGAGAATGGGGATGCATGGGATGCCATCAACAGGATCATGATCAATGAAAAACTTGAGTTAGTGGGCTTGCATTCACATATCGGAACTTATATGATGTCAGCCAATACATATAAGGTTGCGGCCGGGAAACTGGCTGACCTGGCGTACGGAATAGAAAAGAAATACGGGACACATATCAAATACATAGATATGGGCGGAGGATTTGCTTCTCAGAATACCCTGAAGGGAGCCTACTATCCCGGAACCGATACCACACCTACGTTCACAGAGTATGCAGAGGCTATATCATCGGCCATTCTGAATTCCAATCTTGATCCAAAGAACCTGCCCACACTGATCCTTGAAACAGGACGGGCCCTTATTGATGACGCCGGATACCTGCTGGGTACGGTTATTGCCAACAAGCGTCTGTCAAGCGGCAACCGTGCCACCATCGTGGATGTTGGCGTGAACCTGCTCTTCACTTCATTCTGGTATGAACATGAGGTATATCCTGCTGCCCCGGTATCGGAACACCTTGAAGAAACCACCCTCTATGGTCCCCTGTGCATGAACATTGACGTACTGAGGGAAGCCATTGCTTTTCCATTGCTGAAAAAAGGTGACCATTTTGTTGTCAAAAGGATAGGGGCTTACAATATGACACAGTGGATGCAATTTATTACACTACGCCCCAATGTGGTATTGATCGATATGGATAATAAGCCTCATGTTATCAGAAGAAAGGAAGAAATGGAAAATATTCGGGGACAGGAACAGGTTCCCGGGCATTTGGAATGACAGCAGAGGATTTGTTAACTTGAATCAACAAGATGACCCGCAACAGTGATATCAAACTTTTTCTGAAAGGAATACCAAATTCCTATTCACAGGTATTTTTCTCGGATAACCGGGTCTTCGCTTACATCCTTCTGGTAATTACTTTCATTGACCTGTTTGCTGGAGTGATGGGATTGATATCAGTAATTACGACCAACCTGGTCGGGTTCCTCCTGGGATTTGACAAACGGACACTTTCCAAGGGCTTATTCGGGTTTAACAGCCTGCTGGTGGGACTGGCGCTAGGGGTTTACTTCGAGCCAGGCCTTCTCCTGGTCATCATTGTCATCCTGGGAGCCATCCTCACATTGCTGATCTCGGTAACCATGCAGGGTGTGATCGGTAAGTATACACTTCCCTTTCTCAGCATTCCTTTTCTCCTGTCGGTATGGATCATGACACTTGCCACCCGGGAATTTACGGCACTGGGCGTGAGTGAAAGGGGGATCTACACCTTCAATGACCTGTACATGATTGGAGGCAGTACACTTGTTGGACTCTATGACTGGTGGAATTCCCTGGGCATGGCCCAGTCCCTCAGGATCTACCTGATATCTCTCGGGGCCATCCTGTTCCAGTATAATATCCTTTCCGGGATCATCCTGGCTATCGGGTTGTTTTACTGTTCCCGGATATCCTTTACCCTTTCCCTCCTCGGATTCTATACTGCCTATATATTTTATGAGATTATCGGGGCCAATATATCCGAATTGAGTTACAGTTATATAGGGTTTAATTATATTCTGACCTCTATTGCACTGGGAGGATTCTTCATCGTTCCGTCAAGAAGGTCCTTTCTCTGGGTGGTGGTCCTTATTCCCATGGTGGCCCTGGTTACGATCAGCCTTACCAAGATTTTCACGATACTCGGACTCCCCATTTACTCCCTTCCATTCAACATCGTTGTCCTGCTGTTTTTATACGCACTGAAATTCAGGATACATCCTTCAAAAAAATTGGCTGAAGTATATATCCAGCAAAACTCTCCGGAGAAAAA
>CAZXOJ010000487.1:0-2873 GCA_964642325.1 uncultured Bacteroides sp. | reverse complement strand
ATCGTTGCCCCTGAGTGTAAAGCCTATCTGAATTTTGATGAAATACTGGCACGTGATGATATTGATGCAGTAGTTATGGCCATGCCTGACCACTGGCATGTTCCCGGGGCTTTAAAAGCTGCCAGGGCAGGGAAGCACATCTATCTTGAGAAGCCCCTGGGATTGAGTTATCCTCATTACCTGAAACTGCAAAAGGAATTAAAAGCACGGGATCTCAGGTTCCATTACGGTACACAGCAAAGGGTTGCCTTGCATATGAAAATGGGCATCGAAATGATCAGGGATGGTGCCATTGGTGAAATTGAGAAAGCTGAAGTATGGTGTCCACCCATCAATCCGGTTGAATCTCCCGTTTGTCCGGAAGCTGTACCCGTCCCCGATACCTTTGATTACGACAGGTGGACAGGTCCCGCGCCCTTAAGGCCGTATTGTCCCGACAGGGTCACCAACAACAGCTCCTGGTTCATCAATGATTACAGTATTGGTTTCCTGGCTGGCTGGGGAGCACATCCGCTCGATATCCTGGTCTGGGGATTACTGGACGAGATCAAGGGCAGGTATACATGTGAAGGTGATGGTGGTTTCTGGGCCCCCGGTGGATTATACAACAACGTTAATTCCTGGGATTTAAATTATACCTTCAAGCAAGGTATTAAAATGAGATTTTTCAGTACAGATGTTGCAGAAAAGAAGAGCTTATTAACCTATCGGACTAACGAGGAGGGCAATGGGACAACCTTTTACGGCAGCAAGGGATGGATCTCACTAAGCAGGAACTCTGCCAATGCCAGTGACCCGGATATTGATCTAAAACTGAATAACAATATCAGGGATTATATTGGGATGGGTGAAGTGTTTGTAGATATGGTAAAGGGAGAAACAGGGGAGGTCTGTCCGATTAGCGATGCCATCATCTCTGATTCCATCAGTCATGTTGGGAATATGGCAGTGAGAACAGGGCGCAAGATCACATGGGATACTGAGCAGGGAAAAGCCATTGACGATAATGAAGCAAACCGCCTGTATGTCAGGGAAATGAGAGAGCCGTATTTTGTGTAATACAAATCCGGTCTAGTATTCAAACTCTTCTCCCCTGGCGGGAATGCGAATATTGTCGAATCCATACGATTCCATATGCGAGCGATAACTTTGCTGTGCTTCATATTCTCCGTGGACAATAAAAGACATTTTTAATTCGGCTTTCTCTTGGCAACCTATAAAATCAAGCATTTCCTTGTAATCCCCATGGCCACTGTATGAGTCAATCCGTTTAATATCTGCATTTACAGGATATACGGCACCATGGATGGATACCTCACGATCTCCTCTCAGGATCTTTGCTCCGAGGGTTGCAGGTGCACAATATCCAACAGCCAGGATAGTATTCTTCGGATCAGCTATGTTATTGGCAAGATGGTGCTTGATGCGGCCGGCCTCCATCATCCCCGATGCCGAAATAATGACAGATGGCCCTTTCAATTTGTTCAGGTGTTTGGAATCCTCGTGCGACCTGATATAATGCAGACTATTGAAGCCGAAGGGATCAGGGTCACGCTCCATTACCTCGAGGATATCCCTGTTAAAACATTCGGCATGCAGCCTGAATACCTCGGTAGCATTGATGGCCATTGGGCTGTCCACAAAAATGTCAATTTTCGGAAGCCGGTTCTGATTATAAAAGTTATTCAAGGAGTAAACGATATCCTGGGTCCGGCCCACACTGAAAGAAGGAATAATCAGCTTGCCCTTTTTCTCGACACAGGTCTGGTAAAGCACATCGAGTAGTTCTTTCTCAGATTGGCTGGAATCAGTATGTAGGCGGTCCCCATAAGTAGCTTCTGTGATCAGGATATCTGCTTGCCCGAACGGAGCCGGAGGTGCAAGGATGCGGTTTCCTGGCCTGCCTATATCACCAGTATAGGCTATACGCACGATCCTGTCATTTTCCATTATCTCGATATTGGCTGTACCTCCACCCAGCATATGACCAGTCTGGGTAAATTGTAAGGAGATATCTTTATCGACAAGGAACCTGCGGTTATATGGGACACCGATAAACAGCTCCATACATGCTATGGCATCGGCTTTATCATAGAGAGGCTCCACAGGTGGAAGACCCTGGTTTTTCCTTTTCTTATTAAATGTGCGGGTATCATGCTCCTGGATATGACCTGAATCTGCCAGCATGATAGCACAAAGGTCACGTGTGGCATTGGTACATAAAACAGAACCCCTGAATCCCAGTTTATAGATATATGGAATAAGCCCGGAATGATCAATGTGTGCATGGCTCAGCACCAGGTAATCTATTTTCTGGGGATTGAATCCCAGATCTCTGTTAAGCTCCTCTGTTTCGAGACCCTTTCCCTGGTACATGCCGCAATCGAGCAGGAGCCGTTTGCCTTTGCTGGTAAGAATCAGGTGTTTGCTACCAGTCACTTCACGAGCAGCACCAAGAAATTTTATCTTCATACAAATATGGATTGGGGAATAACATAAACTCCAAATATAATTGGCTTTTTATAAATTGAATTATTTTATCTTCGTGGTACAGTCTATTCAGAATCAATAAAGCTTTTTACTGAACCAATTAAATACGTCATGATGTCCAAATTCTATGCGCTATCCATGGGCATGCTGTTGCTTATCTGCAGCTGTCAGAATGTTACAAAGTCTAAACTCTCAGGAGATGAAGGCAATAAGTGGACCGAGTTATTTAACGGAAACAATACAGATCAATGGCGGGGATTCCATATGGATCATTTTCCTGTTTCGGGATGGTATGTAGAAAATGATGAACTGAGGAATGACGGATCCGGTGCAGGAGGATTGATTTCCAGGGAACAGTACGCTAATTTTATCCTGGAGTGGGA
>CAZXOJ010000486.1:0-2885 GCA_964642325.1 uncultured Bacteroides sp. | reverse complement strand
TGGCTGGCAACATCGGAGGACAAGATAACCTGGACGAATGTACAGGATGAGCCGGTTAATGAAATGGGTCCGGAACTATACGATGAAGGAGCTGTAGCCGCAAACCAGGTGCTCGAGCATGATGGCCAATATTATTTGTATTATCATGGTTCATCAAACCCGGATTGGGCTGACGCCAACGCCAATGCGCTGTGGACATCCAATGTGGCTGTATCTACAGACCTGGTTAATTGGGTGAAATACCCGGAAAACCCTATCGTGGAAGGGGACCATTCCAGTCCCATTTTTGTTCTCGATGGTGAACATAACCGTTTGTATACCATGCATGATAAAGTATGGCTATATTTTTCGGAATAGATAAATTTAAACTAACAGACATGAGAAGCAGTACTGTATTTTTCAAGACCTTTGGGTTTATATTGATCCTGCTCTCTGGAAGCATTATCTACGCTCAGGATGGATGTAAGGTACTTATGCCTGAGATTTCCGGAACATACACGGGGAAATGTAAAAAAGGATTGGCACAAGGCAAGGGTTTGGCCGTAGGTACTGATACTTATGAGGGGCGTTTTTTGAAAGGATTGCCGGATGGGGATGGCAAGTATACCTGGGCAGATGGCCGGGTTTATGAAGGATCATGGTTAGCTGGAGAGCGGGACGGAAAAGGAACAATGATTTACCCAACAGCAGGAGAGGATTCAATTGTCGCCGGTTACTGGAAAAAAGATGAATATGTCGGGACTGAATTCATACCACCATATAAGGTTACCAGGAATCAGGGGCTTGTCAGGTACTCGATCAGGAAAGCAAACGAAATAGGCAGCGGGATCAGTGTATCATTATACCTTGCCGGTAGTTTTAATACTGACATAGATGGCTGGACTTTGGATGCTTCCAGTGGAGAACTAATCACGTCAGGAAGAAAGCCTGGTCTGGAGAATGCTGTTGTACCCTACAAAGTACAGATTAAATACCGTGTTTGGAATCAAATGCACTCCAGTCAGCATGATGTAATGCTTGATTTTACAATCAATGAACCGGGAACTTTTGAAGTTACCATCACCAACTAACATTATGAAAAACCGTAATATTTCAATCAAAACCACGTGGTTAATGCTGATCCTGATCTCAGGAAGCATGTTATACGCCCAGGAGGAATGCAAGGTACTTATGCCCGAAATATCAGGCACATATACGGGAAAATGTAAAAAAGGGCTGGCCAATGGAAAGGGATTAGCTGTCGGTACGGATACTTATGAGGGGAGATTCTCAAAAGGTTTGCCAGCCGGGCGAGGTAAATATACCTGGGCAGATGGCCGAATATTTGAAGGAGAATTTAAGGAAGGGATCATTGAGGGACAAGGTACAATGACCTACCCCACAACACTCGGGGATTCTGTTGTTACAGGGATTTGGAAGGATGAAACTTACTATGGACCGATACCAATTCCTTCTTATAAAATTGATAGGTCCATGAGTGTTGTTCGTTGGTCAATCAAGAAAATAAACAACATGGGTGCTGGGGTCAGAATAGGAATATTTCTCGGTGGCAGCTACAATGTCGGAATAACGGATTTTACAATGGCAAGCGATACAGGAGAGCAAATGATGTTAGGCTCACGTTACGGCATTCAGAATGCGATTGTTCCTTACAAAATATACCTCAAGTACCGAACATGGAATCAGCTGCATTCCCAGCAGCATGATGTAATCTTTGAATTTACCATTAATGAGCCTGGAACTTTTGAAGTTTCCATACATAACTGATTCATGAATTCCAGGGAGCGGACCATAGCAGCCATAAACCACCGGCAACCCGACAGGCCTCCCCTTTATGTCTCTCTTACTCCTCAGATTGCTGAAAAACTGAGTGAGATACATGGCCTTCCTTTTGAGCCACCTATCGATGCCATGGAATCATCCAGGATATCCCATATGGGATTACTTACAGCCTTGGGTGCTGATATCATTGCCATTGCACCAGCGTCACCTCCTTCAGCACCAAGCATAACCTTGCCTGACGGCAGGGAAAAAAACGAATGGGGAATGGTTTTCAAGGATATTGGCATGTACAGTGAGCTGGATGAATTTCCTTTATCGGAAGCCTCAAGCAAAGATGATATACTGGATTATCCCTTCCCCAATCCCTTGGCAGCAGGAAGGTATGATATTGCCCGGGAAATGTTAGCCACATATGGTAATTTGCATGGAGTAATCGGGGATGTGGAAACCATGTTTTTCGAGATATCCTGGTATCTCACAGGGCTTGAAAAGTTCCTGGTTGACCTGGTCACCGGAGCCGAATACTTACCGCATCTGATGGACAAAGTCATGCATTATATTATCGAAGCAGGTAAACAACTTCTGGCTTTGGGTATTGACATTCTCTGGTGCGGGGATGATTATGGGGGACAAAATGGGATGCTGATTGATCCTGATGAATGGAGGCGTATCATCAAACCCAGGATAAAATACATGTTTGAGGAATTCAGAAAGGTTCAACCTGATATTAAGATTGCCTGGCATAGCTGTGGATCAATCATTCCTATTATCCCGGATTTTATTGATCTGGGCCTTGATATTCTGAACCCAATTCAACCACTGGCAGCAGGAATGGACCCTGTATTTCTAAAGAGAGAGTTTGGGAAGGACCTGGTTTTTTTCGGTGGTATCGATGTCCAGGATCTTCTTCCCAATGGCAGGCCGGAAATGATCAGGGATGAAGTAAGACGTCGTATTGAAATCCTTGGCAAGGATGGAGGATATATCGTGGCTCCCGCTCATAATATCCAGCCGGATACCCCGGTGGAAAATGTATCAGCCTTTTTTGATGCAGTTTTGAATCCTTAGATGTATTCTCGAACCGGAGGCTTAAAATCCATAGA
>CAZXOJ010000485.1:0-2899 GCA_964642325.1 uncultured Bacteroides sp. | reverse complement strand
TCAAATGTATTGACGAATAATCCCAGCGGTTTTGCCACACCAATGGCATAGGCTACCTGTACCAGCACTTCATCAGCCAGCCCTGCAGCTACCATGTTTTTCGCAACGTGACGCATGGCGTATGCTGCTGAACGGTCAACTTTTGAAGAGTCTTTACCTGAAAAAGCCCCACCTCCATGGGCTCCCCTGCCGCCATAAGTATCTACAATGATCTTCCGGCCGGTAAGGCCAGTATCCCCGTGGGGACCACCAATAACGAATTTACCAGTTGGATTGACATGCAGGATGAAATCGTTTTTAAACAGGACTTTTAATCTGTCAGGTAGACTCGCGATGGTCCGTGGTATAAGAATATTTTTAACGTCTTCCTTGATTTTTGCCAGCATAATTTTGTCATCCGCAAAATCATCATGTTGTGTTGACACAACAATGGTATGTACCTTTAATGGTTGCTTATTATCATCATATTCAATGGTTACCTGAGATTTTGAGTCGGGCCGCAGGTAAGTCATTTCCTTTTCTTCTATTCTTATGGCAGCCAGTTCCTGCAACAAAATATGGGAAAGCTTTGCAGCCAGGGGCATATAGTCATCTGTTTCCCTGCAAGCAAATCCAAACATCATCCCCTGGTCTCCGGCACCCTGTTCCTCATCGGAAATCCTGTCAACTCCTTGCCTGATATCAGATGATTGCTCATGAATGGCAGATATTACACCACAGGAATCTGCATCAAATTTATAATCAGCCTCTGTATACCCTATTTCCCTTATTACCTTGCGGGCGATTTCCTGTACATCAACATAAGCCCTGGAGTGTACTTCTCCACTTAAGACTACCAATCCAGTTGTCACTAGGGTTTCTATGGCAACTTTAGATTCAGGATCCCTCCTGAGGAATTCATCAAGCAAGGCATCAGATATCTGGTCGGCTACCTTATCAGGATGTCCTTCAGATACAGATTCAGATGTAAAAAGATAACTCATGCTTTAAAGTTGTTTATCAGATTACGAAATAAGCAAAATAAAATAGCAATCCAAAAAGAGAAAAGAACTGCTTGCCAGTTTAGGGAGGCACGACGGTCAGTCGTTGGTTAAATCCCTGAATAGATCTTCTAATTTACGATCTGCCTTTCCATCCAGGGTTTCATCAGCTACAATCCTGCCTTTGTTGATAATGATTGCCCTGTCGCAAATTGCTTCCACCTCCTGCATGATGTGGGTGGACAACATAAGGGTTTTTTCTTTGCCGAGTTCGGAAATAAGGTTTCTTATCTCAACGATCTGGTTTGGATCAAGTCCCGATGTTGGTTCATCAAGAATCAGGATCTCCGGGTCATGGATAAGCGCCTGGGCAAGTCCAACACGCTGGCGGTAGCCTTTAGACAGGGCCCTGATCTGTTTGTGGCATTCTGGGGCCAGTCCTGTACGTTCTATAATGTCTGACACCAGTTTACTGGCATTTTTCCTTAATCCATAAATACCAGCAATATACCTGAGGTATTCCTTTACATACATATCAGTATACAGGGGGTTGGCCTCGGGGAGATAACCTATGATCTTCCTGATCTTCAGGGAATGCTCGACGGCATCCATCCCGTTTATGATCACCTCGCCTTTTGTTGGAGGAATATACCCGGTTATGATCTTCATGGTGGTTGATTTACCAGCACCATTGGGACCAATAAAACCGAGGATTTCTCCTTTTTTTACTTCAAAAGATACATCATCCAGCACCAGCTGTGACCCGTATTTCTTGCTTATATTTTTAAGGTTGATGGACATGTTGGCATATGACAGTTCAAATATAATCATTCTGATCCTATGAACGAAAATGGACTTTCATGTACGGATACGAACGAATTATAGAATGTTAATTAGTGTTAAATAGCTTCAAATCAGCATAATATACAGTTTGGCATGATTGCTGGTCACTAATAGGACATAATGAAACCACAAATAATGAAAACAGATAATCATATAGCAAGACTATTTAAAACCATGGCGCTGACCAGCATGTTGGTGTTTATTTCCTATTATGGATATGGACAACAAGCACTTGCCATTTCATTTGAGCCGGACGAAAAATATGAAATTGTGATCACAAGGATGCCCTCACTGTCCGCTGAACTTTTTGGCAAAGATTTTGTATATAACAGAGAGAAGGAGGTTGGATTCGAAGCGTGGATGATTGATGATTCCTCCTGGAAACTGAAGAAAATATTTTCAATCATGGATTTTGAATTTGTACATGCAGAAAAAGAACTGGCCCTGGAAGCCTGGATGACCCAGACTTTCAAGCTGGAAGACAGGATACTGGAAGAGGATATTGATTTAGATTATTGGATGCTGGCAGATACTGAATGGTTCGAGATGAATTAGCTGCAATTTCAACGTCATATATACTCAAGGCCGTGATTCAAGTGATCATGGCCTTTCTTTTTTAGTTCTATCCGTCCTGAGGCTCACCAGGATGGTAGCCGTCAGGGCTACGAAAAAGGCTGGGATTAATTCATAGATCAGCCCGCTTAAAGCGGGAACGGATTTCCAGATGAATACGGTAACTGTTCCTCCTATAAGTCCCGCTATCACACCTGCTTTCGTAGTACGCTTCCAGAAAAGTGCAAGGATGGACGTGGGACCAATAGCCGCTCCCAAACCCGCCCAGGCGAACAAGACAAACCAGAAAACCAGGTCCTCGATCATAATTCCCAGAAAGATCGCAACTATCACCAGGAATACTATACATAAGCGACTCAGCAAGGTGAGCTGTTTCTGGGGGAGGGATTTATCTTTATGCAATATCCTTTCATACAGGTCCCTGACCACGCTGGATGCAGACACAAGCAACTGGCTGTCGGCCGTTGACATGATGGCGGCAAAAATGGAAGCAAGCAACAAGC